>JBBRFK010000031.1:0-22724 GCA_038224435.1 Cytophagales bacterium | reverse complement strand
TTCTCCGACAGCCTGCACTGCAAAGAAATAGTTGTCTTTGGAATAGGGAATGGTCAAGGTGTTAGCTTCAGTATAAAACTTCTTTTCCCAAGTCGAAGCGTCAGTTTCCCGCATGAGGACATAATATCCTTTTGCTTTTCCGTTTGCAGGGGCTACCCATCTCAAGGTGGAAGTATTGCTGAGTTTTCGCACATCAATGCCAACAGTCTGCGGCTCAGAAGGCGCAGAAGCAAGGGCAAACAAAGAAGCAAGGTTGATTCCGGTTACTTTTCGCATGTATTCAAAATCGACAAACTCCGGCAGATCCCCATATTGGATGCCGTTTTCTATCCTCACGTTTTCATGTTGGTGGTAGTGGTTTTCATTCATTTCACAGACCCTGATGGCAGTAAAGCCTTCTCTTGCAAAAGGAGTATGGTCTCCGCCTCTCAGGAAGCGGTCGTTTCTGTAAACCAATTTGACCTCAAGCTGATCAACATACCTCTCTCCGACTTCTTTCATATAGCGGGCGAGCTGACGGGATTTGCTGTCATTTTCACCGTTGGTGTAGCGCCTGACGGCAGCCATTTGTTCTGATTCCGCTGCGGGTACACCTTCCGAAAAAATCCTAACACGGGTATTGTCATTGATATTGGTTTCGGAGGAATTGCTGTTTCCGATCATGTCATTGTTGAGCATGGCGACAAGGTTCCAATTCTCCTTTTTGGCTTTTTCGGCGAGGTAAGCCGCGCCTTTCAGACCTTGCTCCTCACCTGATACTGCCACGAAAATAATGGTAGCAGAAAATGACTTTTGGGACATGATCCTTGCCAATTCAATCACCGCGGCTACGCCCGACCCATCGTCATTTGCGCCGGGGGCATCGATTTTGGTGTCCATCACATCCAAAGCCCGGCTGTCAACATGGGCGGAAATGATGAAAACCCGGTCATCATTCGGGTCCGTCCCTTTGAGTGTGGCCATGACATTAGCCAATTGGCTGTCCGTTGGTATCCGTCTATTGTCAGCAGCTATTGTAAATGTGTCAAGAGAAGCAGTCAGCTTACCATTGGAAGCACTTTCAAATGATTTGAAATGGTTCAGCACATATTGTTGAGAGGCAGAGATTCCTTCTTTCGGATTATTGGGACTAAGGGTATGACGGGTTCTGAATCCAGCAAGGTCCCTGACGTATTTTTCGAGATTGGTCGCTGAAATGTCATTGACCATTGTTTCGATTTCGGTATTGCGGTGTATGATCTGCGTCTGGGCAATTGCAAAATTGAAAGCAAAACAAGCTATTGGGAGTAATATTTTTTTCATAATCGGAAATGCTCAAGGTGAATGCCTTAAATTTACCTGTAGATACATCAACTTTAAAACAGAATTACATGAACGAATTATTAGTGCCCCGCGAAGGTGAATATGAATCTTTTTATACCGGATATATCAACTGGGTTAAGGGAAAAGACATTCCCACACAGCTTTTGGACCAAGTGGCTGAGATTAGGGAGTTTTATCTGAAAATGGGTGAGGAGAAAAGTCTTCTTGCCTACGCTCCGGGAAAATGGACGGCTAAGGAAGTTTTGGGACATATCATAGATACTGACAGGATCATGACATTCAGGGCATTGTGTTTTGCACGGGGTGAGCATGCCTCACTTCCGGGATTTGATCAGGACCAATACGTGGCAACGGCTGATTTTAACAACATTCCGCTTGCGGCATTATTGGAGGATTTTGAATTGTCACGAAAAGCTGCAGTATCGCTTTTGAAAAATTTACCTGAAACCTCCTATTCCAACATGGGAAATGCAAATGGATTTTATGTTTCGGTCCGTGCGCTTTTCAATATTATAGCCGGTCATACACAGCACCATTTGAATATTTTGAGGACCAAATATTCCTGATTAACAGTCCTTTAACGAGGGGTAATAAAAATTTAACCTTACAGGTTGGGCAAAATTGGTTAAGTTTGTAGAATTTATCCAATGAAATAATTTTAAAAATGATGCAAAGAACACGCGCACAAGAATCCAGGGCAGCTATCGAAAAACTCTATATCACGATGAGACACCTGTTTATGAGGGGGTCATACAAACCGATGGGAGTTTCAGGTGAGTCGCTCGTGGATTCACTTTTGGTGTTGAGCCCTGAGATTTACGGATTGCTAGGGGACGAAGAAAAGATCGAGCTGGATGGCTTATTGTATGTGATGGAAAGGCTTCCGAGAGGGATAGAACAATGCCGCTACATCAGGTTGATCAGCAGGGAGGGATATGAAAATTCAACTTTTACCGCAATAGTACCTGCGAAAAGAAAAAGAAACTGCTATCGGGTGGACGACGATCAGATGTATGTTGAAATGACAAGAGGCAGGTCCGACATTTATGATATCCTGACCCACATCACTTTTCTTTATATCGAGTCCGAAAAAATCAAATCGAACAGCACAGACCACAAAGGAAAAATGGACCTCAACTGGCTGATGCTTGAGAAAACAGTGGAAAAGGAGGTAAACGGGGAAGAGTTTGACAGGGAAGTAGCATGTTCCTACCTCAGCCATGTGATGGGAAGGACTTTTGATGAGACCCATGACGCAGTTCAGAAATTCGAAATATCTCCCCATACAAGCAGCCTTTTCTCTATTGTCTACCATCTTGGCAAGCTTGCCATGGATGAGATTTTTAATGGAAAGGACAGGGAGATTTCTTTTTCTTCTACTTTGAGACAAAGGGTTGGACACCATGTGTACGGGGAGCTTTGGGCCAATAAAATCAAATCGGTACTTTTCGAAGAGGGACTTATTGACAGGGCTATCCATATCATATCAGCTAACCTGCACAGTGTCACCAACACCATTTTTGGCCATCAGGCCTTGGGGTTAAAGACCTTTGATGAAATAGAAAGTATCGTCATGGAAATCAGTACCGGTGCAAAAAACAATAAAGGAAAGGATATCTGGAATTACGCCAAGAAAAACGGCTTCATCGAAATCAATGATGAGTCTGGCACCAATATTAATGTGCAGCTCATCGATACCGCCAAAATGTCCAAAGATACTATCGTGCCGGGTATCAAAATAGCAAAAGATAACCGCAAAAAACCCGTGATTTTGGTCATGGACTACGCCTTTGGCGAGCAGGCGTATGAGTGTTTTGATGAATTGCTAAAACCATACGACCATGTCAATGGGAAATCTTACCCTTTGAACGTACTCTCTGCCTCCATCATGGGTAAAGCGGGGATCCTTACAGGCAAAAAAGGAGACATCATGATCCCCACAAACCATGTCTTTGAAGGTACTGCGGATAATTACCCCATCAAAAATGAGCTTAAAAAACAGGATTTTGAAGGCTTTGGGTTAGGCGTATACGAAGGTACCATGTTTACAGTATTGGGGACTTCCCTTCAAAACAAGGATGTACTCAGCTACCTGATGGAATCAAGTTGGCAGGCAATCGGCCTGGAAATGGAAGGCGCTCACTATCAGAAGGCAATCCAATCAGAAAGTAAGATCAGACAGAATATCTCCAAAAATGTAAAAGTTCTTTATGCCTACTATGCTTCTGACAATCCTTTGGAAACAGGAAGTACCCTTGCATCCGGCGCATTGGGCATGGAAGGAGTACGTCCGACCTATCTGATAACATATAAAATTTTGGAAAAATTATTTAAGTGAAATAAACTTTTTATTTAATCTTGTATTTCACCTGTTTGACAGAATTTTCGTCTGGTTTTTGACGAAAATTCTGTTTTTTTATTTTGACTTAATCCATAAAGTATCGTTGTGCTGTAAATCATAGTGTTATATGATTTTCATCATGTTTTACTGAGATGCATATCCTCAATTTAGCATCATCAAACAAACACAACTGATTATGGAAAATAGAACAAAGTGGATATCAGTGTTTATGGTTTTTATCCTGATATCAACATTTTCGGCCCTAAAGGCCCAAACCAAGTACACACTTTCCCCTTCTCCAACATTACAAATAGATGGAGGGTCCTCATTGCACGATTGGACAATGACCACAAACGCAGCCAAAGGAGAAGCACTATTGGTAGTAGAAGGGGATCAATTGAAAAGTGTGAAAAGCGCCTCGCTCACAACGCAGGCGGAAAGCCTAAAGAGTGGAACGAGGGGATTGGACAACAATGCTTACAAGGCACTCGACACGGGCAAGAATAAGGAAATCAAATTTACTTTAAGGGAAATCACAGGCAGCGGAAGCAGCTTTCAGGCAAAAGGGGATTTTACGATCGCCGGAGTGACCAAGCCTGCATCTTTTCCTCTGAAGGTTACCCAAAGCGGAAACAAATTCACTTTCGAAGGAAGTTTCGATACCAAACTCACCACCTTTTCCATTACACCTCCGACAGCTTTGTTGGGAACTGTAAAAACAAGAGATGACGTCAAAATATCTTTTAAAACAACATTTCAACCTATCAACTAAAACCTTTACGACATGAAAAAGTATTTTATTGCTGCGATTGCATTTGTGGGTTTATCCTTACCCACATTTGCCCAAGGACTTCAGAGAGACCTTCAATTCTGGAGACCTTATGACCAAAGAGGGATCAATGTTTTCGAAACCGGAAAAAATGATTCCATTGCCTTTGATGGAATGAAAGTCCGTATAGGTGGCCATTTTACACAACAATGGCAAAACTTAAGCCATTCAAATACCGCAAATGCAGTATTGAATGCAAACAATGTCAACTTAAATCAGCTGATTGAAATAGGTTCAGGTACCAACCTTGCTACAGCCAACCTGAACATCGACGTGGCTTTGGCGGATGGTTTGAGATTGAATCTGATTGCTTACCTGTCCTCTAGACACCATCCAGAAACATGGGTAAAAGGTGGCTTTTTACAGGTTGACAAACTGACTTTCCTGAACGTAGGTAATACAGATTGGTTTGACAAATACCTGACTTTACGTGTAGGCCATATGCAGATCAACTACGGCGATGCCCAATTCAGAAGAAGTGACAACGGTAACGCTATGTACAACCCATTTATCGGAAACTATATCATGGATGCCTTTGCCACAGAAGTCGGTGGTGAGCTGTTCTTCCAATCCAACGGTATCTTGGCCATGGCTGCTGTTACAGGCGGTGAAATACAAGGTGGTGTGACCAATCCTGCAAACAGGAAGCCTTCCTTTATCGGTAAATTAGGATATGATAAACAACTTTCGGACGATTTGAGAGTGAGATTGACAGGCTCTGTCTATACCACTTCAGGTTCTCAGAACAACACACTTTGGTCGGGAGACAGGGCAGGATCAAGATATTATCTTGTATTGGAGAACACACTTGCCTCTACATCAGCGAACTTTACTTCCGGTAGATTTAACCCAGGTCAAAGAAATAATGTCACTGCTTTTGTGGTCAACCCCTTCGTGAAATTCCACGGATTGGAGCTCTTTGGCAACTTCGAACAATCCAAAGGTAGAGCAGCAAATGAGACTGTGGACAGAACTTGGAATCAAACAGGGATCGATTTGGTCTACAGATTTGGCAGAAGTGAAAAATACTACATTGCCGGAAGGTACAATGAAGTCAATGGAAAATTGGCAGGTTCAGGTTTGGATGTAAGCCTTGACAGAATCCAAATCGGTGGCGGCTGGTTCGTTACCAAAAACATCCTTGCCAAATTGGAATACGTTCAACAAAACTACAATGACTTTGCTGCGACAGACATTAGAAACGGCGGTAAATTCAATGGTCTGATGATCGAAGGTGTCATTGGCTTCTAAGAATAAAAAACTATGATGCGTATCCTTCTTGCCCTGATTTTGATTCTTTTGAATCCCGAAGTAAAAGAGAGAGAGGTAATTGTTACCAAAAAAATGATCACTGTCAGTGGTCGGACCTCGATCGGCGGATTCAGTTGCGATTATTCAAAACACGGCTTGAAGGATACGTTATTTATTGACTTTGAAGGACCTGAAAAGGAAATGGTTTTTGACATTCCGGTCCGTGATTTTTCCTGCGGCAATTTTTTACTGAACAGAGATTTCAGAAACACCGTCAAATCAGACAAACATCCAATTGCAAGAGTCAAAGTTCAAAATATAAAATCCAACTACGGTCACTATACCTGCGACCTTTCAGTATTTTTAGTTGGCAAAAATCTTGATTTTCCGGCGTTGGTATTGAAAAGAATCCCCGAAGGCCTACATGCCAACTTGGTTTTGAGTTTTGAGGATTTGGAGTTGGAAGCCCCAAAAAAAATGGGAGGACTTATCAAAGTGGAGGAAATACTTACTTTGGATTTCACTCTCGGTTTTTAGAGGCAGGGATTTATCATTGATTTTTTTAATTAACATAAGTTCCCAATAGCTTATTCCACCAATAATAAAGCCATTTTCTTAAGATTTTGTTGTTTGGTTTTTGGGTTTTTTCAGATATCTGAAAGGCATTAAATGATCCTTTGGAATTTGTAAAGACCTTTGGAGTTCAGATGGAAAGCAGGCTTTGTAGCGCCAAATCCACTTTCCCAAAATCAAATCCATTGACTGCCTTTTCCATTTTTGCTTTGATTTCGGATGTACACAGGTTGCCGATACTTCCTTCATGGGTATGTGAAATTTTGTTTTGGTCGGGATGAAAATCCCCGTTTTCGATATCCAATCCCACTTTTTTGTAGGCATCGCGGAATGGCATTCCATTCAGAACAAGATCATTGACCACTTCCACGCTAAAAGCATGTTTGAAAAATGGATCAGCGAGGATGTTTTCTTTGACTTTGATTTCGCGGAGCATAAAAGTACTCATTCTGATACATTCCAATAAATTCTCCACTCCCGGAAAAATGGCTTCCTTCAGCAGTTGAAGGTCTCGGTGATAGCCCGTGGTGGTGTTGGTCAGCATCAGGGTGATGGTGTTTGGGATTGCCTGAACTTGATTGGTTTTGGCCCGGATCAATTCAAATACATCCGGGTTTTTTTTGTGGGGCATGATGCTGCTGCCTGTAGTCAGGTCATCAGGAAATGCGATGAACCCAAAATGCTGGTTCATGAAAATACAGACATCGGAAGCCAATTTATTCAATGTTCCTGAAAGCCCGGCCATAGCAAACGCCATGGTTTTTTCAGTTTTTCCACGGCTGTTTTGTGCATTGATGACATTGTGGTGAAGGTCTTCAAATCCCAATAGCTTGGTGGTCAAAGTCCTGTCCAAAGGAAAAGAGGAGCCATAACCTGCTGCCGAACCGAGCGGGTTTTTGTTGGAAAGCCTGTAAGCAGCCTGCAACAAGTCCAAATCTTCTGTGAGACCTTCGGCAAATGAACCAAACCAAAGTCCAAAGGAAGACGGCATCGCCAATTGCGTATGTGTATAGCCAGGCATCAGGTCATTTTTGTGTTTTTCAGAAAGCTGTATCAACAATCCAAAAAGCTCCCCAGTGGCTTCTACAATTTCCCTGATGGCAGCCCGGTAATACAACTTCAAGTCTACCAGAACCTGGTCATTTCGGGAGCGTCCGCTATGCAGTTTTTTGCCAACTTCCCCGTACCGGTGGGTCAATAAAAATTCCACCTGGGAGTGGACATCTTCTACACCTTCCTCGATTTTGAACTGGCCTTTTTCTATTTCTATGTATATTTCTTTCAGTCCTTTTTTGAGTAATATCAGATCATCAGCATCCAGAAGGCCGATTTTCTCCAACATGATGGCATGTGCCATTGAACCCAAGACATCAAAAGGAGCTAAGAGCGCATCAAATTTAGGATCACTTCCGATGGTGAATTTTTCAACTTCAATTTTTGATCCTGTATTTTTTTGCCAGAGTTTCATGATGGAGGGGATTGGTTATTGGTTATTAGTAAAAGGTTATTGAAATATGAGTCTAAGCTATGGATAATCGTCCACAGACCATAGTCGACAGTCCACTGCTACTACATTGGATATTCAAATCTTGTACTGTTTTGGTTTATGGGAGGAAAGAGTAGATACATCTATTGAAATGTTTCAGGTTGGTGTGAAGTATTTTTCAAGTAAGTTGATGTAGCCTTGGATGCCTTTTTGGATTTCATCCAAATAGATAAATTCATCTGCAGTATGTGACCGTGCTGAGTCACCGGGTCCGATTTTGACTGAAGGATACGGGATCAAAGCTTGATCCGAAAGGGTAGGACTGCCGTAGGTTTCCAAAGCCAAGGACTTTCCTACTTCCAAGATCTTATGTCCGTCAGGGACTTTTGAGGAATCGAGTCTGAGGGAGCGCGGCACCAATTCTGCCTGCAGTACGCTTTTCAATTCAGCAAAAGCTTCTTCCAAAGTATAGCTGTCTGTAACCCGTACGTCTAGCGTAAAAGTGCATACATCCGGTACGACATTATGTTGTGATCCTGCATGGATGATGGTGGCGGTCACTTTGGTTTTTCCCAGATAAGGGGATACTTTCTTGAATTGGTATCCACGGATTATATTCAGGTCATCCAATGCTTTATATACGGCATTTTCGCCTTCTTCCCTTGCGGCATGTCCGGCTTTGCCCTTTGTGGTGGCGTCAATGACGAGTAAGCCTTTCTCCGCCACGGCCATTTGCATCAGGGTAGGTTCCCCGACAATGGCTAGCTCGAATGCCGGAAGTTCTGTCAAAATGCTTTCAATGCCGTTTTTTCCGGATATTTCTTCCTCGGCAGTTGCTGCCAAAATCAAGTTGTAAGGAATCTCCTTTTCGTAGAAATAGCAGAAAGCGGCAATCAAACTTACCAGGCACCCACCGGCGTCATTGCTTCCCAATCCATAAAGCCGGCCATTTTCTGTGATGGCTTTGAATGGATCTTTGGTATAGCCTGCGTTCGGTTGGACTGTATCGTGGTGGGAATTCAGTAAGATGGAAGGCTTTGCATTGTCAAATGATTGGTTGAAAACCCAAATGTTATTGCCTTTTCTTAGGCTTGGGATTTTTCTTTGTTCAAAAAAATGTGCGATTAAATCCCCGGTTTTATTTTCTTCCCTGCTAAAAGAAGGACTTTCTATCAATGAAACCAATAAGGCCAATGCATCTTCAAAAAGCGATTGGATATCGGGATGGGAGTTACTCATTTTCAATTTTGAAATGGACTGATTAAAAGGTCAGTATAATTCGTACCGTTGTTTTTCAATGATGGTCCCGGATAGTTTTCCTTTCGCTGCCAACAGGAGATTTTCTGCTTTTCCTATCCAAACAAAGTTGACGCCCTTGTTCAGGGCAGCAAAGGCATTGTCCAGTTTTGGAATCATGCCTGAATGGATGACATTTTCTCTTTTGAGCTCGGTGTAAATATCCTCGTTGATCAATGGTATGATGGAGTTGTCATTGTGTTCATCTATCAAAACCCCGGCCTTATTGAAGCAATAGTAAAGGTTGACCTTGTGTTTTTTTGAAAGATTGGTTGCCAATTCCGATGCTATGCTGTCCGCATTGGTGTTGAGAAGTTGCCCTTTTTTATCATGCGTGATGGCGCAGATGACCGGTACCATTTTCCTTTCCAGCATGCCTTCCAGCAATTCTACATTTACCTCTTTGATATCTCCGACGTAGCCATAATCGATGGTTTTGACAGGCCTTTTTTCTGATCGGATCAAGTTGCCGTCAGCGCCTGTCATTCCTGCAGCATTTTGTCTCAAGCTTTGGAGTTTTGCCACGATTTGCTTGTTGATGAGTCCGGCATAGACCATGGTGACGATATCCAAAGTTTCTTTGTCTGTGATGCGTCTGCCGTCGACCATTTCGGGCATGACGCCGAGGCTTTCCCCAAACTTGGTAGCTGTGATTCCACCACCGTGGACTAGGATTTTTTTACCCGGAAACTTGGAAAAAAGTTGGAGGAATTCTTCCAGTTTGGCAGGAAAGTCTATGACATTTCCTCCGATTTTAATGATGGTGATATTCATGGTTCAATAGGTGTTTGTATTCAAAAAAGGTAGACCGAAATTATTTCTGATCCAGAATATGGCTGATGACTGATTGTGCAGCAAAAATTCTATTGTGGGCCAATTCCATGACGAGGCTTCTCGGTCCTTCCAAAATTTCATCCGATAATTCCAAGTTCCTTCTGACAGGAAGACAATGCATGACTTTGGCTTTTTTGGCTTGTCTGAAATGCTTTTCTGTCAGCATCCAAGAACCATCTGTACTCAGGATATTTCCATAGTCATTGAATCCAGACCAATTTTTGACATAAACAAAATCTGCGCCTTTCAAGGCTTCCTTTTGATCAAGGACTATATTCGCTCCTTTGGTAAATCTTTCGTCCAGTTCATAACCGAGGGGGTGGGTAATGGTCAGATCATGTCCACAGCCGATGGCCCATTCTGAAAATGAATTTGCGACAGCATGGGGAATCGCTTTGATATGTGGCGCCCAGGTCAAAACTACTTTGGGCTTTTTTTCCTGATTCCAATTTTCCTGAATGGTAACCATATCTGCCAGACTTTGGAGAGGATGCCGGATGGCGGATTCTAGGCTGATTACCGGAACACCTGAATATTTGATGAATTGGTTGAAAACAAAGTCATCCAAATCTTCCTGCTTGTTGGTCATTGATGGAAAGGCACGTACCGCAAGGATGTCAAAATAGGAACCCAACACGCCGGCAGCATCCTTGATATGCTCCACAGTACCTTTGTTCATGGTGACACCTTCCCGCATTTCGAGAGCCCAGCCTTCTTTGTCCATGTTCATCACGATGACTTCCATGCCTAGTTGCTGTGCGGCAATCTGCGTGCTTGCCCTAGTTCTTAGGGAAGGATTCAAAAATATGCAGCCGATTCTTTTTCTTTGTCCTTTTGCCTGATCGATCCAAGGGTCGCGCTTGTATTGAATTGCCTTTTGGATCAATATCTCTGCGGTGGCTTTATCATCAAATTTGGTGAAGTGCATCATTTTGTTCAGTTTCTGGCCAAAATTTAGGAAAAGTGTGTGGTTTGATTTGAGATTAATTCAATACTTTCTTCAAACTTTCAACAAACGAAGATAGCTGATTCAAACCAATATTTAATGGTGGAAGCAAACGGATGGTCTGTTTTCCGGCCGAACTGCCCGTGAATATTTTGTATTTGCCGACTAATTCAGAACGTACCGGAGCTGCGTCTCTGTCAAAGTCAACTCCGATCATCAGACCTCTTCCCCTGACTTCAGAGACTCCCTGGATTTCATTCAGTTCAGTGAAAAGAAACTCCCCCATTTTCTGGGCGTGCGGCATAAGATTTTCTGATTCTATCACTTCCAGTACAGCCAATCCTGCTGCACAGGCGAGGTGGTTGCCACCAAAGGTTGTCCCCAAGAGTCCATAAGACGCTTTGAAATCAGGATGGATCAAAACGCCTCCTATGGGATAGCCATTTCCCATTCCTTTTGCCATTGTGATCAGGTCAGGAACCAGTCCTTCCACCCATTGGTGGGCGAAGAATTTCCCTGTTCTTCCATACCCGGACTGCACTTCATCGAGGATCAATTTTGCGCCATAAGCTTTGGCCAATCTGGAAACTTCCAAAAGGAATCCAGGTGAAGGAACATGTATGCCGCCAACTCCCTGAATGCCTTCAATGATGATACCGGCAATGTTTTCATTTTTCAATTGGGTTTCGACAGCCGCAAGGTCTTCCCATGGAAGGATGTAAACGTCAGATCTTTGATTGAACGGCGCAATGATTTTTGGATTATCAGTCAAAACTACTGCACCTGCAGTCCTTCCATGAAAAGCTCCTGAAAAAGAAATGAATCCGGATTTTCCGGTGGCAAAGGACGCAAGCTTTAATGCGTTTTCATTGGCTTCTGCCCCGGAATTGCACAGGAATAAATTGAAGTCGGGATATCCTGACATTTCCCCCAATTTCTTGGCAAGTTGCTGTTGGATGGGAATATGGACGGAATTGGAATAAAAGGCAATCTGATCCAATTGGTCTTTCAATCTCTGATTGAAATGGGGATGGCTATGGCCAATGGAAATGACAGCATGACCGCCATACAAGTCTGTGTATTCATCTCCTTTGTCGTCCCAAAGTTTTGCGCCAAGGGCTTTGACAGGAGTGACATTGATCAAAGGATATACATCAAATAGGTTCATAGTCAATAGGTTAGAAAGCGATACTTTTTAAATGGAGTCCTGTAGACTCTTCCAATCCGAATGCAAGATTGAAGTTTTGGACAGCCTGGCCTGATGCACCCTTGAGTAGGTTGTCAATGGCGGAATAGATGACCAATTGGCCATTCTCTTTTTGGAGGTGGAGGATGCATTTGTTGGTATTGACGGCCTGCTTCATGTCGATATCCTGACCGGAAACATGGGTAAATGGAGCATCTTTGTAGAAGTCAAGATAAGCCTCTTTCGCCTCTTCAACACTTCCCTCAAAAGGAAAATAAGCGGTAATCCAGATTCCCCGGGCAAAATTGCCTCGGTAAGGAACAAATAATAATTCCTGATTAAAGCCGATATTCAATTGCCCAAAAGTCTGTTTGATTTCTTTCAGGTGTTGGTGGGTGAAAAGTTTATAGACAGACATGTTGCCGGTTCGGTAACTGAAATGGCTGGTTTCAGCTAATTTCTTACCTGCTCCTGTGCTGCCTGTAATCCCTGAAATCTGAACCGTTTCTTTGATCCAGCCTTTAGCTACTGCCGGTAGCAATGCCAATTGTATCCCAGTGGCAAAGCAACCGGGATTGGCAATTCTTTTGGCAGTTTTGATTTTGGATCTGTTGACTTCCGGCAATCCATATAGGAATCCATTGCTTTCATCTCTGAAATCAGTACTCAGGTCAATGATGACAGTGTCAGGCGAAAATGGATGATTCTCCAAAAATCTCTTAGTCTCTCCGTGGGGAAGTCCCAAGAAAACAGCCTCAATCTCATCGATTTTGACCTTATCGGTAAAGACCAGGTCTGTATCTCCAATGAGGTCAGGATGGACATCTGTTACTTTCTTGCCTTTTTGGCTATTGCTGTGGACATATACCAAGTCGCAGGCGGGATGGTGTACCAAAAGGCGAAGCAGTTCTCCTCCGGTATAACCTGCTGCGCCGATGATGGCTGTTTTAATTTTCTTCATACTTGTTGACTTGGTGAAAAATTGCGGTTTGGTTTCCGAGGATTCTGGTAAATCCTTTGACATCCTCACCGGTGTAGCCTTTGTTCATTTCCCCATAACTGCCAAATTTGGAAGCCATCAAATCATGGGAGGATTCGATTCCCACCAATTGGAATCTAAATGGATGAAGGATTACTTTCACTGTTCCGGTGACAAACTCCTGAGTGCTCTCCAAGAATGCTTCCATGTTTCGCATGACAGGATCTAGGTAATGGCCTTCATGAAGGTGGTTGCCATAAAATTCGGAAAGCTGGTTTTTCCAGAATGTCTGCCATTTGGTCAAGGTGTGCTTTTCCAGCAACTGATGGCTTTTGATGATAATCAATGGCGCGGCAGCCTCAAATCCGACTCTTCCTTTGATGCCGATGATGGTGTCTCCGACATGGATATCTCTTCCGATGCCATAGGGTGCGGCCAATTCCTGGACTTTCAGAATTGCATCCACAGGATTTTCATAGGAAATTCCATTTACTGAATTAATTTCTCCTTTTTCGAAGCCAATCACCACTTCCTCTGAACCTGTTTTGCTGACTTGTGTAGGCCAAGCTTCCTCCGGAAGGGTTTGGTTGGAAGTCAAGGTTTCTTTTCCTCCGACAGAGGTTCCCCAGATTCCTTTGTTGATCGAATATTTGGCTTTCTCAAAATTCATGGAAACGCCATGTTTTTTGAGGTAGGCGATTTCTTCCTCTCTGCTGAGTTTTAAGTCCCGGATTGGGGTGATAATTTCGATGTCGGGGACGATGGTCTGGAAAATCATATCAAATCGCACTTGGTCATTTCCTGCACCGGTACTGCCGTGGGCCACTGATTTTGCGCCGATTTTCCTGGCATATTCCGCCAGGGTTTTGGCTTGAAGGATTCTTTCTGCGCTTACCGATAGGGGATAAGTTGCGTTTTTCAGGACATTCCCAAACACCAAAAATTTCAGGACTTCCTGATAGTATGCTTCGGTTACATCCAGAACTGTAAATGATGCAACCCCAAGGCCAATTGCCCTGTTTTCGATTTCAAGAAGTTCAGGTGATGAAAATCCGCCAGTGTTGATTAATACGGCATGTACTTCATAACCCAAATCTTTGGAAAGGTGGAGGGCACAAAAAGTGGTGTCCAATCCTCCGCTGTATGCTAATACTAATTTTTTCATCGGTGATATCTTTTATTCAAGCCGAAGCGATCAGGCTTATAGGTTTAAAATATACTTAAGGTTTTGTCTTTGGTTTTCTTGAGATTAAGCATGACGTATTTCTTCAGTCTTGTCCACCGCTCAAATAGCTTCAGGTTTTTCTTAAAATCAGTTCTCAATGCCACATCTTCCACTTTGGCTTTCTTGGAATGATCATACAACATGGCCGTACAAAGGCAGTTCTGTCGGCTTTTGCTTTTCAGGATTTCGACATTGACGCAGCTGTTGCAGCCTTTCCAGAATTCTTCGTCATCTGTCAGGTCAGAATAGGAGACAGGAATATAACCGAGGCTGGAATTGATTTTCATAACAGCGGCACCTGTGGTTAGTCCAAAGATCTTGGAATCAGGGAATTTGGCCCGGCTGAGTTTGAAAATTTCATTTTTGATCAGCGTAGCCAAGCCATATTTTCTGAACTGTGGCGCAACGATCAATCCTGAATTGGCCACAAACTTACCGTGTCCCCAGGCTTCTATATAGCAAAAACCTGCCCAAGCGCCTTCCTTGGTCAAAGCGATGACCGCTTTGCCTTCCTGCATTTTGGTTTTGATATATTCAGGGGACCGTTTTGCAATACCTGTGCCACGTGATTTTGCTGATTCTTCCATTTCTGTGGTAATGGTCTCAGCGTAGACAGTGTCCTTTTCTGTTGCAGGTCTGATGGTGAATGAAGGAATGTTTTCCATTTTGTCCAATAGGAAATAAATGAATGGTTGATTGGCTTTAAAAGGCCGTTGAGAAATAAGGAGAAATCGAACGTGCTATTGTAGGTCGTCCACGTAGGACACCAAAAGTCAGGCCAGGGAAGTCACCCTGAAGCTGTTCCTAAATCTCCTCAAAGGAGCAAAAAGTGGCATGGCAACACCCGACAAAAACAAGGTCTTTGTTGTGAGGGTATTAAATGCTATGCTATTTAGGTTTGACATGCTTTTTAAAAACGTGTGCAAATGTGAAAAGGATTGAAACAAGATGCAAGCAATTACTTCAGTTATTTGTCTCTGATCAAGAATCGTTACACAGATGGTCAAAAAACAAGAGAATATTTGGAGTAATGGCAACATCTTACCTGTTTGGTTACATTAAGTCAATAATTGACGCAATGCTATAGGGAAGAGGCTTCTGAATTTTGGGCTGGGGTCAAGAATTGGCCATTTCCTTTAAAGCTTGGACAAACACATCCAATTCTTCAGTAGAGGTGTAAATGTTTGGGGTGATCCTGCAACCCACCACGCCTGCATAATTGATTCCCACTGTGTAGATTTTGTATTTGTCCATCAGAATTTTTGCCATGTCCGTTGGTTCCATTCCTTCTATACCCACATTGGCAATCCCACATGAGCGGGAAGGGTCAGCTGGGGTATTGACATTGATTTTGGGAATGTTTCTGACCTTATCGCTCCAATAAAGCTGTAAGAACCGGAGTCTTGCCTCTTTTCTTTCAGCACCTATTTTTTCATAATAGTCCAAAGCATTGTTCACCGCAAGGTCTGTGGCTACAGGGTGGGTTCCGATGTGGTTGAGGTTTTTGATATTGGCATGGTCCAGTTCGTAGGGTGCCAAAAGTGGCCAAATCTTGTTTATTTTGTCTTTTTTGACATATAAAAGTCCTGATCCAAGCGGTACACTGAGCCATTTGTGGAGGCTACAGGCATAATAATCGCAATTGAGTTTATCTATTTTGAACTCGAAATGGGCGATACAATGCGCCCCGTCCAACATGACATCGACTCCGTGCCGGTGCGCCATGTCACAGATTTTTTTGACTGGAAGGATTTGTCCGGTGATGTTGACCATGTGGCTGACCATCATCAGTTTTGTGTTTGGGGTGATGGCGTCTTCGTATATTTTGACTATTTCCCCGTCTGATTTGGGATGGTTTGGGATAGAGACTATTTTATTGACCATGCCATGTCTTCTGGACGCGAGGATAAACATATTTTGGATGCTGCCATAATCCTGCTCAGCAAAAATGGCCTCGTCCCCTTTTTGCCAAGGATATCCTGAGATGATGATGTCGAGGGACTCGGTCGCGTTTCGGGTGATGGCAACCTCGTCAGGACTGCCCCCAAATGTAGCTGCCAACCTTTCGGCTGCTTTGTCTTTATTTTCCCACTGAACAGTGCGGAAATACCAAGAGCCCTGGAAATTGATCTCCCTGATGTGGCTGATGTAATTTTCGAGTGTTTCGGTCGGAATAAAGCAATAATAACCGTTTTCGAGGTTGATATAGTCCGGCTTCAGCTTATAGCCGTCCCTTATCTTTTGCCAAAAATCTTCTGCCATTGCCAAGTCAAAAGGAGTCAAATGAGCATAAGCATCAAGCGTTTTGGAAAGCGCTTCAAAAGAGGCAGATGATGCGATGCCTGTCAAAGCCAGGTTTTTTATGAAATTACGTTTGTTCATGGTGGTTAAATTTAGAAAAAAAATGATGAAAAAATCAAAAACCCAAAAATGTTGAATAAATTTGTCAACATTTAAAATGTCAACAAATGAATACATTGGCACAAGTCCTTTTTGAAAAAAGAAATGAGAAGGGATTGGTAGTAAGAAATCTTGCATTTCAGACAGGAATTGATCCTGCCTTGATATCCAAATATGAAAAAGGGAACAGGCTACCGACAGAGGATAACCTAAAAGCCCTTTCAGAGGCGCTTCAGATTCCTTTTGATGAAGTAAGAAAGATGTGGCTTGCTGAAAAAGTGTACAACTTATTGGCCATGGAAGAAAATGCCGGAGAAATATTGGCTTTGGCTGAGTCAAGGGTAGCTTATCTATCAGGTCAGCAGTCATTGACCATGCAAGAATTGAGTGTATCGATTCAGGAAAAATTGAATCATATTGATAATTTGAAATCAAAATGGCAGTCCATAAGGCCTTTGAATCACACCCAGCTACAAAAGATGCAGGAGTTTTTCAACGTGGCCTATACCTACGAAAGCAACAGGATAGAAGGAAATACGCTTACACTGCAAGAGACACATCTCGTGGTCAATGAAGGTATCACTATCGGTGGCAAGTCCATGAGGGAGCATCTTGAGGCTATCAATCATGCCGAGGCTATTTCTTATATGGAGCAATTGGTCAGTGATCAATTGGATTATAGCCCAAGGGTTTTGATGGAGTTACATTATCTGATCCTCAAAGGGATTGACAGGAATAATGCCGGGAAATACAGGTCTGTTCCTGTGAGGATTACAGGCAGTACCCATGTACCCCCTCAGCCTTTTTTGTTGGAAAAATTGATGGAGGATTATTTTATTCACTATGACAAGCAAAAAAAGAGGTTGCATCCGGTGATCTTGGCTGCCGAAATGCATGAAAGACTTGTGAGTATTCATCCTTTCATTGACGGGAATGGACGAAGTAGCAGGCTTGTGATGAATTTGATTTTGCTCAGAAGGGGATATACGATTGCCAATCTTAAAGGAGATCTTAATTCAAGGTTGGACTATTATCGTGCTTTGGAAGCTGTCCAGGTGGACAATAATCCTGAGGTTTTTTACCACATGGTGGCTGATGCCGTCAAGGATTCTCTTGAAAGGCACTTGGAGCTGGTATAGGGAGCTGTGAATTGAAGGCTTTTGAACTTCCTAGGAATTTGGAAGGGAGACTAAAGGGTCACTTTTTTATTTCTGTAGGTTTCTTATGCCATCAAAAAAGGAGCAGTAGCAATAGCAGGATCGCTAAACCTATTGCGATCCATTGGTAAAAGGGATTTCTTTTGGGGAAATGGTATTCGCAGATAGGACAGAATTCAGCCATGGGATCTATGACCATGGCGCAGGAGGGACATTCTTTTGTCTTTGATTTTGGAACCATATCATTTTAAAATGGATTTATGAAAGAAGTAAATTAATCTGAATTATGAAAATAGAAATCTGGTCGGACATCATGTGTCCATTTTGTTATATAGGTAAGAGAAGGCTTGAATCGGCTCTAGAGGGTTTTGAATATGCAGATCAGGTACAGATCGAATGGAAGAGTTTTCTTCTTAATCCTGATATGGTCACAGACCCCTCCAAAAGCACGCTCGAATATTTGTCAGAAACCAAAGGTTGGAGCAAGGCACAGACCATTCAGGTAACACAACAGGTGGTGGACATGGCAGCAGAAGAGGGATTGGTTTACCATATGGACAAAACTGTGGTCGCCAATGCGAAGAACGCACACCGGTTGCTTCAGTTGGCAAAGACCCTTGGCAAAGGTGGTGAATTGAAGGAAAGGTTATTGAAGGCGTATTTCAGTGAAGGAGCCAATATTGATGATCATACTACCTTGACCGGATTGGCAAAGGAGGTAGGTTTGCCCGAAAATAGGGTAATGAAATGTTTGGACTCCAATGAATTTGCCGACAAGGTTGATCAGGATATTTATGAATCCAGACAGGTTGGGGTCAGGGGAGTTCCGTTTTTTGTAGTGGATCGGAAATACGGTATTTCCGGGGCACAAGCCAAGGAATCTTTTGAGCAGACCATCCGAAAAGCTTGGGAGGATTATGTGAAGACGAATCCTGTCCTTTCTGTTATTGAAAATGAAGAAGGAAGTGCCTGTGACCTGGAAGGGAATTGTGATTGAATGTTTTGGTGAAAGGGACCTTTGTTTAGGTTTTTGTATTGATAAGAAGGGAGTCCATCGGATTCCCTTTATTTTTTTCAATTTTTTTTAAACGCAGCGTTTTGGTTCCAAATTCATTTAACTCAGGCTGAATTTCATTTTTTATTTTATTTAAGTACTTATTAATAAAATATTATTTATCAGAGACTTATCTGTGTTTACTAAATCTTTTGGTATCACTTGTTTTTTTATTTTACCCGAGTAATTTTGTTACTCATGAGTAAAGAATTTACTCGGTAAATATATGCTCTTAGACGGGACTGAAAGGGCGAAGCTGGGTATTTTTGGTTAAGAAAATATTTGAAAATGGTTGTTTAAAGACCATAATTTATAAGCTTTTGAATGTAGAAGTATTGCTCTGATCCCGATTTCATTTAGATAAAATGCTTGACTCACTCGTCACCTCCAAAACACGTGTCAAACTTCTGCTGAAGTTTTTTTCGCATAACAATTCAAGTTACCTGCGTTCTCTTGCCAAGGAGTTTAAGGAATCTACCAATGCTGTCCGAGTGGAACTCAACAGGCTGACGGATGCCGGTTTGTTGACTGCCGGGGATGAGGGTAAAACGAAGATGTACCGTGCCAACAATGAACATCCTTTCTCTCAGGAGATCAGGAATATGGTGTCAAAATTTTTGGGGTTGGATCAATTGTTGGAACAGGTAGTCAGCCGATTGGGCAATGTGGAAAAAGCATATATCATAGGAGATTATGCCAAAGGAATCGACTCAGGAACCATTGAGATGGTTTTGATCGGGAGGGATATAGACTTGGACTACCTGGATTTTCTGGTCAACAAAACATATGAGAAAGTGCAGAGGAGGATTAAGGTGTCTGTTCTGGAGGAGGAAATAGAAGTTGTCGTCGGATTATTGGTATTTGGCTGAGGGATTTGAATTGATTCAGCCAATTGCGAAGGACTTAAATGACATCCTCGGATAATTGAAAAGGCATTTCAATTTCAATAATTGGGATAAAATAAACTTAATTTGAACTTCAGACTAAAATTGGTTCACAGAACCTTGCTAAAATCCCAGGGATTGTTTCAATATAACCCAAATATAATTTGATAAGATTTACATTAATTGCTGCTTTGGCCTCTGTTGTCCTTTTCCAGATACTGGGAGAAAAAGTCCCCGTCAATGAAGGTGCTTTGGGCGATGGACTGTTTTTTAGACAGGTAACAGGGAATTTTCTAGAAGAAGTAGAGGAAGGAAGCTATAATGTTTTTCAGATGCAGCGGGTGATGCCTTTTGCTTTTGTGAATGTTTTGTTTGGTGTCTTTGAAATTCTAAAAAGCCATGATAACCTGATGCGGGGCATGCTGGTATTTCATATCTTGTTTTTAGGCTTGGGTGTATATTGGTATTTCTCTCTGGCCACTAAACTCCGGCTGGGGGACAACCTGACTATTCTGGGATTTATATTGGTTTTTGCCAACTTTGCTGTACTCAAAGATCCTTGGTATAATCCTTTTTCAACAGATTTGGCCACTTTGATGCTTGGTATTGGTCAGGCCAATTATTTCATCAAGTTCAACAGGCAAAAACTCTTTTTGGTGTCCATCATTGCAGGGTTTGTATGGCCCACGATGATGCTGACAGGGTTGTTGTTGATATTTCTGCCAAGCGAACCCATGGTGGTTTACCCCAAAGAGGGGTCAAAGTCTTTGTTTCCTGTGTTGGCTTCTTGTGTTTTGCTTGGTTTGTTGACGATGGTTAGCGGGTTAACAGAAAGGTATGATAGGGATAACATTTTGGGAACAGTATTACATCTTGGTGCGATCCTTACATTGGTGTTTTTTGTTTTTGCTGTCATGGTCAGGAACCCCATAGACTGGCCTCAGAGTTATGATCTGCTGTTGAATAAAATAAAGTCCCAAAAGATGTGGCGGTTTACAGGGATTCTTTTCATGTATTTCGTTGTGGTTTTTCTTTTGTCCGGCAGCAATGGGTCATTGGATATCATGGCGGTAGCGCAGTCTTTTATAAAGGATACGTTGCGGTTTCCGGGTGATTTCCTTGTGGGCCACATGATGTTTTATGGTTTTCTGATTCCTTTGTCACTTGCGTTTTTTCCTAGGATGATGAAGGAATCTGCCAAGCTGGGTATGGGGATGATGGCGGTGAGCATCTTGATGTTTGCCTTCTTTATTCATCCTGAATCGAGGCTTTTGTTGGCTTTTTTGCCATTTATGGTGGTGTTGCTATTGAAGTCGGTTAGACGGTACAAGATTGTGAACAAGGATGTAATAGTTATCAGTGTAATCAATATATTGATCTCGGCGTTTTGGTTGCCATTGAATGTGTCTGGAATGGAGGAGGCCTTGAGTTTTGGCAGCCAAGAGATGGTGTATGAATTTCCTGCGCAAAGGTACTGGATGCATTTTGGCCACATGATGTCTTTTGAAGTGTTTTGGATTGCAGGTTTGGTTTTTATTGGGTTTCTGATATTGGCTTACAGGGGAAAGGTTAGGTATAAGAGGGAGGAGTATGTGAGGGGTAAATCTCTTGCGACAAATTAGAAGTGGTTTATTTTTTAACCACAAAAGGAACAAAAAAACAAAGATTCCATAGATTCATCAACCATAAGTTGGCATTAAAGCTGCCAATTTACTTCAGGACAAGATTAAATGGTTAAAATTTGAATAACCACAAAAAGAATAAAAGACAACAAATTTTCTTGGAGTCGGTTATATTCAATCTTAAAAATCAATAACCACAAAAGGCAAAAAAGAGGCAAATGTCTTATAGATTGATAAAAAATGAACATAAGGCATCCTACTTATCAATTGGATTCAATTTCTATTTTCAAATCGTATGATTGAAATCCACTCTCGCAAAATCCCGGTTTATAGAAAGTGGAAATTCACTTTGCAATAACTGATTTTCAATTATATAATATGCTTATCCACCCATTTTCATTTTTAATCCCCCACTATTTTGTTAAAAATAAAAATATATACCCCATCTGATATAGATGCCTGGAATGACCTTGTTAAAAACAGTTCCAACGGGCTATTCCTTCATTCCAGAAACTTTATGGATTACCATAAAGACCGTTTTACCGATGCTTCTCTTATGGTCTACTTAGGAGAGCAACTTATCGCATTATTGCCTGGTAACAGCCATGAAAAGACCTATTTGTCCCATGAGGGGCTGACATTCGGAGGCTGGATATTCAGAAGTGGAATTGATCCTGCCATCCAAAAGGAGGCCATTCTGGATTCCATAAAATACCTTTCTGACCAAGGTTTTACCCGTATCCGTATCAAGCCTGTACCGGAATTTTATCACGCAGAAAAGCTGGACAACGATACCCTGATGCTTTCTTGCGGCGGAATGTTGGTGGAAGAGGATCCGAATTATGCAATAGAACTACCAAAAGTCATCTCCGATAGAGGGAAAAGATGGGGCGTCCAAAAGGCCATGAACAAAGGGATACACATTGAGGAGGACGATGGTTTTGTGACATTTTGGGAAGAACTCCTGATGCCTTATCATAAGCAGGTTTTGGGTTATGAACCTGTCCATACTCTTGCAGAGATAACTTCCTTAGCTGCAAATAATCCAGAGAAAATCAGACAGTTCAATGCCTACCATAAAGGGGAGATTTTGGCAGGAGTTACGGTTTTTGCCCATCCTGAGGTGGCCCGCACCCAATACATCGCTTCGACAGATGAGGGTCGGAAAAACAGGGCGGTGGATCTTTTGATCGGTTATCTGATGCGCAATATCGGTGAAAAATACATCGATCTTGGCGGTGTCACGGACCCAAAAACCGGATTGCCAAAAGAAAGTCTGATCCAATGGAAGGAAAGCTTCGGAGGGGAATTGTATGTGGGGAAGGTGTGGGAGTTTTT
>JBBRFK010000030.1:0-22876 GCA_038224435.1 Cytophagales bacterium | reverse complement strand
ATTTCATTTCTGACAATAGTGCCTTGGACCAAAGAAGCCTTCCTGTGCGGACAAAATGGTTCAAAAGCAAAAAATGTTTCTTCGTTTCTGGCTATGCATATTTTTTCATCCCCTAATTTGACCAACTTGATCTGCTTTTCAGGAATCATCTGAAGGACCTGCTCTTTGTTTTGTCCTAGATTAAAAGTTTTCATAAGCAAGTTTTAATTGGTAATTTGGAAGCCTAAACCTAATATAATCATATCATGAAAAAAATAATATTTCTGCCTTTTCTGTTTCTTACAGGGGTAATTTTCGCCCAAAATCCGGATGGTGCCTGGAAAATGACCCATCAAAACGGTAATGCTATGACTGATAAGGAATATATCAAAATATACCAGGACGGATATTTTTCTTTTGGAGCAAAAGAAACCGCCACGGATAAGTTTGTAAGTGCCGGAGGTGGCCCGTACACTCTCAAGGACAATCTTTACCAAGAATTGTTGGATTTTTACACCGTCAATCCGGAAATGGTCGGACAAAAGACGGATTTCAGCTTGGACATGGTGGGGGGAAAAATGGTGATTTCCACAGAAATGGAAGGGAAGACATTGGTCGAGACCTGGGAAAAGGTAAGTGATTCAAAAGATGACCTCACCAATAATTGGGTGATTACAGGAAGAAAAAGAGACAATGAAATATCAAGAAGCAGTCCCGGGGCAAGAAGGACAATCAAAATCCTGAGCGGAGGAAGATTCCAATGGGTGGCTTTCAATTCGGAAACCAAGGAATTTATGGGAACCGGCGGGGGAACCTACACCACAGAGAATGGCAACTATACCGAAAAAATCGAATTCTTTTCCAGAGACGACAGCAGAGTCGGCGCAAGTCTTGAATTCAAATACGAGGTAACCGACGGGGAATGGCACCATAGCGGATTGAGCTCTACCGGAAATCAGATTTATGAAATCTGGTCAGCGTACAGCAAAGCTTATAATCCGGTGATGTAAATCTTGAAAATTGAAGGGATTTTAAAAATTCAGAATATCAGGTGGATTTTTCTTCTAGGCTAATCCACCGAAAGTAAATGTAAAAAAAAGCCAAGTTTTGGGCAAGTTCCCTAATCTTGGCTCTTTTATTTCCCCAAGGATTTGACTTCTTCATACCTGAAGCAATCGACCAAGTGGTCATTGACAAGGCCTGTTGCCTGCATGTGGGCATACAATATGGTACTTCCTAAAAATTTGAACCCTTTTGATTTCATGTCTTTTGCAAGTTTGTCAGAAACTTGGGTAGTAGCAGGTACTTCGGACAAGGATCTCCATTGATTTTGGACAGGCTTTCCATCCACAAAATCCCAGATGTAATTTTTAAAACTACCATGTGAAGCTTGAATCTCCATAAACCTTTTGGCATTGTTGATGGCGGCACGGATTTTCATCTCATTTCTGATAATGCCCGAATCCAAGAGCAATTCCTGTACGTACCCATCCGGCAAATCCGCCACAATAGTATAATCAAATTCCGTGAAGGCCTTCCGGTAACCTGCCCTTTTTTTCAAAATAGTGGACCAGCTTAACCCTGCCTGGGCGCTTTCCAACACCAAAAACTCAAACTGCTTTTGGTCATCAAAAACAGGCACGCCCCACTCTTCATCATGGTATTCCACATAATCTTCAAAACCCAAACACCAAGGGCAGCGAAATTTTCCGGGTTCTTGTTCCATTCCCAAAGTTGATTAATTAAGGTACCAAATGCCAGCATTAAGTGCCGTGGCAAAACTTACCCACAGCAGGTAAGGAACCATCAGGTAGGATGCTGTTTTATGGATTGGGAAGAAAACCTTGATGCAGACCACGATCAGGATCCAAAGTGGAACAATGACTACCAATCCAAGAATAGGCGACTCCAATCCAAAAAATGCAGGGGACCAAATGCCATTGAGGACAAGCTGGATCCCAAACAGCCAAAGTGCGGTTTTTTTCGATGGATGGTCAGATTTCCAGATCAAAAACAAAGCAATCCCCATCAATAAATAAAGTGTCGTCCACGCCGGACCAAAAACCCATGAAGGCGGAGTGAAAAAAGGTTTATCAATCGTCTGGTACCAGCTTCCTACCGACGAAATGGTGACCAATGCACCTACTCCTCCGATCAATTGCGGCAAAATAATTGAAATGATAAATTTGAGTGTGTTGTTCATCGCTATTACACTGTTTCAAGTAGCGTTCTAAATACTACCAAACTATCTCTGAATTTTCGGTTGACATCCTCCTGAAGTTTGGCTGCAAAACTTTGCTGGTATTCCATGATTTTTTCCATGCTGTCTGTAAAATACTGGACAGAATAGTTGGTCGATCCGTCTTCATTGTCATGCAGGATTCTATAAAACCTGTTTTCCAAAAACATCCCCGTAGCCAATACATCCGGGATATGCGTTTCTTTCATCCAGATTACCCATTCAGCTTCAGATTCCTTCTCTATGTTGACCGTAACATTATATAATATCATATTTCTTTAAATTTATTTTTATTTTTGTGGCATTCATTTGCCAACAAATATAAGTTCATGTTGTTAATCACCCGTAAATAACCGAAAATCATTTCACCAACATGTCCCTAAGCCTTTTTACCAAAACACTGAACCGTGATTGAGGCCATCCAAGAAATCCAAACCAACCGGATCAAACTTTTCAAGAGAATAATTTCCGCTTTTTATATTGCAGGAATAGTAGGACTGTCCATTCCTTTGGTACGTCCTTATTTTCAAATGCTGACACCATTCACTCTAATCATAAGTCTATGTATCCTTTTGCTGTTTCATACTGGATGGAATAAGTCATTTGTGGTTTTTGCAATACTGGCTATGGTATTGGGATATGGATCGGAAGTAATGGGCACCCATACAGGATTCCCTTTTGGAAATTATGAATATGGCAAAACTTTGGGGCTCAAGCTCTTCGAAGTTCCATTGGTAATCGGTGTTAACTGGCTGTTGCTCATATACCTTTCGGGAAACTTATTTTCCTTGAAAATCAAAAATGATTGGATAGCAGCAGGCTTGGCATCCGCACTGATGGTAGCGGTGGATGTCCTGATCGAGCCGGTAGCTGTAAACCTTGACTTTTGGTCATGGGATGGAAATGTGATCCCTATTTCCAATTATATTGGCTGGTTCGGTGTTGCATTTATCATCCATATCGGCTACCGGAAATCAACTTTTGCTAAAGAAAACGTGATTTCGATTTATCTTTTGATCAATTTGGTGACATTCTTTGCCTTTTTGAATTTTATTACCTAAATCAAAATTCACCTTTAAACATTCTAATTCACCTAGAGTTATGTCATTGATGTTTGCTGTAGTATTTATCTTGATAGGATTTGCTGTCATGGAATTTTCAGGCTGGTTTATCCATAAATATATCATGCATGGGCCACTCTGGAATATCCACAAAACACACCATGAGCCATCCAAATCTTTCTTCGAGCTCAACGATTTGTTTTCACTGCTTTTCGGAAGCGTTGCGGTTATATTGCTCTTTCTGGGAGTAGAAAATTTCGATTACCGATTTTGGATAGGAGTAGGAATCAGTCTGTATGGAATGCTGTATTTCATCATACATGACGTCTTGGTCCACCGAAGAGCAAAATGGTTTGACAGACCCAAAAACAGTTTGCTTCTTGTGATTTTCAGAGCCCATCAAGCCCATCACGCCACAAACAAAAAAGATGACGCCGTATCCTTCGGCTTATTTATAGTACCCAAAAAATACTTTAAACGCTAACTAATTGTGAGTACTTATTCAATCAAAGACCTCGAACAAATGTCTGGTATCAAGGCCCACACCTTACGTATATGGGAACAGAGGTACAATTTGTTGCAGCCCATGCGGACAGACACCAATATCCGATTTTACGATGATGCCAGTCTCAAATTGATTCTGAACGTGGCTTTATTGAACGACAATGGTTTCAAAATCAGCAAAATAGCAAATATGACTGAGATTGAAATGAGGGCGGAAGTAGTCAAACTCACAGAGAAAACCCTCACCCACGACGATCAAATCCATGCTTTGACAATTTGTATGATCGAGATGGACGAAGAGAGATTTGAGAAAGTGCTTTCAGCTAACATTCTTAAGATAGGTTTTGAACAAACCATGCTCAACATCATTTATCCCTTCATGTCAAAAATCGGGGTGTTGTGGCAAACAGGGGCAATCAATCCTGCTCAGGAGCATTTTATCAGCAACTTAATAAGGCAAAAACTGATCGTGGCCATCGATGGACAAATTTATAAAGGCGGAGGAAAAAAGTTTTTGCTTTATTTACCCGAAGGTGAATTGCATGAAATATCGCTTCTATTTGCTGCCTATCTGATTAAATTGAAAGGCCATAAAGTAGTCTATTTGGGACAAAACACACCAGATGAGGATCTTCAGATTGTGTACAAACTTCATCAACCTGAGATTCTGATGACTGTAATCACCACTTCCCCGAGCAGCGAACAAATCCAAGAATATATTCACAGCATCTCAGAAAGATTCCAAAAATCAGAAATCATTTTATCCGGATATCAAATCGTAGGCCAAGACCTGGACTTTCCCAAAAATGTCAAGGCGATGCATTATATCAAGCAGATGAAAGAATATATCGAAGAAATGGATCAGGTTGTTTTGGAGAAATAGTTTTAAAAATTAAAAAAAAATTATCCAAAGGTGAGAATTACCGTTCTCACCTTTTTTTTATTCCTTCATATACAAATATAGCCTTTAATCGTTTTTGTAAGATTTTAGAAGTTCATCGTTTCATTTTTGTTTAAGATTTTAATTTTTTTATTAGACAAAATGTTTGGATTTTGTTTAAAGATATTTACCTTTGATTAAACAAAATCAAAAAGGCATGACGACTCTAGAATTCAGTTACTCGCTACAGAAACTTTCAAGTTCTTTAAAACCTTTTGCTCTAAAGTTGACCAGAGACACAGATGATGCCAATGATCTTCTGCAAGATACTATGGTCAAAGCTTTTACCAATAAGGATAAATTCACTGAGGGAACGAATCTTAAAGCGTGGCTTTATACGATTATGAAGAATACCTTTATCACCAACTACCAAAGAATGGTAAGAAGAGGTACATTTGTCGACACGACGGATAATCTTCATTACCTTAATTCTGGAGATGTGCTTGTAGAAAACAGTGCATATGGCGATTTTGCGATGAATGATATCCAATTGGCAATTGAAAATCTCGAGGCTGTGTACAAAACTCCGTTTATGATGCATTTCAGGGGTTTCAAATACCATGAGATTGCTGACAAATTAGAAATTCCTATCGGGACTGTAAAAAATAGAATACATATTGCGAGGAAACTTCTCAAAGACGACCTGCATATGTACAAACATAGAAATTAATGTTAATGACAAAAAAAAATGTTGTTGTGATAGGGTCCGGTTTTGCAGGACTCTCCGCAGCTACCCACCTGGCAAATGCCGGATATCGAGTGACACTTCTAGAAAAAAATGATACCCCCGGGGGAAGAGCGAGAAAGTTCGAATCCGAGGGTTTTGTTTTTGATATGGGTCCCAGTTGGTATTGGATGCCTGATGTGTTTGAAACCTACTTTGGCCATTTCGGAAAAAAGCCCTCAGATTATTACGACCTGATACGGCTTAGCCCCTCCTACACTGTCGTTTTTGGGGAAAATGATTTCATGGAAATCCCTTCAAATTTGAAAGAATTCAAAGATTTGATGGAGTCATTGGAACCAGGTGTAGGTCCAAGATTGGATCAGTTCCTAAAACAAGCCGCCTACAAATACAAAGTCGGGATACAGGATCTGGTCTATAGACCGAGCAGGTCATTGATGGAATTCGCCAGTCCAAAATTACTGATAGATGTGGTCAGGATGGACGTATTCCAGTCCATGTCTAAACATGTCAGGAAGTTTTTCAAACACGAGAAAATCATCAGACTGATGGAATTTCCAGTGCTTTTTTTGGGAGAAACAGCAGATAACATTCCTGCACTCTACAGTTTGATGAATTATGCAGATATCGCTTTGGGTACTTGGTATCCTATGGGCGGCATGTACAAAATCGTGGAGGGCATGGTCAGCCTGGCAGAAGAAAAGGGAGTTAAATTCCGGTTGGGGGCAGAAGTTTCCCATATCGATGTTACAAATGGAATTGCCCGAAATGTGGTGTTGAAAAACGGTGAAAAAATCGAAACCGACATCGTGGTGGCAGGTGCTGATTATCACCATGTAGACAGTGCTTTACTCGCCCCGGAATATAGAAATTACAGTGCCGATTATTGGGATAAACGCGTTATGGCACCCTCAAGCCTACTGTTTTATCTCGGAGTTGACAAAAAGATCGAAAACATCACCCATCACTGCCTGTTTTTTGACGAACCCATGGGACCCCATGCAGATGCCATTTACACAAATCCGAGATGGCCGGAAAGACCCCTATTTTACCTTTCCGCTGCTTCCGTTACGGACCCAAGCGTGGCTCCCGAAGGACAGGAAAACCTAGTCATTCTGATCCCGCTTGCCCCTGACCTAGAAGATGGGGAGGAAATCCGTGAAAAATATTTCCACATGGTCATGGACAGACTTGAAAAACTTATCGGGCAGGAAATCCGAAGCCATATCATTTATAAGCGCTCATATGCGCACAGTGACTTTAAGGCGGATTATCATGCTTTTAAAGGAAATGCCTATGGACTGGCAAATACCCTCTTCCAAACGGCCATTTTGAAACCTTCCCTAAAAAACAAAAAAGTTAAAAATATGTACTACACCGGACAGTTGACTGTTCCGGGACCGGGGGTCCCTCCGAGCCTAATTTCAGGCCATGTAGTTGCCAGAGAAGTTATCAAAGAAAACAATCTGTAAATTAATTGGTATATTAATGGTATGAATGCGAGAAGCCTTTTTGACAAAACAACTTTTGAATGCAGTAAATTAATTACCCAGAGGTACAGCACCAGCTTCACTATGGGAATCAAAACATTGGATAAAAAATTCCATTTACCTATTTATGCGGTCTATGGCTTTGTGAGGTATGCCGATGAAATCGTAGACACGTTTCATGATAAAGACAAAAAAGCACTTCTTGAAAGGTTCAAAAACGATGCTTACGAGGCGATTGATGAGAAAATCAGTTTAAATCCAGTTCTTCATGCGTTTCAGCTGATCGTAAACCAATATCAAATCGACAAAGATCTGATTGAGGCTTTTCTCAGGAGCATGGAAATGGACCTTGATTTCAAAACCTACAATGATTCGCGTTACCATGAATACATCTATGGGTCGGCGGAAGTGGTAGGATTGATGTGTCTGAAGGTGTTTTGTGAGGGAGATAACGTTCAGTATGAAAGTCTTAAATCACCCGCCTGTAAGTTGGGCGCAGCCTTCCAAAAAGTAAACTTCCTCAGGGATATCAAAAGTGATTTTGAAGAAAGAGGTAGGGTTTATTTCCCCGGCGTGGATTTCAATTCCTTTGACAAAACCACCAAACAACTGATCGAAGAGGACATACAAAAAGATTTCGATGAGGCTTTGGATGGAATCAGAAGGTTGCCCAGCGGTGCCAAAATGGGAGTAAAAGTAGCTTATCTTTATTACCAGAAACTATTTGACAAAATAAAGAGTCTGCCGCCGGAAACCATCACCCATCAAAGGGTCAGGATTCCTAACAGCAGAAAATTATCCCTACTACTTGGCACCTATTTTGAAACAAAGCTTGGGTTTAACTAAAATAAAATTTAACTTCGGTCAGGCCATAAACCCTCGCAATCAACCCCAATAGCAAAAGCTTAAACAATCCACCAAGTCCAAAGTTTACCTCTTATGATGAATTTGAAAGTACAAATCGATCAACATTCAGGTTTTTGTTTTGGTGTCGTCTATGCCATCGAAATGGCAGAAGAAGTACTTGCGGAACAAGGCTATCTGTACTGCCTCGGAGATATTGTACACAATGATGAAGAAGTAAACCGACTGACCAAAAAAGGGCTGAAAATCATCGATCACGAAGAATTAAAAGAGATTTTTAATGAAAAGGTTTTGATCAGGGCCCATGGTGAACCGCCTTCAACTTATAAGCTTGCCATCGACAACAACCTGACCCTGATAGATGCCAGCTGTCCGGTTGTACTCAAACTTCAGAACCGCATCAAGAATTCTTTTGACAAAGATGAAACGATCTATATCTACGGCAAGCATGGGCATGCTGAGGTGATTGGACTTCTCGGACAGACCAACAACAAAGCTGTCGTTTTCCAAGACATCAAAGAACTTGATCTGCCTTCTCTGCCGAAGAACCTGACCTTGTATAGTCAGACTACAAAGAGCACGGATAACTTCTACAAAATAAATGAAGCCTTCAAAGAAATTGGCATCCAAGTCAATACCAATGATACCATCTGCAGACAGGTTTCCAACCGTGACAAAGAGTTAAGGGTTTTTGCCGAAAAATTTGACAGAATCATTTTCGTAAGCGGTACCAAATCTTCTAATGGGAAAGTTCTATATAATGTCTGTAAGGAAAAAAATCCAAATACTTATTTTGTATCAAATCCAGATCAGGTAGAAATGACATGGTTTGATCCAAATGATACTGTAGGAATCTGTGGCGCCACTTCCACCCCAATGTGGCTCATGGAACAAATAAAAGAAAGAATAGGGACTTTTTAGGCTTCCTTTGCTAAATTTACCGCGTGTATCACAAAATAAAATATCCAAACTCCTTAGGAAATACCGGTGTCATCATCGCTTCAACCATTATTTTATTGTGGTTTGCGTCTTTGGCCTACCTTTTACAAATGGATATTTCTTGGTCAAATCCTTTGATCTACTTGGGTATCCTGATTCAAACGTACCTTTATACAGGTCTATTCATCACGGCCCATGATGCGATGCACGGGATTGTATCAGAAAATAAAAAACTGAACCATACCATCGGATGGATATCCGCAATACTTTTTTCATACAACTTCTATTGGAGGCTATTTCCAAAGCACCATGAGCATCACCGGTTCGTAGCGACGGAAAAAGACCCTGATTACCATTCTTCAGGAAAATTTATAATCTGGTACCTGAGTTTTATCAGACAATATGTATCCGTCTGGCAAATCCTCCTGATGGCTGCAACCTTTAATATCCTCAAACTTTTTTTGCCTACAGAAAACCTCGTGGTTTTTTGGATGGTGCCTGCTGTCCTTTCTACGCTGCAGCTTTTTTATTTTGGCACTTACCTGCCTCATATGGGAGAATCTGACAACAAACACCATTCAAAGAGCCAAACAAAAAACCACTTCTGGGCATTCGTTTCCTGTTATTTTTTCGGCTACCATTATGAGCATCACGATTCACCTGGAACCCCTTGGTGGAGACTTTGGAAAGTAAAAGAAGAGCTGGAAAGAGGAGGATGAGTTAATTTTTGTCAATATTTTTTTTTCTTTAAACAAGACTTACGGTAATCAGATTATTAATTGGAATTAAATACCTGCATATGAGATTATTCTTTACACTTATCATTCTTTCATTTACATTTTCTGATTTATTAGCCCAAGGAGGAGAAGTCCGGGGTCGGGTTTTCAATCCTGTCAACAACGAAAGTATTCCTTTTGCCAACGTGGTCGTTTTGGGAACTGACTATGGGACAGTGACAGATGAAGAAGGCGATTATATATTGTCAAACCTTCCTGCAGGGCTTTATAATATCAGAGCGACCTTTATAGGATATCGGGCAAAAACTTTCTTTGAAATCCAAGTGACTTTGGCAAGGGCAGTCAGACTCGATTTTGACCTTAGGGAAGAAGCTTCCGAATTGACCGAAGTCACCGTAGATGCAGAATTCAGCAGGTCTGAAGAGACCCCCATATCGGTCAGAAGTCTCAATACCAATGAAATTGAGCGTTATCCAGGGGGAAACAGGGACATCAGCCGGGTAATCCAATCTCTTCCTGGAGTAGCGAGTAGTGCAAGTTTTAGAAATGACATTATCATCCGTGGCGGTGCGCCAAACGAGAACAAATTCTTCATCGATGAAATCGAGGTACCGGTCATCAACCACTTTGCTACCCAAGGATCATCGGGAGGTCCTGTAGGTATCCTGAATGTAAACCTGATCAAAAATGTGGATGTCATCACCGGTGGATTTCCGGCCGATAGGATGAATTCCCTAAGTTCTTTCTTTGAATTTCAGCTCAAAGAAGGACGTAAAGACAAAATGTTTACCCAAATGACACTCGGAGCGAGCGAACTTACCATCTCTAATGAAGGTCCTATTGGCGAAAAAACGACTTATATCCTTTCCGCACGAAGGTCATACCTGCAATTTTTATTCAAGCAACTCCAACTTCCTTTCCTCCCTACGTTCAATGATTTCCAATTAAAAACTGTCACAAAACTCAATGCCAAGACTGAACTTACATTCATCGGCGTGGGAGCAATTGATAATTTTGCTTTGAATTTTGATGTTCCTGAAGATGAGACAGAAGAAGAACGCGAGGAAAGACTTTACACTTTAGAAAACCTTCCGGTTTCCACCCAATGGAATTATGCTACAGGATTGAAGCTTAAAAGATTTAGAGAAAATGGTTTTTGGACATTTATTTTGAGCAGAAATATGCTGAACAACAGGTCATTTAAATATGCCCAAAATGATGATAGTAAACCCGAAAACCTGTTATTTGACTACACTTCCCAAGAAAGCGAGAATAAATTTAGGGCAGAAAATTCGATCTTTACCGAAGGACTTATTCTGAAATATGGGATAAATTATGAATATGCAAGGTATTTTATCAGCGACTTTGACAGAAGTATACTTGCCAATCAGGGTGAGGTGGTCAATATCAATGCCGAGGCATTTTTCAATAGCTATGGTAGCTTTATTTCGGCAAGCAAATACTTCGACAATGAAAGGCTACTTGTGACGGGAGGATTGAGGATGGACGGAAGTACATTTGGAAAAACTGCCCAAAATCCCTTAAATCAGCTTAGTCCAAGAGCATCATTTTCCTACCAAATAAAGCCGCAACTGTTTTGGACAGGAAATGTCGGTATCTATTACCAAAAGCCACCTTATACAGCGTTAGGATATAGAAATAACGAAGGAGAACTCCAAAATCAGCTGAACGACATCAGGTTTATCAGGGCTACTCATTTTATCACAGGGATTGAAAAGGTGGTTCCCGAAAAAAACAGAAGATTTAGTGTGGAGGGATTCTACAAACTCTACAGCAACTATCCTACTTCGATCAGAAACGGCATCTCTCTTGCCAACCTAGGTGCTGATTTTGGGGTTATCGGCAATGAACCTGTAAATTCAGATTCTGAAGGTAGGGCTTATGGTCTGGAATTTTTAGCCCAACAGCGCTTATTCAACAACTTCTACGGAATAGCTGCTGTGACTTTGGTCAGAAGCGAATTTACAAATCCCAATACTGAAGGATTTATTCCGTCTGCTTGGGACAACAGGGTCATCGTCAGCTTGACAGCCGGAAGAAGATTCAAGAAAAACTGGGAAATAGGTGCAAGATGGAGATATCTTGGGGGAGTTCCATATACACCAGTGGATGTAGAAACATCATCCCTGAGAGAGGTATGGGATCTGACCGGAAGGGCCGTGCTTGATTTCAACCAAATCAATAACCAAAGGTTGGCGGCATTCAACCAGCTTGATTTCAGGATTGACAAGCGCTACTTCTTCAATAAATGGAACCTGAACTGGTATTTTGATATCCAAAATGCCTTCAATTTTAAGGCGGAACAACCTCCCGTTTTGATCCCTGTGAGAGAATCTGACGGAACTATCAAAATTGACCCCAATGACCCAAGCAGGTATCAGATGAGATTTCTTAGTAATACTGCAGGTACGATCCTTCCGACCATTGGCATTATCGTGGAATTCTAAAAATAAAGGATTTGAAATAAACGGAAAAACCGCCTCCAGCAAAGCAGGGGACGGTTTTTTCAGGCAAATTTGATTGGGTTTATTGTACGTTAATTAAAGATTCTCGTCTTCTCATTTTTCCGGCAGGCAAGCCATACATCATCTTAAATCTCCTGCAGAAATAGGCAGTATCTTTATACCCTACATCTTTGCCGATATCCCGGATACTTTTTTTGGATGTTCTAAGCAACTCCACCGCCGCTTCCATTCTTTGGTATTCTATATAATCCTGAGGGTTGATACCGGTCAACATCTTGAAATACTGACCCACATAATCCTCAGAGACGTTGGCCACTTTTGCCAAAACCTTATTGGAAAGATCTCCTCCGATATTTTTCTTGATGAAATTGAATAAATCAATCAGCCTTGGATCCTTAAAGTAAGTACTGTTGGTAGAGAGTTCTTCGACAAACAGCCTGTTCTTAAGGACATGACGGACAATCTCAATCACAAGAAGCTCGGTATACAACTTGATGACCCTTTCTTTTCCAGGGGTATTTTGCTCAGATTCTTTAATGGTATCCTCGACTATGGTCGCTATCCGGTCATTGAACCTGATGACAAAGGGAGGAATTCCCAGAGAGTGAAAGAAGTTTACGACATCAAAGACTTTTGCCTCAAAATTCAAAACCGTGATACAATCTTCCTCCACACTTTTTATTTCCTTAAAAGAGATGGTCTGAAGGTATTTTCTTTTGTTATCAACAAATCCCTCATTGTTGGTTTCTGTTTTTTTCCCTTGATGACCAAAAGTAATGTTCGTCTTTCTTCCGGCAGGTATAAAGAGAATTTCTCCTTCATTTACCAATTCCATTTCTTCAGAAAACTTAAGGGAACCCTGATGAAGCAATAAAACGGTATTTTCAGTATCACTGTAATCCAATACTGTAACAGGTTTTTCGATTTTGAAATTGTTTCCTTTCAGAAACCTAACCCCGACAGATTCGATTACCTTATTGTAATATTCCATGAAAGCAGCTATTATAGGTTATGGCGTAAAACTATTACAATTTTCTAAACCTAAGTTGATTTTTTAATATTTTTTTGCCAAAAAAAGAAAAAAGGTATATTAAATGATGTTTATGCTTTTTTGAACAATTCAAATTTGATTATCTTATTATACTTCTTGATATGACTATTTTTTGAATTTCGCTCGTTCCTTCATAAATCTGTGTAATTTTTGCATCCCTCATCAGCCGCTCCACATGGTATTCCTTCACGTATCCATATCCACCATGAACCTGAACGGCTTCGATGGTGACACCCATGGCTACTTCTGAAGCATACAATTTTGCCATTGCACTTGCAAAAGCATAATCCTTCCCTTCGTCCTTCAGCCACGCGGCTTTCAAAACCAACAATCTAGCCGCTTCTATCTGGGTCGCCATGTCTGCCAGTTTGAACTGTATTGCCTGATGTTGGCTGATTGGTTTTCCAAACGTCTTCCTTTCTTTGGAATAGGCAAGTGCCAATTCATATGCCCCTGATGCTATTCCCAAGGCCTGTGCAGCGATACCGATCCTGCCTCCGTTTAGGGTTTCCATTGCGAAAGTAAAGCCAAAACCCTCCTCTCCGATACGGTTAGAAACAGGAACTTTTACATCAGAAAACATCAAGGAATGGGTGTCAGAGCCTCTGATGCCCAATTTATCTTCTTTTTTCCCAATTACAAATCCTTCCTGTCCTTTTTCAACAATAAATACAGAAATACCTTTATGACCTTTGGACGCATCTGACTGGGCGATGACCAGGTAAACGGAAGCAGAACTCCCATTGGTGATCCAGTTTTTTGTTCCATTGAGGATATAATAGTCCCCTTCTAGTTCGGCAGAGGTTTTTTGAGAGGTGGCATCAGAACCGGCCTCTGGTTCGGATAAACAAAAAGCCCCTAAAATTTCCCCTGTAGCCAATCTTTTCAGGTATTTCTCTTTTTGGGCTTCAGATCCGTACTTTTCCAATCCCCAGCATACCAACGAATTATTCACTGACATACAAACTGAGGCAGAAGCATCGATCTTTGAAATTTCCTCCATTGCCAAAACATAGGAAATGGCATCCATACCTCCCCCATTATATTTGGGGTCAACCATCATTCCCATAAAACCAAGTTCTCCCATTTTTTTGACCTGTTCCTTGGGAAACCTTCCTTCCGTATCCCTTTCTATCACACCAGGCAAAAGTTCGGATTGGGCAAACTCCCTTGCGGCGTCCCGGACGGCTAAATGTTCTTCTGTGTATTCAAAATTCATGAGAATATTCGGGTTAATGATTTCGGTTGGAATATATAAGAAAAAAAAATAAGGGACAATTTCTTGCCCCTTAAAGTAAACTCATTTGATCGATTTAAGTTTCCTTAATTTCTGTTGCCAAAGAAAACAAAGATATAATAAGCCAAAGTGGCCAATGCTGCAAGTGCTGCTACGACATAAGTCATTGCTGCCCATTTCAAAGCATCTTTAGACATTTCAAATTCAGAAGGTGTCACAATGTTTCTTTCTTTCACCCAAGCCAAAGCCCTGTTGCTGGCATCAAATTCCACTGGTAGCGTAACCAAAGTGAATAGGGTCATAATACTATACGAGCCTACTACAATATATCCGATAAATTCATTCGGAAGACCCAACAAAAAGCCCCCAAATAAAGAAGCTATTAGGACGATATTCAATATTTTACCGCTGGCATTCTGAACAGGTACCATCGCAGATCGGAGTTTGAGCCAGGTATAAGAACGGGCATGTTGAACAGCGTGACCACATTCGTGGGCAGAGACGGCGGCTGCGGCTGCATTTCGTCCATAGAATACATCCGGGCTAAGATTGACAGTTTTGTTCATCGGATTGTAATGGTCACTGAGCTGACCTTCCACAGACATTACTTTCACATCACGGATATTATTATCTGCCAACATCAATTCGGCAATTTCTTTTCCTGAAAGGTTTGCCATCAAGGGAGTCTGTGAATACTTTTTGAATTTGCTTTTCAACTTTGAGCTGACTACAAATCCGAGCACTGCGAAGACAACGACAATTAGAATTAGGATAATCATAGTTTTTTATTTTTTGCTTTGTGTTTACGAAATTAAGAAGATTTGGATACTTTTTTCTCAGTTATTTTTAAGACTATTCCCAGTGCAACAAGCCCCAAGATGACTATCGTCAAAACCTGACTGCTGTGAACGATCACTGCGAATATTTTACCTTCCTCCCCACTCAATCCATATGCTATCAAAATGAAGGCCACCAATGCGTGGAAGGTTCCAATACCCCCTTGAACCGGTGCAACCATGCCAATACTTCCCATTACCATGACCATAAGCAATGCGCTCAATGACAAGTTGGCAGTAGATGGAATCGCCCAAGCTACCAAAACGAGGGTAATATAATAAATCATCCATATCGCAAATGAACTGCCCCAAAACCCAAATTGGTTTTCTACTTTGCGGATACTGATGATCCCTTTCACCAAATCTCGAATAAAGTGTCTCAATTTCATGAAAATAGTACTGTCTCTGTATTTTTGAAAAACAAAATAAAAGAAAATTGCCATTACCAATAAGCCTCCAATCAGAAGCGGCAGGTATTGGATTACCTTTTCCACCAAAGTTTCTACAGAAACCAATTCAGAAAAAAGTTGGAGAAAAACATTTCTTTCAATGATGAAAGCCAAAAATATCGTAAAAACCAAAAAAAGAAGGTCAACAGTCCTTTCCAGAATGACGGTTCCGAAAAGCTTTCCCATTTGTAAGCCATCTGTCTTTGCCAATACGCCGCAGCGGGCCAATTCTCCCGCTCTCGGAACAAGCATATTGGTCAAATAGCCTATCATCAGTGCCCAAAAGGCTCTTATGGATGGAGTTCCATTAGACTCGTCGGCATCGATAAGGAGCATCCAACGCCAGGCCCTAAGCCAAAAACCAAGAATAGAAACCAAAATAGAAGTCCCCAACAAAACAAAAGAGGTCTCCGAAACTGACTTCAGCAGACTTTCCAGACTGATATCTTTGTACAAAAACCAAAAAATCCAGACAGCTACTATCAGCGATAATACTACCTGGATCCATTGTCTGGGACTTAATTTCACCTTTAAATCAGTTTATTGTTGTCATCAGGGAAAACGATGACTGGTTTGTATTTTTTAGCCTCCTCAAAATCCATTGAAGCATAGGAAATAATGATCACGATATCACCCACCTGGGCTTTTCTGGCAGCGGGACCATTGAGACAGACCACGCCACTTCCCCTTTCCCCTTTGATGATATAGGTTTCCAAGCGCTCCCCATTGTTGATGTTGACGATGGCCACTTTCTCATTTTCAATCATGTTGGCTGCATCAATGATATCCTCATCGATGGTGATGCTGCCGACATAATGTAGTTCTGCTTGGGTAATCTTTACCCGGTGGATCTTAGACTTTAAAACCTGAATGTGCATAATTGGAAATTTTGCGCAAATTTAATCAAATATGGAAACATTATCGATCAGCCTGACATCACCGAAATAGGCCGCGGCACAGATGGAAACACTTCTCTCTTCGCCGATATCTTCTAATACGTAAAATGTATCTGAAGTTACCAATTCGAAATATTCCAGCTGGGCCATCGGTTCGGATTCAAACATTTCATTGACCTTTTTCCGGATGCTTAACCATGGGCTGCCACCCAAAAGTTCTGATTTGGCAAAAAATAATGCCTTGGAAATGATTCGGGCAGCCATCCTGGACGTCGGATTTAATCTCAGGTTTCGGGAAGACAGTGCCACGCCGTCTTCTTCGCGTACAGTGGGAACAATCTTGATGTTGACATCGAACGAAAGGTCTTGTACCAGGCGCTTGATGATCGCAACTTGCTGCAAATCCTTCTGTCCAAGGTACACAGTATGGGGCTTAACAATATTTAACAGTTTGGAAACCACTATTCCTACCCCATTGAAGTGACCCGGACGGAAGGAGCCTTCCAATATTTTATCCAAATGTCCAAAATCGATGGAAAGAATGGGTCTAGACGGATATATTTCTGTGGTTTCAGGAAGAAAAAGGTAATCTACTCCTGCCTTATTCAACAATTCTAGGTCTTTATCCAACGTTTTGGGATATTTCTCAAAGTCCTCTTGGTTGTTAAATTGGGTGGGATTGATAAAGATCGACACAACTACAATATCAGAATATTGTTTTGCGATTTTGACCAATTCCAAATGACCTTTGTGTAAAGCGCCCATGGTAGGCACCAAACCAACGGTTTTATTGCTACTTCTGAGAATTTGAAGGTTATTGGTTACTTCTTGTTTGGTTTCGAGGATATACACTAATGTTGTACTTTGCGAATGTAAAATAGAGGCAAAACTATGTTATTCCGTAGAAAAACAATGGCTTTACCGCTTTTTTTTGTATCTTTGTGCGTTTAATATCACTCAACAAAACACAACAAGGTATGTCTAAACTTCGTATTCTCTACGTTGCAAGCGAAATCAATCCGTTTTTACAGACTTCAGAGGTGGCCAATTTCGTAAGGGCATTGCCCCAAGCGATGCAGGAAATGGGGATGGAAATCCGCATTCTTGTGCCGAGATTCGGGCTCATCAATGAAAGAAAGAACAGATTGCATGAAGTAGTGAGGCTGTCAGGGATCAACATTGCCGTAGGAGAAGAGGAGAAACCTTTGATCATCAAGGTCGCCTCCATTCCAAATGCCAAACTTCAGGTATATTTCATCGACAATGAAGACTACTTCCAAAGAAAAAGCGTGTTTCATGACAAGCATGAAAAATTCTATGAAGACAATGACGAAAGAGCCATTTTCTTTTGCAAAGGTGTCATTGAAACAGTGAAAAAATTAGGCTGGGCTCCTGATGTGGTGCATTGCAATGATTGGATGACAAGTCTGATCCCTATGTACCTCAAAACTACCTACAAAAACGAGCCTCTCTTTAAGGACACAAAATCGGTGTTTGCTATTTACAATACCGCATTTACCCATAAATTTGGCGACGATTTGTTTGAGAAAGTCAAAATGGTGGATATCGACGACGCCATCTTAGCTCCTCTCAAATCAAAAGATTACGAAGGCTTCCTAAAAATAGGAATGGAATATGCCGACGTAGTCATCAAAAGTGAAGATATATCCGAAAACCTCAGCAAACTCATCGAGGAGTGCTCTAAAGAAAAACAGTGTGAGATTAACAGCGAAGAAGAGAAACTTTTTGAAAGTTATTACAACATCTATAATGACTTGGTCGGCTAAGCTGACCGCTATATTATTCATTGTTCTTACCATTACAACTTCCTGTGAAGATCCATCCAATATAGGATTGGAGCTGGATCCGGAAAACAATCAGATAGGGGTATTCTACCAAGAAATATCCCTATCTGCTTCCGTTGTATTGCAGGACTCCCTGAATACCACCAATAGTGGTTTACTGGTATATGGCAACGAGGAAAGTGATTTTTTTGGCAAGACAGAAAGTATTGGATACTCCCGCCTTTTCTTCAACAGGGATCTTGCAAGGCCAAGAGAAAATGCCGTTCTTGACTCGGTCAGGTTCCTCTTCAACATAAGGGAAGTATTGACAGCAGACACCATTAATCCTAAAACTATCAATGTTCATTTGCTTACAGAGCAGATCCGGGATGTGGATTATTTTAACTTCAGCAGCGTAGCCTACGAACCTACTCCTTCCTTCAGCGCCACATTTGATTTTACAGACAGGCAGGATACCATTGTTTCCACCAAAATAAACAATGCCCTGACAGAGGAAATGTTTGCAGAACTGAAGAACGGCAGATATTTCCAAGACATCTTCGCCTTCCGGGAATTTTTGCCAGGCCTTGCATTCAAAGCAGAAGAAGGTGAAAATGTAGGATTCACAACCTTAGTGGGAAACAATACCGGATTTATTTTTTACTTCACAAATGAAGGAGATACAATTTCAAGGGCTTACCCCATTGCCACAGGAATCAATTTCAATCTGGCTAGACATTTCAGTCAAGTCATCAATGACCCGATCGGTAGTCCGATCGAGGTGGTCACAAAACCAACTACTGCATATGACCTGGGCCAATTCGCTGGTGGAAAATCCACATTTGGTATGTATATCAAATTGGATATGAGTCCATTGGATGAATTCTTGGACACATTGGTCAATGCCAATTTCAATCAGGTGACTTTAGAGATGGGTCCGGTTCTCAATTATTCTCCAAATAGATTGCCTCCACAGTTTCACATTATGTTTTTTACCAATGAGACCAATGAGGTACTCTTTAGAACTGATGGCCGTCCAATGGCCGTACAGCCCGAAGGAAGAATCCAAGTTGATCCGACAACTTCTGAACCGATTTTTTCAGAGGGAGATCAGCCATCTTTGTTGTTCTTTGCCAAAGACGAAAAAAACTATAAACAATTTATCACATCCCATATAAATGCTGTTTATCGAAAAAAAATGGTCAGACGAGACTTCCTTCTATACCCTGGGGTGTCGACACAAGACAGAAGTTTTATACAATCTTTGAAAGATTATGTGATAGACCAAAACACAATCAAACTGAAAATCTTTTATTCAAGAAGCAGATCTTTGTAGAGCAATGAATTTTAAGGAAGTCGGGATTTAAATCGACTTATTTTGTGTAAGTATATTTTTTTCCATATTAATTGCACTTGTAATTCGAAAAAGTTTAGATTTGGTTTTTAAATTTTTACATATGTGTGGAATCGTAGCTTATGTAGGGAATCAAGAGGCCCTACCAATTATCATCAAAGGACTTAAAAGATTGGAATACCGTGGCTATGACAGCGCCGGTGTCGCACTTCTCAACAAAGAAGGTCTGAGCATTTACAAAAAGAAGGGCAAGGTTTCAGAATTGGAAAACCATCTTGGATCATTCCAAAACCTGAATTCTAAAATCGGTATAGGACATACGCGATGGGCGACCCATGGCGAACCCAATGATGTCAATGCCCATCCGCATTATTCATCCAATGAAAAATTTGCAATGATCCACAACGGTATCATTGAAAATTACGATGTCCTGAAAACAGACCTAATTAACAAAGGGTACACATTCCAAAGTGAAACAGATTCTGAGGTCTTTATCAAATTCATCGAAGACATTCATGTCAACAATTATTGCAGCCTCGAAGAGGCAGTGAGATTGGCGTTGCATAAAGTAGTCGGTGCATATGCGATCGTCATCATGAATATTGAAGAACCGGACACGCTCATTGCAGCAAGGAAAGGTTCTCCATTGGTGATCGGTGTTGGAGAGGATGAGTACTTTTTAGCTTCAGATGCAACGCCCATCATAGAATACACCAATCAGGTGGTCTATCTGGATGATTATGAGATCGCTGTCATCCGTGACAACAAGCTTCAGATCAAAACCATTGAGAACGTTGAAACCAATCCTTATATCAACCAACTGGAAATGGAACTGGAAGCCATCGAAAAAGGAGGCTACGAACATTTCATGTTGAAGGAAATCAACGAACAGCCAAGATCCATCGCGGACTGTATGCGGGGAAGGTTGGATGCAAAAAACGGCAGACTGGTGCTCGGAGGCTTGAGGGATTACATGAACAAGTTCCAAAATGCGGATAGAATTATCATCACTGCCTGCGGTACTTCATGGCATGCGGGTCTGGTAGCTGAATATTTATTTGAGGAATTTGCAAGGATTCCTGTAGAGGTAGAATATGCTTCGGAATTCAGGTACAGAAACCCGGTCATCTCAGAAAAAGATTTTGTCATCGCTATTTCCCAATCCGGTGAAACAGCCGATACTTTGGCAGCCATCGAATTGGCCAAATCCAAAGGAGCCACTATTTTTGGAGTTTGTAATGTCGTGGGTTCTTCCATCCCAAGAGCGACGCATGCCGGATGCTATACCCATGCCGGACCTGAAATCGGCGTTGCCTCCACAAAAGCATTTACAGCACAGATCTCGGTATTGACCATGATGGCTCTAAAACTTGGCTATCAAAGAGGTACGCTTTCTGAATCAAGGTATATGCAATTATTGAGTGAATTGGAAACAATCCCCTCCAAAGTGGAAAGAGCCTTAAAACTCAATGACAAAATCAAGGTCATCGCAGCAGAATTCAAGGATTCCCGCAACTTCCTTTATTTGGGAAGGGGATACAATTTTCCCGTTGCTTTGGAAGGCGCTTTGAAGCTCAAAGAAATCTCCTACATACATGCAGAAGGCTATCCTGCTGCTGAAATGAAGCATGGACCCATCGCCTTGATCGACCAGGAAATGCCTGTCGTTTTCATTGCTACCAAGGACAGTTCATACGAGAAAGTCGTCAGCAATATCCAAGAAGTAAAAGCCAGAAAGGGTATAATAATCGCAGTGGTCACTGAAGGGGATACCACGGTAAGAGGCCTCGCAGATCACGTGATTGAGATCCCTGCAACAGAAGAAGCTTTTGTTCCTTTGATAGCAGTGGTGCCATTGCAACAGCTTTCTTACCATATTGCAGTCATGAGAGGCTGTAATGTCGATCAGCCAAGGAATCTAGCGAAGTCGGTGACGGTGGAATAAAATCAGGAAAAGGTAAAATTGAGAGGTTTCGCAAGTTTTCATTGCCTTACTTTAATGTTTATCAGGAAATTTGAATATCAAACATGAAAATGCCCTTTGGATAATCCGAAGGGCATTTTTCGTATCTGAACAAAATTGACAAATCCATTTTCAATCAAATCTCTTTTATAAAATCCGTTCACGGACTGGTCCGCTATATAACATAGATGCTTTTACATGAGGGGTATTTGTGAAAACAATGAACCATTGCATTTTGTGGGAGAATTAGAATAATTGAATTTTGCGCTGTATCATAATATTCTTCCAAATCCTTCTTTCATGAAAAAAAGCCTTCACTTATTGCTGTTTTTCTTTTTCTGCTCCCTTTCTGTTTTTGCCCAGAAAAGCCCAACAGGAACGGCTGACATCCAACTTGATTATTACCTTCCAGAAGGTTTTACCTACAATGAAAAAATCCCCAAACCAAAAGACATCTTGGGGTTTGAGGTTGGCGAATGGAATGCCGGATATGATCAGGTCATCAGGTATTTCGAAAAATTGGCGGAAAGTTCACCTAGGGTAAAGTTTGAGATCTTAGGCTATACCTATGAAAAGCGGCCCCAAATCATGCTGACAATCACTTCCCCAGCAAACCTTGCCAATCTGGGTAAACTCAAATCCGAAAGACAAAAGCTCAGGGATCCGAATGCAAAGCTTGATTTCGACAATATGCCTTTGGTCATGGCGGCAGGCTATTCCGTCCATGGAAACGAGGCAAGTGCAATCAATTCTTCCATTTTGGCAGCTTACCATTTTGCTGCTGCCAATGAAATCGAATCTGATCTAGACAACATCATCGTCCTCATAGACCCCGCACTCAATCCCGATGGAAGCAACCGATATGCCTCGTGGGTCAATACCCACCGATCTTACAATCTGAACGGTGATCCCAATGACAGAGAACACAGTGAAGTTTGGCCTGGCGGAAGAGGCAACCACTATTGGTTTGACCTCAACAGGGATTGGCTGCTCGTACAGCATCCCGAATCACAAAACAGGGTGGCAAAATTTCAGGAATGGTTGCCTAATATTTACTTGGATTACCATGAAATGGGTACCAACAACACTTTCTTTTTCCAACCCGGAATCCCAAGCCGTGACCATCCGCTTACATCAAAGAAGAACATTGAGCTGACAGAAAAAATAGCCCAATATCATGTCAAGGCCATGGACGAAATGGGGTCACTGTATCACTCCAGAGAGAGTTTTGACGAGTATTATTTTGGCTATGGCTCTACTTATCCCGATATCCAAGGTTCAATCGGAATCCTTTTTGAACAGGCTTCCTCAAGGGGTCATTTGCAGGAAAGCATTTATGGACCCTTGCCATTTTCATTTACTATCAGAAATCAGTTCCGAAC
>JBBRFK010000029.1:0-22888 GCA_038224435.1 Cytophagales bacterium | reverse complement strand
AATTGATGATTATCCATTGATTATTTTGAAAATAATTTTTTCCATTGACCAATCTTCCAAATTGCAAAATCTGATTGAAGTAGCCACCTTCGATCTTCACAGTTCCTGAAAAGCGATATCCTGCAAGGATTCCCAAACGGTTTTGATCAAAAATATTTTGATTTACATTCTCACCATGCCCATTCTGCAAATATTTTGTTGGGCATTCTTTATCCAATCTGTTCTTCGCTATTGGAATCCTTCATGAAGGCTCCATTTATCATCGAGTTTGATGGCAAAAAAAAGGAATGCCAACAGGTGCTGTTATTTTCTGTTTTACGGTTGTTTTGACTCAAAACTGATCCATGAAATAACAAGGAAATCAATACTATCAATGTGAGGTATTTAAATCTAAGGATCATAAGAGGATCAAATTCTAAATCAGGAACTGAAATTCCAAAAAGAAATATTGGCACAGTGTGCCTCGGATCATAAGAAATATAAAATTTCTTCCGTCAATACAACTTTTGCCCCTGCCTGATACATGCCATCTATCGCTTTCAAATGGTCATTTTCTTGGATATTCACTGCCCGGGTGGCGTCTGCAACCAGGTTTGTTTTGAACCCTTCTGAAATTGCATCCAAAACCGTAAACTTGACGCAATAGTCTGTTGCAAGGCCACAGACAAAAACTTCCTCAACCCCATTATCCTTCAGGTAAGCACTCAATCCTGTGTTTCCAAGCCTATTGTTGTCAAAAAAGCCACTGTAAGAATCGACTTTTGGATTGGTCCCTTTTTGAAAAACTGCCTTCCATTTTTCAGTCTTCAGATCAGGATGGAATTCTGCCCCTTTTGTTCCCTGCACACAGTGGACCGGCCACAATATCTGTTGGACGCCATTCAGGTCGATGAACTCACCAACTTTTCTTGGGGGATGGTTTGCCGCAAAACTGCCATGTTCAGCAGGATGCCAATCTTGGGTGGCAACTATAAAGTCAAATTTCTCTTGGAGTTGATTGATTAGCGGCACCACCTGATCTCCTTCTTTCACAGCCAATGCTCCACCGGGAATAAAATCATTTTGAACGTCGACGATGATGAGTGCTTTCATTTGGTGGGTGGTTATTGGGTTATTGGTTATTGGGCTATTGGGTTATTGGTTATTGGTTATTGGGTTATTGGGTTATTGGGAATTAGGTTATTGGGATATTGGGTATTGGTTATTGGGTTATTGGTTATTAGGTTATTGGTTATTGGTAAATAAGAAATATAAGGTTAGAATTTGCCTTAAATGAACAGAAAGCTATACCAGCTTTTCGATGATCAAGGGAGCTATGGATTCAATCTGCAGGAAATCCGATTGCGATGCAAAGCTGTTGGGATGGCTGTTGGTGGATACTACTTTTTCGATGACCCCTGATTCTTGGATTTTTTTCAAAGCATCATTGGTAAACAGTCCATGAGTGGTGATAGTAAATATCTTATTGGCACCGGCTGATTTATAGGCTTTGGCGGCATTGATAAGCGAACCGCCTGTCCTTATCATGTCGTCGTAGATCACCACATCCTTCCCCTCTACGTCGGCAGAAATACTCGTCACTTCCGTTTTGTCACCGGAGATTCTTCTTTTGAAAACAAAAGCAGCATTCACTCCCATTTCATTGGCCAATGACTCGACCCATTTTGCCCTTCCGGCGTCTGTACATGCCATCACAAAACCATCTTCCGCAAGCTCCAAAGCAGCTTTGATGATAATAGGCTTGCAATAGACATGGTTGATCAAAACCTGTCCTTCAAAATAATGCGGAATCCCTTCAGAATGGAGATCAAAGAAAACGAAATGGTTTCCCAAGCTTGTCCTTGGAAGAGACGAAAACATCACCGCACGGGATTTGGCAGTCACCACCTCCCCTACTTTAACAGCCCTTTCCATGGTGCTATATCCAAAATACGGGAAAAACAATTGGATGGACCTTGCTCCATATTTGATCAGGGCATAGGCCAAATCATAAATTTCCAGCGTATCCGAATCCGAAATCGTCCCCCCGATCAATACCACATCCTTGCCATTGACTGGAGTCATGATGCGCTGGTACCGCTCTCCATCCGGAAACAACTTGACCTCGATGATTCCTCTTTCGAAGTCACCAAGCTCCAAGACTTCTTCCTGAAGGTACCTGTAATCCTGTATGCTAAATATTATTTTCTTCTCCATCGTAATTTTTCATTTTGAAAACCAGGTCATTGCGAAGCTGGTAGAGGCTTTCTTCCAGACCGACCGGATAGATGTGTGGGTTGACTAGACGTTTTAGCGCCTTGTCAAACTTTGCCAAGTTGCGGACGGCATTGGCTTTCATCTGATGGATATCAGGAATAGCATACACTTTCTTTCCCTTTTCAAAAATAGGTTTGAGCAAAATTTCCTGTTCCAAACCTTTCGCTTTGATCTTTTTCCTCTTGGTGGGATCGATAGGATCAATGATGACAAATTCCTCCCGGTCCAAATCATTGGACTCCAAGAAAATCATATCGGCAACAGCCTTCCCATTCTTTAAGAAACGGACCACATTATGGTTTCCCGGGATGTTGATCTTGATGGATTGCTGGGATACTTTCACTTTGGGTTCCCAAATCCCCTCCTCGGTCTTGATGGCGGATAGTTTGTAGACTGCGCCAAGGGCAGGTTGGTCAAAGGCTGTCACCAGCTTGGTACCAACTCCCCAAATGTCGATGGAAGCTTCCTGAACTTTCAAGGAGGTAATGATATGCTCGTCAAGGTCATTGGAGGCTACTACTTTTGCATCCGGAAATCCCGCTTCATCCATCATCTCCCTGGCGATGTTGCTGTAATAGGACAAATCACCCGAATCAATCCTCACGCCCATCCACTCCTTTCCTTTTTCACGGAGTAATTTTCCGACTTGAACTGCATTCTTGATTCCATTGATGGTGTCATAGGTATCCACCAAAAACACGCATTTGTCTGGAAAGGCATCTGCATACGCTTTGAATGCTTCTAATTCGGTATCAAAAGACATGATCCAACTGTGGGCGTGGGTTCCGGAAACCGGTATTCCAAACAACTTTCCGGCCAATACATTGCTTGTCGATGCACAGCCTCCGATATAGGAAGCCCGACTTGCGGCCAACGCACCGTCTATTCCCTGCGCTCTCCGCAACCCAAATTCCATCACAGGATCTCCTTGCGCTGCAAATGATATCCTTGAGGCTTTGGTGGCAACCAAGGTTTGGAAATTGATGATATTCAACAAGGGTGTTTCCAACAATTGACATTGCAGCAAGGGTCCGGTTACCTTCACCATAGGAATATGCGGAAACACGACAGTCCCCTCTTCCACCGCTTCAATGCTACATTTGAATTCCATTTGCTGCAGGTATGCAATAAATGCCGGCTCAAAAGTCGGTGTCCCATCATTGTTTTTCATGTCTTGAAGAAAATCAAGGTCATCCACTCCAAAGTGGAAATTACGGCAAAAGTCAATGACATATTCAAGCCCTGCAGCAAGTGTAAAACCGCTCTGAAAGGGATGTTTGCGGAAGAAAAGGTTGAATACAGCTTCTTGCTCGGCTTTTCCCGATTTCCAATAGCCATATGCCATCGTCAACTGATAAAAATCTGTCAATAATGCCAATGATTCCTTGTATAAATCCTTTGTGATTTTCATGTGAAAAATTTCTTAGATAAGAACCGATATACTTTCTTTCAATTTGCAATATAGGGAGTAGATAAAAACAGAAACAGGAAAATTAAGACAGAAGCAAAATTCTTTTGAAAATTGATAGTCGTGAAAGTTTAAAAGTCAATGAATGCATTGACTTGGGAAGCAAACCAATTGACAAGATCAAAAAGGTCAGTGAAGACTCTGACTTGGGAATAAAAAAGAAATCTCCATTGATCCTTGCTGTTATTTTTTTCGCATTTTTTCAGAATCCGACCATTCAAGGAATTGCGGTCTTTTTACTGAACTTCACCTTCATAATTCTTTCCATTAAAAAGTTAATTTAATCCGTTTATAATCGTTTTTCAGCAATAAATTTATTTAAATATGCCATTGATACCACAATTGAAACCTAGTCAAGGATTTCTAGTTTAACGAGGAATATCTAACCATCTTGTGCGCTATAGAAACCTACTCTCCCTTGCACTCATTGTGCTTTCCTTTCAAGTGGCAACTGCCCAGCAAAGCGAAAAAGTAACCCAACTTCTTAAATTGAAACCGAGCGGCTATGATGCCGACCGTGATAGTGCTGCCGTTGATCCCTATTATGGAATCAAAAAACTGATCTATGGTAACAATCGTTTTGCCGATGGCAAAGGTGTCAAACCAAGACAAACTCCTGAAGATCTCAAAGCATTTGAAAAAGGACAAAAGCCTTTTGCGACCATCATCGGTTGTTCGGACAGCAGGGTACCAAATGAAATCATTTTTGACCAAGGTGTTGGAGATCTTTTTATCACCCGTACTGCCGGGCAGGTAATGGCCCAAGCTTCTTACGGAACCATAGAATTTGGCACTGAGGTATTGAAAAGTAACCTGATCGTCGTTCTTGGACACCAATCCTGCGGTGCAGTGGATGCAGCGATGGCGCTTCCTGCTAACCCTCCGGGGCACATAGTGACACTGATCAATGCCATCAAACCCGCTGCACTTAGGGCCAAAGCATTTGGACTTCCCCGCAAAGAAACACTAGACATTGCGATCAGAGAAAATGTGCTTGAGCAAGTCAATTTATTGAGAAACCTTGAGCCGGTCTTGAGCAGAAGAGTAGAATCTGGTGAAGTCATCATCGTAGGTGCAGTATATAACCTTGAAACCGGGTCTGTTGAATTTTTGGAAGAGACCATCACTTCTCTGCCAAGATTCAAAAAATGAGATATATATTTCTTTCAAATCAAATATCCATGCAGGCTGTCAGCATGACAGTCTGCATCTTTTTTTCAATAGCTTCTTGACCACTGCAAACAATGAAAAAAAATTCTATTCTCTTTTGTTGTATTTTTATTTTACAGCTTCCCCTTTCGGCTCAGAATCTTGTCGATGAGGATCAACTCGGTGCATGGTACATGTATTTTTACCAAATGAGATTTGCAAACAGTCAATTCGGAATCCAGGGAGATTTCCAATATCGAGCTTGGAATTTGTTGTCTGATCGCGAACAATTATTACTACGCTCCGGCTTCACTTATCGCCCCAAATCTGCCGACGTTATGTTTACGCTGGGCTATGCCTATATAGGAACAGGTAGTCCGGGTGACGCCGACGATGTAGTTCAGGAAAACAGGATTTACCAAGAAGTCTTTTTGCCTCAAAAAGTAGGAGGAAGATTTTACCTTCTCCATCGGTTCAGGTATGAACAGCGCTTTGTGGAAGGTCAGGATTTCAGGACGCGTTTTCGATATAATATATTTTTGAACGTGCCACTTAACAAAAAGCTAATGGAAAAAGATGCGATTTACCTGGCTCTATACAATGAATTGTTTATGAACGGGGAGACGCAAATTGGTGATGGAAGAACAGTACAGCTTTTTGACCGGAATAGGTCATATGTCGGTATGGGGTATTTCGTTGGTAAAAAATCCAGGGTGCAAGTGGGCTGGATGAAGCAGACGACCGCAAGCTGGGCCAAAGGTCAACTTCAGTTCAGTTTACACCAAAACTTCTGAGTTTAGATTACAGCAGAAATAGGCACAAAAAAAATTGTTCTGCTATAATCAGTGGAGACAAGACTGAGGGAAGGAAAATACTGACTAAATCAGAAAAGGCCAAAATCCTCATTTGAAGATATTCAACGCCACGCCTAGCAGGACCATAAACATCCCAAAAAATACTACCAGTGTATATGTCTCATCAAAAATCAGGAATCCGAAACCCAAAGCATAGATTATCCCAATATAACTTAAACTTGCCACCTTGGAAAGGTTGGCGTTTTGATAAGCCAAAGTCATAAAATACTGGGCAAATTGGGTCAATAAACCAACTGCCAATAAAATCCCCCAATCCCAACCTACCGGCGATACCCAAACAAAATGGCTGAAAACAGCGGCAATTGGAATGGTAATTAAAGGGAAATAAAACATGATGACCAATGGATGTTCCGAATTATTGATCTTTCTGATAATATTATAAGCCACTCCCATGGCCAAAGCAGATAGCAATCCAATTGACATATCCAAGAAAGTGATCCTTGGATCAAAGCCCTGGATGACGACTACTCCGGCAAATGAAATTCCAAAATACAAGAACTGCTTAGCCCTTACTTTTTCCTTTACGATAAAAATACCCAAGATGGTCGTGAAGATGGGTGCTAGATAATTGATCGTGACGGCACTTGCCAAGGGCATACTCTGAAGGGTATAAAAGAAAGTAATCAAACCGATAGAACCGGCTATCCCTCTCAGGATCAATAGTTTTTTATTATTCCCAAATACCGGAACAGACTCTTTCCTAAGCAAAATATAAGTCAAAAACAAACTGAAAACAGAACGGAAAAGTATGATTTCAATAGCAGGAATATGTGGAATCAATTTGACAGAAACATTCATCAGGGAAAAAAGAAACCCTGCAAGTAAAATATGCTGAACGCTCTTTTTATTCAAGGTGATTAAGCTTTTTCAAATCTAAATGAATAAGAAAAACCAAAACTGATTGGTTCAATTAAATTTGACAAACAATTGGATTTCGTACAAAACTGGGATTTAAAACAAGGGAAGCTGCCGATCATTGGCCAATGATTTTACCATCCTGCATGACCAAGGTCCTATCGGCCATTTGGGCCAGTTCTTGGTTGTGGGTCACGATTACAAAAGACTGTCCAAATTCTTTCCTCAGTTCAAAAAACAGTTTGTGAAGTGCCTCTGCACTTTTGGAATCAAGGTTTCCACTTGGTTCATCTGCAAAAATTATTTTCGGATCATTGACCAAAGCCCTTGCAACAGCCACTCTTTGCTGTTCGCCGCCGGAAAGTTCGGATGGCTTATGCCCTAGTCTGCTGCTTATACCCAATCTTTCGGCCAACTGACCGGCTCGTTTTCTGATTTCATTTATCGGCCGATTGGCAATAAGTCCCGGGATCATGATGTTTTCTTCGGCAGTAAATTCCGGAAGAAGATTATGGAATTGAAAAATAAAACCGATTTCTCTGTTTCTGAATTCTGCAAGCTTGTCCCCCTTCAGACCGGTGATCAATGTTTCACCTATCATAACTTCTCCTTTATCCGCATGGTCCAAAGTCCCCAAAATATGCAATAAGGTACTTTTTCCTGCACCTGAAGATCCTACGATAGATACCACCTCACCAGAATTGATTTTCACATCCACACCATTGAGAACATGTAAGTCTCCGTAGTTTTTGTGGATTCCCTTAGCAACTAACATATATTCGATTTTTAGTCACCAAATATAAAAATTACAGATTCCTATCTGACTATTGAAGGGATTTATTTACCAAAAGACCGGATGTTAATTTGATAAATAAACATGTAGCGCTTAACTTCGGGCAAAAATTTTCATAAGGATGAACATACACGAATATCAAGCTAAAGAACTTTTGAAAAGCTATGGCGTCAAGATTCAGGAAGGGATCGTCGCAGACAGCCCTGAAGGAGCATTGGAAGCTGCTAAAAAGCTAAATGCTTCTACCGGAACTTCCTGGTATGTAATCAAGGCCCAGATCCATGCAGGTGGAAGGGGAAAAGGATTGGTAAACGAAACCGGTTCTAGAGGCGTTGTTTTGGCCAAAAGCCTTGAAGATGTTTCTGTAAAAGCTGCCGGAATACTTGGGGGCACATTGGTCACCATCCAAACAGGTCCTGAAGGAAAAAAAGTAAATAAGGTGTTGATAGCTGAGGATGTTTATTATCCAGGTGCTTCCGAACCAAAAGAATATTATTTGTCCATCTTGTTGGACAGAGGCAAAGGAAGCAATGTAATCATGGCTTCCACTGAAGGTGGGATGGATATAGAGGAAGTAGCTGAAAAGCATCCTGAGAAAATCATCAAGGAATGGATAGATCCAAGAGTTGGATTGCAGGGTTTTCAGGCAAGAAAAGTTGCTTTCAAATTGGGTTTGGAAGGTGTTGCATTCAAAGAAATGGTAAAGTTCATCACGTCACTTTATAATGCATATATCGGGTCGGACGCAGCCCAGTTTGAAATCAATCCTGTATTAAAAACTTCTGACGATAAAATATTGGCTGTTGATGCCAAAGTGAACCTAGATGACAATGCCCTCTATAGACAAAAGGACCTTGCCGAATTGAGAGACATTGCTGAAGAAGATCCTTTGGAAGTCGAAGCCGGCAAATCCGGTCTGAATTATGTGAAGTTGGACGGGAACGTAGGCTGCATGGTCAATGGCGCAGGTCTTGCGATGGCTACCATGGACATGATCAAGCTTTCGGGCGGTGAGCCTGCCAATTTCCTCGATGTGGGAGGAGGAGCAAATGCTGTCACTGTTGAGGCAGGCTTTAGAATTATCCTTCAGGATCCAAATGTAAAAGCCATTCTTATCAACGTTTTTGGCGGCATCGTAAGATGCGACAGGATAGCCAATGGTGTCGTAGAAGCCTACAAATCCATTGGAGACATACCGGTACCGATTATTGTGAGACTTCAGGGAACGAATGCTGAAGAAGGTGCACGGATCATAGACGAATCAGGATTGAAAGTATCTTCGGCCATCACTCTTAAGGACGCCGCTGAAAAAGTAAAAGCAGCTATTTCTTAATAATAGTTGAAAATGAAGCGTGCGTAGTTCAATTGGATAGAATATCGGATTTCGGCTCCGAGGGTTGAGGGTTCGAATCCTTCCGCGCGCACATGGCCCCGGGCAAAACCCGGGGTTTTTGTTTTTCTTCCTGTTTTCATAATTCAACTGACTCGTCTGGAATATTAAAATTTGGATTTTTCAAGAGAATTTTTTTTATACTGATAAAATAACCGAATACAAGCTTCATTGACAAGAAACCGTAAATACAAAAAATAATCATGTCAAAATGCCAGAAAACCTTACACTCACATAAAGTAAACCCACAGCCAAGAGATATCATGAAACTCAAAATCCTTCCTCATCGAATTTTGCAAGTTGTTGACATGAAATACACTTTACCAGCCCATTTAAAGAAGATCGTGGAATAATTTAATTTGTAGAAAAAATCAATTCAGATGGCATTGTGGTAAATCACCGATGGAAAATCAGATATCAAAAAAAATTTCTCCCAATTGTGACAGAAAATCTCATAAGTCTGACTGAAATGTGAGTAATGAGTATAAAAAAAGCGGAAAAGTAAAAAAGCAAGAGAATCTCTCCTGCCCTTTTTATGAAAACTAAACCAACTATTATTTAACTACCACAATTAGAACAAAAATAGTACATAAATGTATTAATCAAAATTTTTTGGATAAAAGGTAATCAAAAACCTGCTTTTTATTGCTGACTCTGTACAAAATGCCCAATGCCAATGCTTGGCTAAGCTGGATTCCCTCTGTCATATCAATATCGTAAACATTGATGCTTGTAAAAGTGACATCAACGTATCTTGTGATTTTGGCAATTAGGGTAAAATCAAGTCGGTGGTCAATAGTTTTGAATTCAAAAGTTTGCAGGTTGGCAAAGATTTGGTACCGGGAGTTAAAAGTGAGGTTTTCACTAAACTTCTTATTGTATGTCATGAAAATCTGGAAAGCGAGCCATTCAGTCCTTAATTTCTGTCCTGCAGGCACACCATAATTTTCCGGTACATTGTTGATCAGCTGGGTATCTGTCACAAAGGTAAATCTCGGTGAAATAGGCGCCAATCTCAAAGCAAAATTTTCATTGGGCTTGTATTCAAAACCAAAACCTGAAGTCAAAAATGCCGGTGCAAAAAATCTAGAAATCAATAAAGGCTCATCAGGGGCATAATCAAATCCATCTGTAAATTGGGTGATAAAGTTGAGTGAAGCAAAATAGCCCCATTTTTGGGTTATTTTATATCCGAGCTTGGTATCGAAAAATATCCTGTCATTTGACTTTCTAACTCCCTGATCGCCGTTCTTTACGACGCCATAGATCAACTCCACCTGATTGTCCAAGCTAACCCTGTCTTTTAGGTAATTTGCTTTTCCTGTGAATATCGATCCCAAAGCAAAAGAATTGATACCGCCTGCTTTCCAGTTCCCCGAAAAAGAGGCCTGATTTAAATTGAAGCCAATACTTAATTCCTTTATCCAATAAGTAGTGTCTTTTGCAGCATTTGAGGTGGTGTCAATAACATCATCAGTTTCTTGCGAAAATCCAAAGTGGCCAAAAGTGAAAATCAAACAAATCGTAAATAGTTTTTTCATAATTATAGATTTTAGTAAAACAAAAGCAAATTAATTAATAAAATAAATAAGTTTATGGATAAAACAGTTTGGGTTTTAACCTCTTTTGAAAAATTTTAAGAAATTTCTTTTCAACCCCTAATCTTTTTTTTAAATATTAGAGTATACTAAAACCTAACAAACAACCTATGTTGTTAAACCATGATAATTGAACCTAGAAATATCAAGCTATTACTCCTTTTGTCGGTTTTTTTGACTTCATGTAGTTCGATAGAGATTTTTAAAGAAAAAACAGAATTTGCTCCATACAAGGACTATAAAAGCTTTGTGATAACGAATAAAGAGATAGGTTACCGGGGTTTTAATGATGCCTATTTGGATGCAACTGTTTCAGACCAACTCCAATCCCTGCTTGAGGAGCAAGGGCTAAAATATGAAAGAGAATCGCCTGAACTAGTCATTAGATACACTTCAAATGAGGACCCAAGGCAAAAAGAGATATATAATAACAGGTATCCAATGTGGGGGGGAAGGGTTTGGGATCCGTGGATGTATGATCCAAGATTTTTAAACCAGCAAAATCAGGTGTCAACCAAAAATTACCAGCTGATGCAAATCATGGTCGACTTTATAGATCCCAATAATGATAAAATATTGATGCAACTTACCGCAGTGTCAGAAGTCAGCAGTGCAAGAGACAAAAAGACAAAAGCATTAAAATCAATAGAAAAAATTGCCCAAACATATAAAAGCTACATAAATCCAACAAAAGAATAAGTTATGAAAAAACCAGAAAAACCTTTCTCCTCCCTAAAGGAATTTTATCCCTATTACCTATCCGAGCACCAAAATCGCACTAGCCGAACTTTGCATTTTATTGGCACGGCGTTGTTGTTTCTTATACTTGGAGCTGCTATTTACACCTCAAATTATTACTTGTTGTTTGCCATTCCATTAGTCGGTTATGGGTTTGCATGGATTGGACATTTTTTCTTTGAAAAGAACAAGCCTGCCACATTTAAACATCCGTTTTATAGCCTTGCCTCGGATTTTATCTTGTTTTTTGACCTTGCTAAAGGAAAAGAGCACTTCCAGCCCTCAAAAAGGCAAAAATAAAGTTTATATTTTTTTGAAGAACTGTTGCAAATTCAAAGTTATACCGTAATTTTGTATTGTACATATTGTATTTCAAATTCAATATTTTGTATTATATGGTAAAAATAGTTCTTATCGACGATGATCCAATAAGCTCTTTTGTAACAGAAAAGCTGATCAGCAAAAACATAAAAGTCCCTCACAAGATTTTCAAATTTCTAAGTGCTACGAAAGCCCTTCAGGATATCTATCAGATCGACCCAAATTACTTATTTTTGGATCTGAATATGCCCGAAATGACAGGCTGGGATTTCTTGGAAGAATTCAGATCAAAAGATATTAATCCGGAAATATATATTTTGAGCAGTTCTGTTGATGAAAGAGACATTGTAAAAGCAACCAACTATGCTGTAGTCAAAAAATATTTGTCCAAGCCATTGATAAAGAAATATATTCAAAACATTTTTAGTTAATTTTTTTCAATTTTTTTTTTTACTTTAGGTCAAACCGGGAAGGGTTTTTATTGTTTATATTTTATAAAAATATTCCTTCTATGTCAAGCACAAGTTTTGAATTGATTGATGCAATCAGAAATACCCTGTTAAAATTAAGAAAAGGATCTCCGTATCAGTGGGGACATATGGGTTCATGCAATTGTGGAAATCTAGCCCAAGAATTAATCCATCTTACAAAAGAGGAGATTCACAGATATGCTATGGAAAAATCAGGGGATTGGAATGATCAATTGGTTGATTATTGTCCCGGCAGCGGCTACCCAATGGACCTAATGATCAGCAAAATGCTTGAAAAAGGCCTGAAAATAAGTGAACTCAGGCACCTGGAAAAATTGTCCGATCCTGGTGTTTTAAAAAACATCCCTCTGACAAAAAAGAAAAATTTAGAAAAAAACAATCTTTCTGATGTGATTCTATATTTTGAAACTTGGTTGGAAATGCTAGAAAATCAGTGGGTTGAAGAAAGTTTAAAATCAAATGCGATTATGTTGCAAAAAAATAACCTTGAAAAGGTATTTGCTTAAATATTTATTTTGATTTAATTAGCGTCCATCAATCCATTTGATATTTAAACCATTAACCTTATTCATATTATGGACGATTTGGAAGACGATTTTGAAGAAACCGAAGATTTTGAGGATGACGATGAGTTTGCTGAAGAATTTAAAGACGAGGTGTACGATCTTGAAGAAGACAGCGAACTACTTGAAGAGGATTTCGACGATTTGGAAGACGATGAAGATTTCGATGATGACGATTTCGAAGAGGACTTTGATGACGAAATCGATTAGTTAGGACAAAAAAGCAGGAAGTTTCAATATTCTTCCTGCTTTTTTTATTTCAAATTTTGTCCAAAATTCATTCTATGCTATCTTTCGAAAAAATAGTTATAAACAACCTTACATATATATGTTTTTACAAATCTTCAGTTCCCCAATTGCCTCGGGTGCACAATTATTTTTATTGATCGTTTGCATATTAGCTGGGCTTGGAGCTGGTATTTCGCTTATAGATTTTAGAAGTACAAAAACTCCAAAGGAAGTTAAAAAGAAATAAAAAGGGTCTATAACGACCCTTTTTTATTTCCTTAGTTTCTACTTTTTAATGGACATTTCCCATCAGTTTTCTGATTGGCCTACTTATCAGTAATAATAACAAACCTGCTCCTGTAGCTGTAAATACGATGATCATGTACTGATCCGGCATTTGTGCAAGAGCTTCCTCTGTTCCCCCACTCGCCTCGCCGGCAACCAATCCCGCAAATAAATTACCAAGTGATACGGAGAGAAACCAAATACCCATCATTTGCCCTCCATACTTGGCCGGGGCCAATTTGGTAACCAAACTCAATCCCACAGGACTTAAACTCAGTTCGCCGAATGTGTGAAGAAGATAGGTGAAAATCAACCAAGTAGGTGCTGCAAGATTTCCCGAGGCAGCAATTTTTGCAGCAAAATACATCACCAAAAATCCCATCCCAAGTAAAATTAGCCCCATTGCAAATTTCAAAGGAGAACTCGGTTCAAGATTTCTTCTCCCCAACCAAACCCACAGGGCTCCAAAAAAAGGTGCAAAAATGATGATAAATAATGAGTTGACTGATTGAAAATAGCCGGATGGAATCTCCCATCCCAAGAAATTCCTGTCCGTAAACCGCTCGGCAAAAAGGTTCAAAGTGGATCCTGCTTGCTCAAAACCTGACCAAAACAGGGCGGAAAATAGAAATAAGATTGCGATGACGCCGACCTTATTACGGTCGTCTTGACTTAGTCCTCCAAATAAAATGACATATCCCAAGTAAACAAAAGCCACTATCGCAATAATTGTCCCGGAAGCTCCGGCCAGTGCCAATACATTGACAGGAATAAATCCTAAAAACAATAGCGCTAAAACAAACAAAATAATCGTACCTATTCCTAAAAGTATCCTGACCAACTTTCTTCTTTCCGCAACATCATTTTCAGTCAATACCGAAATATCTTCACCGTATCCGATTAAGCTAGAGCTAGTCAATTTGTATTGGATCAAACCAAAAACCATCCCAAGCCCGGCCAAACCAAATCCCAAATGCCAGTCATATGCTGCCATAGAGGCACAGGCGATTGGGGCAATAAAACCACCTAGATTGATACCCATATAAAAAATAGAGAAGCCAGCATCCCTCTTGGAACTTCCATTTGGATACAGTTGACCTACTATTGAGCTGATGTTTGGTTTAAGCAATCCCGTGCCCATCACGATCAAGATCAATCCCAGATAAAAAGAATTGGTATCCAATACGCTCAAGGACTCCTTAACAGATTCACTTTCACCAAATAAATTAAATAGCCCTGGCAAAGCCATGGTAAAGTGTCCCAATGCAATGATAATTCCACCATACCAGACTGATTTTTTTAATCCAAACAACCTATCAGCAAACCAGCCTCCGGGAAGAGCAAGTAAATATACCCCCATGGTATAGAGCCCGTAAATTGCCCCGGAAGTTTTGTCATCAAAGCCCAAACCACCGTCCATTATTGCAGTTGTCATGAACAATATCAAAAGTGCCCGCATGCCATAAAAACTGAACCTCTCCCACATCTCTGTGAAAAACAAAGTCATTAATCCTTTGGGATGGCCAAATATTGTAGGACCCGGATATAAATCTACAGGACTTGAACCTGGATTCTTTTCAAATTTATTTTCCAATATTTCTGAATTATTTAAAGGTGATAAAACATGTTACAATACAATGATAAAATAATTTACCAAATTGTACTATTCCTTATTCAAAACCAAATTTGAAGTCCCTGAGTAAAATCTGAAAAAAATGAATATTCCAAACTTAATCGGTCCTTAGTTAAATTTTTTGTTTTGGTTTGAAAAAATAAGAGCGTAATCGATTGTTTTCTCAAAAAATGAGGTTTTTTATTACTTCGTCTTTCAAATTTTTCTTTATATTTGAAAGTATAAAAAATGATTCTCAATTATTATTGCATTGCCAAGGCCGTTTTAGTCAATTGATATTTATCAGAAAATAAACCCAATCAAAGGGAGTGCAGCGCACTCCTTTTTTATTTTTCTATAATTGAAATTTCACCAAACATTATTTGTTACTTTTGGCAAAATTAAATTTATGAAAAAAGCAGAAATACTTACTGAAAAAGGCCTGATGAAGGTGGAGTTTTTTGACAAAGATGCTCCCAAAGCAGTCGATAATTTTATCGCACTTTCTAAAAAAGGGTTTTACGATGGATTGACTTTTCACAGGGTAATTCCAAATTTCGTCATTCAGGGTGGTTGCCCAAAGGGAAACGGATCCGGTGGACCGGGTTATAAAATTGATTGTGAATTGGATGGTGAAAACCAGTACCATGAGCGGGGAGTATTGTCAATGGCCCATGCAGGCAAAAATACAGGAGGTTCACAATTTTTTATATGCCATAGCAGAGATAACACTGCCCACTTGGACAGAAAACATACTTGTTTTGGAAAAGTCGTTGAAGGACTGGAAGTCATCGATTTGATCAGTCAGGGAGACAAAATCGAAAAAATCACAGTTCTTGAGGATTAAAACATAGGGTCTGGATATTTTCAGGCCCTATGTTTTTTAGAATAAAGCTCCGGCAATGGTAGCGGTCATCAGGCAAGCCAAAGTAGCTGCCATCAATGCTCTCATACCAAGTTTTGAAAGATTGCCTTGTTGGTTTGGTGCAATACTGCCGATTCCTCCAACCTGTATAGCAATCGAACTGAAATTCGAAAAACCACAAAGGGCATACGTAGCAATGACGATCGATTTTGGGGAAAGCGTACCTGCATTTTTCATATCTGCCAAACTCAGATAAGCAACGAATTCATTGATGACAGTTTTCTGACCTAACAGTGAACCCACCTGCAAGGTTTGGCTCCATTCGATCCCGATCACCCAGGCAAATACCCTGAAAATTTGACCCAATATATATTCTAATGAGAAGCCTGTAAACTGACCGTTTGTAGAAGAAACGATGACTTCATTCAATCCCGTATAATTGCCAATCAGTCCCGAAAGGATGTAGTTTAGAGCAGCGATCACCGCAATAAATGCCAAGAGCATCCCTCCAACATTCAACGCAAGTTTCAACCCTTCTGAAGCTCCGATAGACATGGCATCAATAAGATTGACTCCCATGCTTTCCTCATTGACTACCAGTTTACTGTTGATGGCGTCTCTGTCAGTTTCAGGAATCATGATTTTGGACATGACTATGGCAGCAGGAGCATTCATGATACTAGCACCCAACAAATATGCTGCAAACTTGGTCTGTTCGACAGGGTCATCACCACCCAAGAAAGCTACATAGCCTGCCAACACCCCTCCCGCAATCGTTGCCATGCCTCCAGTCATTAGGCACATCAGTTCTGATTTTGACATAGTAGGAATAAATGGCCTCACCAAAAGTGGGGCTTCAGTCTGCCCAAGGAAGATATTTCCAGCAGCGGAAAGGCTCTCAGGACCTGATAGCCTCATAGTTCTTGCCATTACCCATGCAATGCCAAAAACAACTTTTTGTAAAATGCCCAAATAATATAAACCTGCAGATACAGTAGAAAAAAATATAATGGTGGGTAAAACCTGAAAGGCAAAAATGAATCCAAAAGTATTGGTGGCTAAATCCCCAAAAATAAAAGTTGCTCCATCTGCCGAAAAACTCAAAAACTTAACGAAGGCTTTGCTGACCAAAGCGAATATTTGGGCTACCACCTCAACTTTTGTAATCAAAAACCCAAACAAAGCCTGAAGTGCTACTCCTATCCCGACGAGTCTCCAGTCAACGTTTTTTTTATTGCTAGAAAAAATAAAGGCAACTGCAAGCAAAACCAAAATCCCAATCAAACCTCTAAAATAATCCATGCAATAATTCAGATTAAATGTTTTTCAATTTTACTAATTTCTGTCGAGCCCAAATGAATCAGAAAGTAAAACCCAAATTACCTATAAAAAGTAAGCCTGGTATGAACCAGGCTTACAAATCAGTTTCTTCTGTTTATCTCATCTCTGATTCTGGCTGCTTTTTCATAATCTTCATTACTGAGTGCCTTATCCAGCATTTGATTGAGTTTGTCCAGACTAAAATCTTTCAAGGAATCAGTACTTCGCGGGACTGTAGCACCAGCCTTTCCAGACTTGACCTGCTTTTGGGGGTCCTTTTTTTCATCTTCTTCAGTGAATTCTATGGCAGCTTCAGACATGACTTTTGATACACAAAATATCGGAGCATCAAACCTTACTGCTATGGCTATGGCATCAGAGGGCCTTGCATCTATTTCTACAGTTTTGGCGACATTTTTACACACTATTTTTGCATAAAAAACCCCTTCCCTCATATCTGAAATCAAAATATTGTCAATGGAGAAATTGAAGTTGGAAGAAAAAGACTTGAAAAGATCATGGGTCATTGGTCTGTTCGGGATGATTTTTTCAATCTCAATGGCAATGGCCTGTGCCTCAAACATCCCAATCACTATAGGAAGTCTCCTACTCCCACCGACTTCACCCATTACCAAAGTAAAAGAGCCTGACTGGGAATGATTGGACGACAATCCTAAAATTTCTAATTCAATGGTCTGATCCACAGTGATTTATTTTTGGGCTTTAACAGCTTCAGTTAATTTTGGTAGTATCTCAAACGCATCTCCGACTATGCCATAATCTGCGGCTTTGAAGAATGGAGCCTCGGGATCCTTATTGATGACGACGATGCATTTTGATGAATTTACCCCTGCAAGATGTTGAATAGCACCCGAAATTCCAACAGCAATATATAAAGTTGGGGCAACTTTTATGCCTGTCTGACCAACGTGCTCATGATGCGGCCTCCAACCTATGTCAGATACCGGTTTCGAGCAGCCTGTTGCGGCGCCAAGTTCTTTGGCCAACGATTCGATCATTCCCCAATTTTCGGGACCTTTCATCCCTCTTCCTCCCGAAACAACAATATCAGCCTCAGGAAGTAATATTTCACCAGTTGACTTGTCTGTGGAAGTGATGCTCGTAGCAAAATTTTCTGCAGAAATTTCAAGTGTAACCTCTTCGACAATAGCTGCAGGGCCATCGGTTTTCAGATCAACGGCATTTTTTTTGACTGCAAGAATTTTATGGTCTGTATTTACAAGAGTTATAGCAAATGCCTTTCCGGTATAAATGCTTCTTCTCACTTTGTATCCTGCAGACGTGTCAGGGAGCTCAACTACATTGGATACCAAAGCTGCATCCAATTTGATCGCAAGCCTTGCAGCAACGGCATCACCCAAAGAGGATTTTGCCAATACCAAAGTAGTTGCATTTACTTTCTTGTAAATCTGCGCCACTGCTTCGGCATGGGCTTGTATGATTCCTTCATTTAATTTTGGATCATTAACATAGATCACCTTTGAGGCACCGGCCGGTCCTGCTTTTGCAAGTTCATCACCGGAAATTGACCCCAAAGCTACTGCAACGACATCACCTAAAGAAAGCTTATCAGACATTGCCTTTGCATAAGAAACAGCCTCCAAACTTGTTTTTTTGACGGAACCTTCCGCTTGTTCTATATATACTAAAACTGACATATCAATTTGTTTTTCAGATAATTATAAAATTTCGATTAAAGTACTTTTGCTTCATTTTTAAGCAACCTCACCAATTCACCCACATTGTCTTTGTCAACCAATTTTACAGTCCCTTTGGAAGGAGGTAATACAAAAGAGGTAACATCTGTAACAACAGTATCAGCGGTTGGTTCAACAACAACGAGCGGTTTTGTCCTTGCGGACATGATTCCTCTCATGTTCGGGATTTTCCATTCTGCAATCGGCTCTTGGCATCCTGCTATCAATGGAAGTTTGCCCTCTACATATTCCTTACCTCCTTCGATTTCCCTTGCCATTTTTACTTTTTCTCCCTCAATCTCCAACTTCATCACCGGAGAAATAGAAGGCATCCCTAGCAATTCCCCCACCATCCCATGAACCATTCCTCCATTAAAATCTATAGATTCCCGGCCCATCAAAATCAGGTCATAATTGTTTTGCTCTGCAACCGCAGCGATTTGTTTTGCCACAAAGAGAGAATCCTTTGGAAATGAATTGACCCTGATGGCATCGTCAGCGCCGATAGCCAATGCTTTTCTCAATGTAGGCTCGGTTTCAGCTTCCCCGACATTCAATACGGTCAGACTCGCTCCCAATTGCTCCTTGATCTCCACTGCCCTTGCCAAAGCATAATCATCATATGGTCCAATGATGAATTGAACACCGTTTTTATCAAACTTGGTATTGTTATCGGTAAACTGGATTTTGGATGTCGTATCCGGTACGTGGGTAATACAAACAAGAATTTTCATTTATAAATATTTAGGTAATTTATTTTTTTAAATTGCGTGAATTTAGTAATTAGGCTATAATATAAAAAAGAATTCATGACCAAAGTGTCACGCATAGAAATGTTAAAATCATTTGCTGAAGAAGAGCCTGAAAATCCCTTCAATTTCTATGCCCTTGCTTTGGAATTTATAGAGTATGATAGGAATTCTGCCGAATTATATTTCAACAAGCTTCTTGAGGAATTTCCGGATTATCTTCCTACATACTTTCATGCTGCTGCATTTTTTGCCGATAAGGGTGAAATCCTATTTTCAAAAAGTATCTACGAAAAAGGAATTCTACTGGCTAAATCCCAAAAAGATGAAAAAGCCTTAAAAGAGATGAAAAACAGCTTTCAAAATTTCTTATTTGAGAATGACCTTTATTAAGAAATCCGAACGACGATTTTTCCCATCTGCTTCCCTTCTTTCATTCTGTCAAAAGCTTTCACAGAGTTTTCAAGGTCGAAAACCTGATCAATCAATGGGGAAATTTTATTTTTATTGACAAAATCCAACATATTTTCAAAATCCTCATCGTTCCCCATCGTACTGCCGATCAACTTGATCTGATTCCAGAAAACCCTCCTGCCGTCAAATCCGGAAGGATTCCCGCGTGTTGCTCCATAAAAAACGATCCTGCCCGCAGGTTTTGCCACCCTGATGAGGTTATTCAAAGTGTCTCCCATGGCACTGTCCAAAATTAAATCAAATCCGCCTGTGGCTAGAATGGCCTTTTCCGCCCAGTTTTCTTCTGTATAATCAAAACCTCCGGAACAACCCAAGTCTAAAGCTTTTTGGATTTTTTCTGAGCTGCTGCTGCTGACAAACACTTTTGCACCTAGGTTCAAAGCAAACTGAACTCCAAATTGTGCGACTCCACCGCCAAATCCTGTTACCAAAACGGTATCTGTTGATTGAATACTTCCCTGCCGGAATAAGGCACGATAGGCCGTTACTCCTCCCAAAGGCAGCGCCGCGGCTTCATTCCAATTCATATGAACCGGTTTTGGGTGTATTCTATTTGATTTTACATGAACAAATTCTGCTAAAGTCCCGTGTTCGGGCATGCCCATGATTTTGAAATTTTTGGATTGCACTTCTTGGTTATCGCCCCAATCTGAGGCCGGATTGATGATCACTTCCCTTCCTTTCCAATTTGAATCGACTCCTTTGCCGACTTCCACCACTACGCCGGCAGCATCTGAACCCAAAATAATTCCATCCCTCAAATTGGCGTAGAGTCCCTGACGGCACCACTCATCCCGATGGTTTAGCGCTGCTGCCCTGACTTGGATTTTGACTTCATCAGAAGCCAAATCAGGCAAGGTCACATCAGTTAATGCTAAGCCGTCAGCTGATTTTCTATTGAGAACAATGGCCTTCAAGGGATTGGGATTTAAGGAGAGTTTTTCAAAAATGGAAAAATTACAAATCAACAAAAACCATTAAAATGGTGCCGGTTTACCGCTTCCTAGCCCTCCTGGAAAGGTGTCATCCAAATCGCCTCCGTTGGCTTTGCTTGAAAGCCGGATAGTATTTCCTGATTCAAATGCTTGTCCTGAAGAACCGCTTGGAAATTTGTGGCCATAAAGCGGATCTTGAGACTTGTAGGGAGTATTCATTTCAAGATCAGTAAACTTGGTATACTTACCGATGAACCTAAGCTTTACCGTATCCAGTGAGCCATTTCTGTGCTTGGCTATAATCACTTCTCCTACCCCTGCAGTAGAATTTCCATCTTCATCTTCGGTAATACCATAATATTCAGGTCTGTATAAGAACATAACCATATCCGCATCCTGCTCGATGGCTCCTGACTCTCTCAAATCGGATAACTGTGGACGCTTGTCTCCTCCCCTTGTTTCTACCGCCCTTGATAATTGTGACAATGCAATCACGGGGACGCTCAGTTCTTTGGCGATTTTTTTCAAAGCCCTTGATATACTTGCGATTTCCTGTTCCCTGTTACCACCTTGACCGCCGTTTTTATTATCTCCTGACATCAATTGAAGGTAATCTACCACTATCAACTGTATGTCATGTTGTGCTTTGAGTTTCCTGGATTTTGCCCTCAATTCCAAAATAGAAAGTGCCGGTGTATCGTCTACGAAAAGCGGCGCTTTGGAAAGCTTTCCTGTCTTGTGGACCAATTGCTCCCATTCATATTCGGCAAGGTTTCCTTTTTTGATTTTATCGGAATCAAGTTCAGCCTCCGAAGAAATAAGGCGGTTGACCAACTGGATGGAGGACATTTCCAAAGAGAAAATCGCAACAGGTCTGTTATGGTCCACAGCTGCATTTCTCAAAACAGAGAGCACAAAGGCTGTTTTACCCATTGCAGGCCTGGCGGCAATGATGACCAAATCAGATTTTTGCCATCCTGAAGTCACCCTGTCCAAAGCAGTAAATCCACTTGGAACACCGGTTAAACCGTCTTTTTGACCTTTTTTGGATTCAAGTTCCATGATCGCTTCTTTCAGAATCGATCTCATATCAGCATAATTTTTCCTGATATTCTTTTCCGAAATCTGAAAGAGTGACTGTTCCATTTTATCCAAAAGCTCAAATACATCCGTGGTATCCTCGAATGCTTCGCGCTGTACTTCAGAGGCAATACTGATAATGTCTCTTTTCATAGACTGCTCAGTCACTATCCTTGCGTGGTATTCAATATTGGCAGCGGAAGAAACCCGAGAAGTCAACTCAGTGATAAAAAAAGCACCTCCTGCCATTTCCAACTGGCCTTTTTTCCGGAGTTGGTTAGTAACAGTAAGGAGGTCGATGGGTTGGCTATCCGAAAAAAGGTCAAGGATGGCAGAGAATATTACCTTATGGGATTCTTTATAAAAACTTTCAGGCTTAAGAATATCCACAACAGCCGTCAAAGCGTCCTTTTCCAGCATCAATGCACCCAAAACAGCCTCTTCCAGATCAGTGGCCTGAGGAGGTAATTTTCCCATCCCCGAGGTGAGTCCCAAATCGGGTTTCCTTCTATTGGTGATCCTGTCTTTTCCTGTAGGTTTATTGTCTGCCATAATAACAAAAGTAAAGGCTTTGACTTTATCTTTTTGAACAATTTATACACTTGTTATCAACACGGATTATAACAAGTACATTATCAATTTATTAGCCCAAAAACACCCGCTTCAAACCAAAAATATTTTTTGACAACACAAATTCTATTTCTTTTATATAGACAAGTCTAAATCAAAATTAATCCTGTTTCTGTCCTTTTGCTAATGACATGATTTGTTACTTTTGAATCTTGCAAAAGAAGCTATGTCAAAGAAATATCATTTTATCGCCGTTGGCGGTGCAGTCATGCACAACCTTGCCTTGTCAATGGTCGCCAAAGGTTTTGAAGTAACCGGTTCTGATGATGAAATCTACGAGCCCTCCAGGACAAGACTTGAAAAAGCTGGAATTCTTCCAAAGGAAAAAGGTTGGTTCCCCGAAAGAATAAGCAAGGACCTTGACGGCATCATCCTAGGCATGCATGCCAGGATAGACAATCCCGAACTTCAAAAAGCCAAGGAACTTGATATTCCGGTTTTTTCCTTTCCGGAATTCATTTATGAGCAAAGCAAGGATAAAAAAAGAGTCGTAAT
>JBBRFK010000028.1:0-23533 GCA_038224435.1 Cytophagales bacterium | reverse complement strand
GATGGTGTGAAGTCCATATTCCTTTGCCTATTCCAAGCTTCTTCATTTCCAACGGACGAAACTCCTACCAAAATCAACTCATCCATATTATTGGATAAGCTTTTATTTGATAAGCTTTTTAATCGGTAGCACCCCATCACCAGGTCTTGTAGCCACCACGCGTCTAAATAGTAAAGTATTTTATATTTCCTTTCTGGTTTGTAATCAGGCGGTAAGGTGATTATCAATTTGTATGACTGGCCACCATCTCTCTTTATTTCTTTAGTAATGGTTTTAGGTTCGGTTGAGTCAAATTTATGTTTTTGAGCATGAATATCTTTCGATACAAAAAGCAATAGGATTATAATAATTGAAAATAACTTTGTCATGGTTGTCTTTTTAGATTATGATCTTATTTTATCTAGCTGCCGCATAACGGATTTCAGCCACAAGAAGGTGGCGATTTTTACCATCCCGTACGTACGGGATTGGTGCGGAGAACCAAGTTTGAAAAACCATCCGCCGCGGCGGATCTGCGGAGCACTAAACCCGCCATATTGGCAACCCGCTGTGTTTGCCTTGAATGGTGAATATAGGTCAAAAGATTGGCTGTTCCAATGGGTGAAAGTCCCTTAATTGCTGGAGTAATCCCGATTCCCGGGAGAGGCTGTCCCAAAGCTAAGCAAGTGGCAAGTCCCGGACGTCCCGGATGAAGTAAGCCAGACTGCGGTGTCTGTACTGACGAACATAGCCTGTCCCGCCCAAGCGGGAAACCATATACGGAGGCTATGAGCTCAGATTAGGTGGCACTACCTGTCCCGAGTATCGGAAGCACATCGAAGTCCCAACCTGCCGAGAGGAAGGAAGTACCAAATTAGTAGATATGGCAGAGGACAAAGCGAGAGCTTTGGGCCGGGCTGCGGGAAGGCACAAGCCTGCCTGCCCGCAGGCAGGGATAGCTATGCCCTAACCAAAAAAAATCCCTTCCAAAACGGGGCTGCCTGTCTGCCGAAGGCAGGGAAGGGTTTTTGAATCATGGAAAATCGAATTTTTGAGGAGAACGGGGATCTGACATCCCATTTTTAAACCTACCTACTGCATAAAAAAAGACTTAAAATCTACCTCAAACCCCATAAGAACTTCACCGGTTCTCCACCGCGGCGGACAGGCTGTGCAACAGTGGTTCCATGCTTGGCTTTAAAAGCCGCAGGAAAATCTAGTTGTTGTAAGTAGTGCCTTCATGCGTCAATGTTACTGTCCAATAAATTTTGTTTTGTTGTCCGCAAGTTTTTGCTTGATATATGCTTTCAACTCGTCAAAAGTCATATTTTGAGTTTCAGAGCTAATTTTATCTCTCGTGTCTCTCATCATTCTTACAGCGTCAAACTGTTTTTCTTTTTTAGTCGTTTCCATAATTTACTAAATCTTTAGGACTTCTAATTTCAATCATTGAATAGCCAAGTCGTAAATTAACTGAATTGTAGCCCTTAATTCTGTCAAGGTTTACGATATGTTTAAAATTCCAACTTGCTAAAACGTCCACTTTGTGAATGGTCGCCATAGCAATGTGACGGCAATCTTCTAAACTCGTTCTTTCAACTACTTTTTCGTCGATGTATGTGTCAGCAAGTTTTATGACTTCTTCGGTCAGTTCAACTCTTTGAAATTTATCTGCTGAATATTTTAATAAGAGTTCTTTAACTTTTTGTGGTGCTTTTATTAATTCAAGGTCAAGCAAGTCAGAAATCACAAAAATAATTTCGTTGTTGTCGAGCCGCTCAAACAACTTTATTGTGGCTTCCTTGAATTCTTCGTCAAAGTAACCGCCAACTACTGAAGTGTCTATATAAATTCTCTGTTTCATTTAATTTTTTGTCCCTACAAAGATAGTCAAAATGTGGTCAGTAAAATTATACGGTCGTTTTTGGAGCCTGTTGGCATTACTGCTAACGTTTTGCAGCTATAAGAAGGTGGCGATTTGGAAGCATCCGCCGCGGCGGATCTACCACCACTCTCGATAGCTATCATTATTGATACGAAGCACGACCTGTCCAGCCATAGCGAGAAAGCTTCATTTAATCCCGACCCTTCGGGAAACCGCCAATTTTTTGTAGGTGCTGTTAGCACCAGTTGTTCTTTTCATCTCGTCCAATATAGTTCTAATAATTCGTGTGCTGTCTTCGGTATTATTTGTCGGTCTTCGTTACTTTGTCGGCTTACTGATTGTAATTTTTCTTTAAGGTCAATATAAATTGGATGTTTTATGCTCGAAGGTAAAAGTCCGCCTTTGTTGAGTTCTTCTGTGATTTCCTTTTTTAGATTTTCCTTGTCAGTCTGCAAGTTATCTATGTAGTCAAACCCATATTTGATAATTGAATTAGTTTTTAATTTTTCAAGTTGTTTGTCAAGGAATGGAAGCCCGTATCTTTTAAAATCTCTAAAAATTTCTTCAACAGTTTTTATTGTCGTTTCAACTTGTCCGTTATGAAAATAGTAAGCGTCTTGAATATTTAACGCACCGGAATTATGTCTCAAAACTTTTAAGTCCTTGTGTGGATTTAAAAGTCCAATGTTGTATTGATTTGAAAAAATGTATTTGGGATTTAATCTTGAAGCTACTGAGCAAGCAAAGTTCTTGTCTTTAAGCGTAAAAATTATGTGAAACACTTCATAAATAGTCAATTTATTTTGCAGTCTGAGTCTTTGAAAAGTGTAGCAACCATTTTTATAAACTAAAAACTCAAAGTCAGACAAAATTTCACTTGCTGTCTGAATGAGAATATGTTTAATCTCTCCTTTTTTCAGTTCAGGCGATTTGTCCTGCCTTGTTGTCAATGCTTTTATTTTGTCTAACAAGTTCACTTTTTCTTTGTTGTTTGTGGTCGTCATAAAATTAGTGCCAAGGATTTGCTTCACGCAACTAAAGCGCTATGTACTCCATAACATAACATGATTGAGCTTGGAGACGGCGGGCATTAGGAGACGCGCTCTTCTTATTCTCACCTTACTTTCTAACGACACCGATCTTCATAGGTAATCGATTCCGCCCGCTGTATCCAAGGTGATGTTATGCTGTGTTAATTTAATTTTCTTTTTGATTCTTCTTTCAATTCGTTCTACCCTCCATGTATTTTTGGGAAAGTCATAATTCTGGAGGAAGTATTTCACCCTTGTTTTAAAAGTGTTAAATCTTGTAATATTTCCTTCGGCATATTCAAAATCTTCATCAAGATATAAAGCTGATTCAAGACAATTTGGCACTTCATAAATAATCTGCAATTCCGTTGAGTTTGGATGCTTATTCAAGGCAAAAATCATATATTTTCCAATATCATCACTAAAATTCCTTAAGCAGTCAAATCCACCACCATTATAAAGCAAAATAGATTTAACGTTCATTCTATTCGAATAATCTTTAATAATCTCAATTTCCAAATAGCCATTTGAAAGTTCATTTACTATTTGACCCAAAACAATTTCTTCTGCCTGTTTTATTCTCTTAGTAAATGATGAAGCGATATGAACACATTCACAAGAAAAACTTTCAAGAGGTAGGAGCAATAAAAATATAGTTAAAAATAGAAGGATATTTTTCATCTTTATGGCATTCCTTTTAATACAGCACAACGTTTTGCCTTCTGCCACTTATGGCGCCAATTATTCTTATAGGAACAATTGGCGCCATAAGTCGCGGATATATTTGAATTATCTAAACTTAGTTTCTTTTGGCTAAATATCCAATCCATCCATCAGGGTAGTTTTTGATTTGAATTGGGAAAGGATTCTTTGTATCACCCTGCTGTATAGAAATAGGTATTTCACTACCTTCGGAAGATACCCACCAACCTTCGGAAGGTCCCGGTCATAGTTCAGAAGATGCTCCTCCCACTAAAAAGATTACCTGATTAATAAAAAAGAGTTTCTCTGTATTCAATTAGACTATCTGCCAGGCAATAAAGAGAATCTCTGTACCAAAATAGGATAACCGGTTATTGAAAAAGAGTATCTGCTTATTCAAAATAAATACCCGGTTTCCAAAGAAGAATAGCCGGTTATTCAAAAATAGAATCCCTAAACCAAAAAAGTATAGCCAATTATTGAAAAAGAATATCTGGCTATATAAAAAGAATACCGGGTTACCCTCGGAAGGTATCTAAGTATCCCAGGAATGTAGCCCGCTATCTTCGGAGGTCATTGACTTTTTGGTCTGTAAGTGAAATAAATACTTCTATTGACTAAGGTAAAGAGTCTGATGGCTTTTAGCCTTCCGACCAAGAGGGTTAAGATGGGCTAAAGCAAAAAAATCCCTGTAAGACTTTCCTCCTACAGGGATTTTTATTGGAAATCATGGAATCCTACTGATCTCCACGCTCGGAAGCCAAGTCCACTTTTTCGGGAGACCTCCAAAGTGCTGAAAGGAGGAGTTCTCTCATAAAGAAAAACTCTTTTGGAACTTTGTCATAGGCTTTTTCAAAAAGCTCGCTATGTCCAAGCAATTCTGTTTTCCAAAGTTCCGGTTCGATCATCATGATCTTGGCAAAATCTTCTTTGCTAAAGTCATGCATGCCTTCCCAGTCCATGTCTTTGTATCTAGGTCTCCAGCCTATCGGACATTCCACTGCGGAGATCCTTCCTTTGCAGCGTCCGACGATCCATTTGAGCACCCGCATGTTGTCACCGAATCCCGGCCAGACAAAGTTACCTTCATCGTCTTTTCTAAACCAGTTGACGCCGAAGATCCTCGGGGCATTTTGCAGGTCTCTGCCAAACTGCAGCCAATGGTTGAAATAATCCCCCATGTGGTAGCCCATAAATGGCAACATCGCAAAGGGGTCTCTTCTGACTTTTCCTACTTCGCCAAAAGCCGCTGCGGTTGTTTCTGAACCCATCGTTGCTGCCATGTAGACACCAAAATTCCAGTTGAAAGCCTGATATACCAAGGGGACGGTAGTGCTTCTTCTTCCCCCAAAAATAAATGCGGTGATCGGCACGCCTTCTGCATTGTTCCACTCAGGATCGATGGCAGGGTTTTGGTTTGCCGGAGCGGTAAACCTCGAATTTGGGTGGGCGGCGGGTTTTCCGCTGGCTTTGTCGTAGGGGTTACCATGCCAGTCTGTAAGTCCTTCCGGCACTTCTTTGGTCATGCCTTCCCACCAGATATCCCCGTCAGCCGTGACAGCGACATTGGTAAATATCGTGTTTGCCCGGATGCTTTCCATGGCATTTGGATTGGTCTTGAAGTTGGTGCCGGGGGCTACGCCAAAATATCCTGCTTCAGGATTGATGGCATGAAGCCTTCCGTTATCTCCCTTGTGGATCCAGGCGATGTCATCCCCAATAGTGGTGATACGCCAGCCTTCCAATTCTTTTGGCGGGATCATCATGGCAAAGTTGGTTTTACCACAGGCACTTGGGAATGCCGCTGCGATATAGCTTTTTTCTTTTTGGGGACTTTCCACTCCCATGATCAGCATGTGTTCTGCGAGCCATCCTTCTTCCCTGCCCATGGTAGAGGCGATCCGGAGGGCAAAGCATTTCTTACCCAAAAGGGCATTTCCGCCATAGCCACTTCCGTAGGAGATAATCAGTCTTTCCTCAGGGAAATGGGAAATGTATTTGACATTTGGGTTGCACGGCCACTTGATGTCTTTTTGGCCCGGTTCCAATGGCGCACCAAGGGTGTGGATACATTTCACAAAATGTTCGTCGATGTACTTCAAAATGGGGGCCCCCATCCTGGTCATGATCTTCATATTGACCACCACATATTCGCTGTCCGTGATCTGAACACCATATCTCGAAAGGTGCGAACCCACCGGACCCATACAAAAAGGAATGACATACATTGTCCTGCCTTTCATGCTTCCGGCAGTGAGGCCGTTCAAAATCTCTTTCATTTCTGCAGGATTCATCCAATTGTTGGTCGGTCCGGCATCTTCTTTTCTTCTGCTGCAGATAAAAGTTTTGTCTTCTACCCTTGCCACATCGCTTGGGTCCGAAAAACAAGCAAAACTATTTGGCCGCTTCTCAGGATTGAGTTTGATGAAAGTTCCTTTTTCCACCATTTTTTGGCAAAGGGTATCATACTCATGATCCGAACCATCACACCAATGGACATTTTCAGGCTCGAAATGGCTCGTCATCGAATCCACCCAGTCCTTTAATTCAGTTTTGATTTGTGTCAGCATAGTTTCTTAATTTTAGCGGATTGGTTTTTTAAGTTAAAATTTGGGTTTAAATGGGAATAGAAATTTAATTATTTGGAAGTTCAGATTTTGAGCCCAAAAAATACGTTTCCTTTTTTTGATCTGGTATTTACCTGAATTCCACAACTCAAAATTATCCATTTCTAAGCGAATTATCACCTAAAGTCAGGTGATTAAAATTTGTAAAAATGATGACAGATATCATTTTCAGGTGATTATGAAAAGGGCTTTTCCGAGATGAAGCCATCTGGTTTGAATTATATTGTGGGAATTGTTGATAATCCTTATCAGGTAGTACAGTCCAAAAAACCTGATTTAGAATTCAAATCCAAGATTCAAAGGAGTGAAGTATGAGATCACGCCTGTGCTGGACAAATGGCTGAAAGATTATTTGCAATAGGGGTTTGGGTAAGCTACCAAAGATTCGCTGTGGAAAACCTCCAATGTGCTTTTTTTGGGTTCCAATCAATGACCAGTTTGGGTAAGCTACCAAAGATTCGCTGTGGAAAACCGTGTACAGTTTTCAGGCCATGCCGGTAAAATCCTTTTACCAATTGAAATTATGGATTGTTGGAATAAAGTCCGCTACTTTGGTCTTCGGTCTTCCGTCACTTTTGGGAGAAATGGGTTACTGGCAGGATTCTGGATAGCCACTATTTTTTAATAACCTTTCCAGCCAAAAACACCCAAATCAAACCTGGTCTCTTTCCCCAAAATCTTGTCAGCAATGGCTTCTCCCAATCCTGCTGAGTGCTTGAATCCATGTCCGCTGCAAGCCGAAGCCACCAAGACTTCGGGAAAATCCGGTAATTCATCCACCACAAAATAAGAATCTGAGGTGACGGTATAGATACAGACTTTGGATTGGACCACCTTTTTTTCGATGTGGTTGAGCCTGTCAGAGATTTTGTTTTGGATAAAATCCCCACATTCTGCATCTGAAACTTCCCTTGAAATGGTGTCGGGGTGGTTTCTTTCTACAAAAGATTCGGAGGCTACTTTGATGGTTTGCCCATCCAAAGAAGGAAAACCATAGATAAAATCCTCAGGACCGGAATCATAGCCCCACATGAATACCGGGGTATTTCCCAACTCGAAGGCATTGCCTTTTTTGGGAATCCAATGTAGGATCTGCCGGCAGATTTTGAATTGGGTCTTGACAAAGGAAGGAACAAAATCCTTGACCCACGGCCCGGCGCTGATGACTGCCTGACCCGCTTCGAAAGTACCTTGGTTGGTATGGATCTGAACGCCTCCACCCGGTACAGGGGAGATGCCCAGTACTTTTGTATGGGTTTTGAGGACAGCGCCGTTTTGCTCTGCGAGTTGGAGTTGGGTGGATATCGCCAACTCAGGCCTGAGAAATCCCGCACTCGGTTCGAAATAGACTTTGCCACTTTCCTCCAGGTTGAATTCCGAAAAACGCTTTCGGAGTTCTTTGGCATCAAAAACTTCATAGGGAATATTTCCCTGTTGGGCGAAATTCACCGTCCGTTCAAAAAATCCCTCGGAGCCATGCTTTGCCCAGCTTTGGATGCCCGAGTCAAAAAGCAATCCTCCTGTTGTCGTCATGATGGTATTCCCGGTGAGGGATTCCAAATCCTCCCAAATTTCGTGGGAGCGCTTGACAATCTGGACAAAATCCATTCCTTCACCTACGGCTAGTCTGGTTATCCTTGTTTCTCCGTGGGAAGAACCCATCGTATGTGGAGGGGAAAACTGGTCAATCCCGAGAATCTTTTTCCCCGACTTACCCAACTGCCAAAGGGTCGAGGAGCCCAAAGCTCCTAGTCCGATCACTGCCACATCGAAGGTATTTCTGTCCATGGGGTCGGGATTTATTTTATTTATTAAAATAAGGAGGTCTCTTTTTCTGCCAATCTGTTTTGTCCTGATAGGCTTTGCCGAGCATGATTAGCTTTTCTTCGTCAAATAGATTTGCCAAGAAAGTAATGGAAGTCGGACTTCCGTTTTCAGTGAAACCATTTGGCATACAAAGGGCAGGATGTCCGGTAAGGTTGGTGATCTGAAGTTGGTTTCCCGCAAAAGAGGGAGTTACGATCACATCATATTCCTGAAACAAAGCATGCATTTCTTCAATCAAAATACTCCGGTATCGGTTGGCCTGAATGTATTCGACAGCAGGGATAAATCTTGCGGCACGAAAGAGGTTGGGCCAGGCATTCCGGTTTTGGGCGACCAACTGGTCATCGAGATTCAATCTTGTCAAGTCATCAAAGGCTGCGGCACCTTCGACATACAGGGAAATCAGCATGCTACTTGGGTCGACGGAAGTTTTCAGTTCGACAGGATGCAGCTCCAGTCCCATTGCCCTGAGGTCTTCCAATACCTTTTTGTCTTTGTCAATATTGGCCCTGTCACCTTCGAAGAAAGCGGCGAAATATCCGATTTTGAGGTCTTTGACTGACTTTTTGGAATTGTAGTGGAATGCTGCGGGGATGGTGCTTTTGTCCTTGGTATCAAAACCATTGATGACCGAAAGGACGATCCCGTTGTCAAGAGCAGACCTGGAGATAGGGCCGATCTTGTCCATGCTCCAGCTTAGGGCCATGGCTCCGTGACGGCTTACCCGTCCAAATGTTGGTCTCAATCCTGTCACACCATTCCTTGTGGAGGGAGAGACGATGCTTCCAAGTGTTTCTGTTCCGATGGCAAAAGGTACCAAACCTGCGCTGACCGCGGATGCAGAACCTGCCGATGAACCACTTGAACCTTGCTTTAAATTCCATGGGTTTTTGGTCACCCCGCCATACCACACATCTCCCATGGCCAATGCGCCCAAGGTAAATTTGCCGACCAAAACTGCGCCGGCATCATCCAGTTTTTGTACCACGGTGGCAGTTGCATCGATGGTTTGGTCTTTGTAGGGCATGGCGCCCCAAGTGGTTTTGGTACCTTTTACTGCCAAAAGATCTTTGATACCATAAGGAATTCCGTGCAGTGGGCCGCGGTAGATTCCTTTTGCAAGCTCAGCGTCCATGGCTTTGGCTTTTTGCATTGCTTCGGTTTCCATCAAAGTAATAAGGCACTGAAGGGTATCGGAGTAAGTTTTGATCCTGTCGAGGTAGACTTTGGTCAGCCTCTCTGAAGTCAATTTCTTGTTTTTGATCAGGGAAGAAAGTTCGGCTACAGACAGGTAGGCGATGTCCACTTCCTTAGTCGGAAGTTTGATGTCCTCTGAAATTCCCCATTGGCTTTCTTCCTCAATCTGGTTTGGGACAAAACCGTGGGGAAGTGGATTGAAACCTATGGCTGGAGCCACGTCATTGGTGAGAGGCTGCTTGCGCATGGTCTCGTAGCTTGTCCTGTAATTGGTCAGGTTCTGCATCATGCTGTCCCTTTCGGCTGGCGAAAATTCAAGTCCGATCAAGGCTTCCGCATTGGCAATATTCTCAGGAGTGATGTCCGCCATCATTTTGCCTCCAACAAATCCTGCGGACAAAAGAAGGATCCCGCCTACAATTAAACCTATCCGGTTCCTTTTTATGATTCTGTTCATGTAGATTTACGTTTTGGAAAAAACCTATTCGAGGAGATAAATGTTATTTTCGAGGAATATAGCCAATTTCGATTATGGACAAAAACAGCATTACACCAAGTTTTCCAATGCCCATGCGGGGACTGCTATTGCTTACAGGAATGTACACTTTTGCCTGGTCGGCTTTCTTTCGCTACTTCGGAGAGGATTTTTTGGGTTGGCTGTCCATGAATCCGGATTACCTCGCGGAGTCCAACACCAATATCTTTGGAATCTTGGGAATGCTTCTGGGATTTTCGATTTTTATGAGTGCCTTTTATCCCATCAGTTGGCAATATTTGATTCTAGCGGGAATCGTCGGCCATGTTATCCTCTTGGCTTGGGTTCTTATAGCTTTTATTCCTACACTGGGATGGAACAAAAGGACGGTATTCCAAATAGGATTCAATCAAGTGATCTGGATAGTGCTGTTGACGGTAATTTATATCCGTTCGGTCAAGGTGAAGAAATATTTGCAAACCCTTGAAAGCTAACCGACCGTCAGGACGGAACCCGATGACGCTCCCTAATCAATGAATTTCCATAAAAAATATCTGATGCAGGAGATGGGGTTTTGGACCTATCGGGTATCCTTTGCGAAGCAAAAAAATCAGGAACCAAGCATTTTCTGTTAGAAAAAGGCCTGACTCCTGACCATATAAACGCACTTCAAAAAAGCTTTGACTACCTCTCCACTTTAAATTTAAAGTGCTGATTCCATTAAAGAAGGATTATTAATAGGATGATAATAAGGATCAAAGCTCCTGTGGAAATGTAAAGACCGCTTCCACGGAGGGCTTTGGCTTCTTTTTCAAGGCTTTTCAATTCTGATTTGATTTCAGATTTCTCTGCTTTTTCAAGATTGGATAATTCCATATCCCGGATTTCCAGAACTCTTGCCTCTATTTCTTCAAGTTTGACCTGCTCTTCTGCAGTCAATACTTTAGGTTCTTTCTTGATTTTGTTTTCAGCAAAAGTTGGGGTGATGGAAAACAGGAGCAGCGTTGCCGCTGTAGTCTTCAAAATGTTCGATTTTTTCATATCGAAGTAATTAGTTGTTTTATTTAAGACTACCTATCATATCCTCAGGCTTCACCCATTCGTCAAATTGCGCATTGGACAACAGACCCAAATCTAAGGCAGCCTCTCTCAAACTCGTCCCTTCCTTATGTGCTTTCTTGGCGATGGCGGCAGCGTTTTCATAGCCAATATAGGGATTTAAAGCAGTGACTAGCATCAGGGAATTTTCCAGATGCCTTTTGATCATTGCTGTATTTGGCTCAATTCCGACCGCGCAGTGGTCGTTGAAAGACACACAGGCATCGCCGATCAATCTTGCTGATTGCAGGAAATTGGCAATCATCATCGGTTTGAAGACATTCAGTTCAAAATGGCCATTCGAACCGCCAATTGAGATTGCCACGTCATTGCCCATCACCTGCGCAGCGACCATGGTAATGGCCTCCACTTGGGTAGGATTTACTTTTCCCGGCATGATGGAAGATCCAGGTTCATTTTCCGGAATCAGGATTTCTCCGATTCCTGACCTTGGTCCCGAGGAAAGCATCCTGATGTCATTGGCGATTTTCATAAGGCTTACAGCCAATTGCTTCAAAGCTCCGTGTGTTTCCACAATGCCGTCATGTGCTGCCAAGGCTTCAAACTTGTTTGGGGCAGTGATCATCGGTTGACCGGAGAATTGGGCGATTTTTGCTGCCACCAATTCCGAATAACCTGCAGGAGTGTTCAATCCCGTACCGACCGCCGTGCCGCCAAGAGCAAGCTCAGATAGGTGGGACAAGGTATTGCTCAAGGCTTTCAGTCCATGGTCAAGTTGGGAAACATAACCCGAAAACTCTTGCCCCAAAGTAAGAGGAGTGGCATCCATGAAATGGGTTCTTCCGATTTTTACCACAGTCATAAATTCTTCGGACTTTGCCTTCAGTGTATTTCTCAGAAGTTCTACGCCCGGAATGGTGGTTTCCATGACCATTTTGTAAGCAGCGATGTGCATGGCGGTTGGAAAAGTATCATTCGACGATTGTGATTTATTCACATCGTCGTTGGGATGGATTTTCTTTTTGGCATCTTCCAATGCACCTCCCAAAAGGACATGTGCGCGGTAGGCGATTACCTCGTTGGCATTCATGTTGGATTGCGTTCCGGATCCTGTCTGCCAGATGACAAGCGGAAACTGGTCGTCATGCTGTCCCGTCAAAATCTCATCACAGACTTTGGCGATGATGTCGGCTTTGTCCTGTGTCAGTACACCGAGCTCGGCATTGGCGATGGCTGCGGATTTTTTGAGGATGGCAAAAGCCCTGATGATTTCGATCGGCATGCGGTTTTTTTCGCCTCCAATCTTGAAATTATTGATAGATCTTTGGGTCTGGGCGCCCCAATATTTGTCAGCAGGAACCTCAACCGGCCCCATGGTATCTTTTTCAATCCTGATGCTCATATTTTTGATGCTATGGTAATTTTTTCAGTGTGCTAAATTACTATCTGAACGGAAGAATCCATAAGGAAATGGGAATTAATCCTGCTAATCTATATTGAGCATCCCGTGAAATATTTGCTGCGAGATTTTGATCTTTCTTTTGAAATAGTTCCAGGCAAAGTAATAATTGCCAATGCAGGCAAGGATGCTGATTCCGGCATAAACCGGCTTTTGGGAGGCAAACCCGAAAAAAGCCGCCAAGGCTAGGGTCACCACTGTCCAAAAACCTAAGAAAAATGTTGAACTGGGGAACAACCGGTATCGGAGAAAGAGAATACATCCTTTTGGCGTCTCTTCAATGCTACCCAAAATCAATGGCAGGAAACTGTCCGGCCTGTCAATGACCAAAGAAAGACGGAATGAATCCTTTTCCACTTTCCCGTTGAACTTAAATCCTTTTTGGATTCTCTGCTCATAATCCAAAAAGTTGATATCCTGGGTTACTTTTTCCAACCGCATTTCCACTTCCTTTTTTTTCAAAGGAGATACGAGCACTTCGCTGTGGTTGGGAAAAGGATTCATTGGAACCTAACTCTGGTCATTGGGAAAAGTTGTGGCGATGATTTCATCAATGGCGTAAGCCTTCAGTTTTGAACCAAAAAGGCAATATGGTTTTATTTGACAGCTATGCAGGAAATCTCCACATTGACATTTTTTGGAAGTTTGCTGACCTCGACAGTTTCTCTTGCCGGTGGATTGGATTTGAAATACTGTCCATAGGCCTCATTGATCGTGGCAAACTGTCCCATATCCCTGATGAAGATGGTACACTTGACCACATCGGAGAAGGCAAATCCCCCGGCCCTCAATACGGCATCCATGTTTTTCATGACGGCATGGGTTTCTTCGGTGATATTTTCATTGATCAGCTCTCCGGTAACAGGATCTAAGGCAATCTGACCTGATAGATAAAGTGTATTTCCGGTTTTTACGGCTTGGCTGTATGGCCCGATAGGTGCAGGTGCATCACTTGAGAAGATGATTTCTTTCGACATGGGATTTCTTTTTTTGTGCAAATTACAGATTCAGATACAACCGCCGAAAGCAAATCGGTTTTTTTCAAAACAGAAACGTGGTATTTTTGAAGATTCAGACAAACCTATTCCGATGATAATGGTTTAGTCTGTGCCACTGACTTTCTATCCATTGCCATTAAATGAAAAACACAAACTACCGATTTTCAGAAGATTTTGCCAAAGAAATGGATGAAAACGATCCTTTGAAAGGGTTCCGTTCCCGTTTTTATTTTCCCAAAGTCGATGGCCGGGAAGCGATTTATTTTTGTGGCAATTCCCTCGGACTACAACCCAAAACCACCAAAGAATATATCCAAAAAGAATTGGACAATTGGGCTGACTTGGCTGTTGACGGGCATTTTCAAGGGGAAGATGCCTGGTACCACATCCGCAAAAAGTCAAAACCGGCTTTGGCTGAGATCGTCGGTGCCCACGAACACGAAGTAGTGGCCATGAACAACCTGAGCTCAAACCTTCATTTTTTGATGGTTTCGTTTTATCAGCCCACCAAAGAAAGATTCAAGATCATCACCGAGGCAGGCGCTTTTCCTTCTGATATGTACATGCTGGAGACACAGGCAAAGTTTCATGGCTTGGATCCGGATCAGACTATTATTGAATTGGAGCCTAGGGAAGGCGAGCACACCTTGAGGACCGAAGACATCCTAAAAAGAATTGAAGAAAACCATGACCAGCTGGCTTTGGTTATGATGGCCGGCCTGCAATATTATACCGGTCAGGTTTTTGACATGGAGGCAATCACTGCTGCGGGACATGCTGCCGGGGCCAAAGTTGGCTTTGACCTTGCCCATGCTGCGGGAAATGTACCACTTCATCTTCACGATTGGGAAGTGGACTTTGCGACCTGGTGCAGTTACAAATACATGAATTCAGGACCGGGAAGTATCTCAGGGATTTTTGTCCATGAACGTCACGCCGAAAGCCCCGAACTGCCGAGATTTGCAGGTTGGTGGGGACATGAGGAAGGTGAGCGCTTCAAAATGGAAAAGGGATTTAAGCCCATGTTTGGTGCTGATGGCTGGCAGCTCGCCAATTCTAATGTGCTTGCCTTGGCGGCACATCAGGCTTCTTTGGATATTTTTCAGGAAGCCGGGATGGAAAACCTGAGGCAAAAGAGTGAACTTTTGACAGGGTATTTGGAGTTTTTACTTCATCAAATCAATGGAGAACGTGGTGTATTGGAAATAATTACCCCAAATAATGCCAGCGAAAGAGGCTGTCAATTATCTTTACTCGTCAAAAAAGGCGGAAAAGCAGTTTTTGATGAATTATATCAAAATGCAATTGTCGGGGATTGGCGGCATCCAAACGTAATAAGGATTGCACCCACACCATTATACAACAGCTTTCTGGATGTATACAGATTTGCCAAAATTTTAGAACAATCCCTTCACAAATTTGCCTGATCAGGCAGACAGTATCTCTCAAACCATGAAAAAAAACGAAATAAGCATACTTGGTTCCGGACTCATTGGATCCTTGTTGAGCATATACATGAAAAAAAGGGGTCTTGACGTAAATGTTTACGAGAAAAGACCTGACAACCGGAAAGGCCAATACAAGGAAGAAGGAAGATCCATCAACATGGCTTTGAGCGACAGAGGATGGAATGCACTGGAAAATGCCGGGTTAAAGGAAAAAGTGCTCCCCTTGACCATCCCCATGTACGGGCGCAAAATCCATGATGAGCACGGCAAAACCAGCTTCATCCCTTATGGAAAAGAAGGACAGGCCATCTATTCTATTTCCCGCGGCAGGTTCAACCAATTGCTGATTGATGAAGCAGACAAGCTGGGAGTCAATATGTTTTTCGAACATAAGATTGATGACGTGGACCTGCGGACCAATGAAATATCGGTATCAGATGCAGATGGAAACCAGGAAAAAATTCTATCCAATGTCATCATTGGATCTGATGGGGCTTATTCGGCCCTGCGAAACGCCATGTTAAAGCAAGTCCGCTTCAATTACAAACAAGAGTACATCACCCACGGATACAAAGAACTGAGCATTCCCGCGACTGAATCAGGGGAATTTGCGATGGATCCCAATGCCCTGCATATCTGGCCAAGAGGAAGTTTTATGCTTATCGCTTTGCCTAATCCCGACAAATCATTTACCTGTACACTCTTTCTGCCTTTTGAAGGGGAGCGTGTTTCCTTTGAAAACATCAGGGATGAAAAAGATATGACCAGCATTTTTGAAACTTACTTTGATGATGCATTCAAGATGATGCCCAAGCTGAAGGAGGAATACTTCAAAAACCCCACTTCTGCACTTATCAACATAGAATGCTATCCATGGATGCTGAAAAGGGCACTTTTAATAGGTGATGCCTCCCATGCCATGGTTCCATTTTATGGTCAGGGGATGAATTGTGGTTTTGAGGATTGCTTCATTTTGGATGAGTTGATAGAGAAGTTTGGAACCAATGCCTGGGAACTTGTATTCGCCAAATTTCAGAAGAAGAGAAAGAAAGATACAGACGCAATCTGTCAGCTTGCCATGGAAAATTTCGAAGAAATGAAGAATGGGGTGGCAGATCCAAAATTCATGATCAGAAAAAAAATCGAAGCCAAGCTACACAATCTGTATCCAAAGGATTGGATACCGCTTTACACGATGGTGACTTTTTCCAATATGCCGTACTCAGAAGCTTACGCCCAAGGAAAATTACAGGAGAAAATCATGGACAAAGTCATGTCTAGCCCTTTGATTTCCCAGAATTGGGACAAGCTGGATTATGAGGATATCATTTACCGGATGGACAAGGCGAAGGCTGTATAACGAGAAAGACTGCTTCCTATCAAAGCAGTCTTTCTTAACCTTTATTATTTATCATTTCATTTTGCCCGATAGTATAATTCTGACCAAAAAATCAGATTTGTTTTGAAAAATGAAATTGAACTTACACTGTTAAAATTGTATTTTTATCAGAACTTACTTGATTATCCAAACAGTAAATTTCAAAATGTAATTTTAGTATTTCGTCTTAACTTTTTTGTTGTCAGGTGTTCGCAAAATTTTTCACCGTTTTGGGTTAAGGAAGAGAGAGGTTCCTAGAAAAAAAAACTTGCCACATAAATCAAAACCTCCAAAAACTTCGAAATCAGCACGTAATGACACATCTAAAAATGCAAGCCTTTTTTATCCACAATTTCGAATACTTTTCCACAGTGGCTTAAAAAAACCCCATAACCCATTGATATTCAATAATTTAAAACCATTCACTTTTATGTGATTTTGTGGATAATTAACTGAAAATGAGAATTTTACATAATTAATGTATTTTTTTGAGGTGCAAAAACAGCCAAATACAGAGCGGATTTTGCCACCATCATTCTTGGTTTTGCCTGATCAATTTCTTCCTGTAGGCATGAAATATCCTAGCTTTAGAGATGAATCCAAGGTACTTGCCAGCTTCGATCACAGGTAGGTTCCAAGCACCGGATTTTTCGAACTTATTCATGACAATTTGCATATTTTCGTTACTGTTTATCACTTCTGGCGGAGAATGCATCAGTTGCTTGACTCTCAGGGTTTTCTGACTTTCTGCATCAAACATCAGCTCTCTGATATCGTCTAGGGTAACTATTCCTGTCAGGTCGCCCTTGTCATTCACTACAGGGAAAATATTTCTCCGCGAAAGCTTGACCAACTTACAGAGATCACCCAAGCTCGCTTCCGGTGAGATGGGAAGAAGGTCAGTTTCCATTATTTTTTTGATATCCATGAGATCGAGGACTTCCTCATCTTTGGTTGTAGGAAGAAAAGTCCCTTTTGCGATCAGCTGCTTTTTGTAAAGGGAGTCTTTGTCAAAATAGGTAGTAGTCACAAAAGAGATCGAGGAAACCAACATCAGGGGTATCAGCAGTTCATATCCCCCTGTCAATTCTGCAATCAAAAATATAGCTGAAAGCGGGGAGTGTTGTACACCACTCATGACCGCACACATCCCTACCAAAGTAAATGAGGCCAAGGGTAATTCTATTGGTAGATTTAAAAGGTTGGCTGTGTAGGCAAACAGAAAACCCGCAATTCCTCCTACAAATAGGGAAGGGGCAAAAATACCGCCGCTTCCCCCGCTCCCAATCGTGATGGCTGAAGCGATTGGCTTTATCAATATGATCATTGATAAAAAGAGAATAATGAAATATGGATTATCGATCTCTGAAAAAAATGGGCTTTTGGAAAGCATATTGTTTGGTTTTCCAGATACCAGATGGTTGAGGGTATCATATCCTTCCCCATAAATTGGGGGAAAAATAAATAAGATTAAACCCAAAAATGCTCCTCCATATAGAAGTTTTAAGAACGGTTCGTCAAATCTGTCTAAAAGTCCTTCGGTACTCAAAACAGTCTTATTGAAGTAAAGTGAAACAATACCGCCAAAAACTGCCAAACCAAAATAGTAGGGCACATGGGAAGCTACAAATTCCTCTGTAATCGAAAAGTTGAACAAGCTTTCATTTCCCTGCAAAAGGATAGAGGTCAGCGCACCGGTGACTGATGCTATCAACAAGGGGATAAAGCTTCCGATGCTCACTTCCATCAGGATCACCTCTATGGCAAAAATAACTGCGCCGATAGGAGCTCCAAAGATGGCCGAGATGGCCCCTGCCGCTCCACATCCGATCAATAGTGTTCTTTTTTTAGCATTGAGGTGCATCAATACTCCAACGTTGGACCCGATCGCAGATCCTGTCACTACTATGGGTGCCTCCAGTCCTACAGAGCCTCCAAACCCGACGGTCAAGGCTGAAGTGATCACCCTGCTGTACATTTTTACCCTTGGGATCAAACTGCTTTTCTTTGAAATGCTCAGCAAGACATCCGGGATTCCATGGCCTCCCGTATCCTTGAGGACATAATGGCCTATGAGGTAGGCAAGGGAAATACCGATAATGGGGTAAATGATATAGAAAAAATTGGCGTATTCCTCATAAAAACTATTGGTCAGGAATTCCTGAATCACATGTACAGAGCGCTTTAAAATCACTGCTGCAAAACCTGAAAAAATACCTATCAGCCCACTCACTATCAAGACAAAGTTTTTTGTACTTAGGTGGCGTAGCCTCCAAATCAAAAAACGTGTGATAAAGTCTGTATTGGCCAATGGTAATGGATTATTTTCAATTAAATATACCTATTTCATTTTTCTAAAAAACCTAATCTTTGATCAATTCCTCATCAAAAGCAATGAGGATATCCAGAATCAACTCCACTGCACCGATATAAAATTGGGGCTGGATCCGGTCAAAAGTATCTGTTTCTTTATGGTAATCTTCATGGTCTTCGACGCCAAAGTATAAAAAAGGGATTGTATTTTTATGAAATTGGGAGTGGTCGGAAGCGTTGGTCCAATCCCCTTTTTGGCCAGGAACATCATGTCCAAACAATAACTTAGGAAAACGGCCGGCAGCAACCTTTTCTACAGTTGGTTTCAATTGGGGATAATGATGAGTGCCGACAGCGTAGATTTCTCCGTCATCATTCCTGCTGATCATGTCCATGTTAATATTGAGGATTGTTTGCCCGATGGGAAAAGGAAAATCATTGACCAAGGCTTTTGCTCCCTGATGCCCCATTTCTTCTGCGTCCAATGCCACAAACATCATGGAGTGGTCTGGGCGGTTTTTGGAAAAGAACTCAGCCAAAGCCAACAAGGCACCCGAACCTGAGGCATTGTCATCCGCCCCGTTAAATATTTTTTCGCCATCCATTCCGATGTGGTCATAATGAGCGATGACCACAATGAGTTTGTCAGTTTCTTTGCCGCCAATAAACCCAACTATATTGGCAGCCTTTTCATATAATTTTCCTTCTCTGTTGTTTTTGAAATCAAAGTATTGGGTAAAATCCGGGTATTGGGATTTAAGGCCCAAAGCCTGAAACCTGTCCTGAATGTATTTTCTTGCTTTAAGATTTCCTTCCGAAAGCGGTTTTCTTCCTTCAAGCTCATCGGATGAAAGGTATTCGATGTCTTTGAGCAATTTATTTTTGTCGATTTTTTGAGCAATGAGGGCTGTAGGCGCAAAAAGAAAAAAGAGCAATAAAAATTTCAATAAATTATTCATATGTCTTTTTAAATTGGTCCGTTATGTATATTCGTAAAAATAGTAAGATATAATCGCTCGAATCTTAACACCTATGAAATATCTTTTTGCCTTGCTGACGGTTTTGGGGTTCATCCAACCGGGTATGGCTCAGAATTCCCTTCCTGAGGCTTTTTTGGATGGGAAATCGGTAGTTCTCATTTCGAATTCTCCCCAAGCCCGACCTCCGTTATCTTGGGAGGCCTTGGCTCAAGCCCTGCATCCTGCCTTGGTATCAGCTGGAGGAGATCCTATTGCCTATTATGAATTGGAAGAGGTCGTGATCTCAGAAGAGGTTCAGGCCGGTTTTGCGACGATGTTTTCCAAAAGAATGGTTTCTTCCATAGTCATCCTGACAAGAAAAGCCAACGGGAGCGTGTCTTTGAATATTGGTCCTTTTTCCAATGACAAAAATATGGTTCCCACCAATGGGATGTGGCTTATGGAGGCTGGTGGAATTGACCAGTTGAATGAATCTTTGACAGCAATCGGCCAAAACATCAAATCCAAAAACATAATGGTATTGGAGGTTCCGGAATTTCCGTCAGGAGCCTCTGCCACAGCCTCTGCCGCCCAACGGTACCTTAACAGAAATCCACTCAACCTCGATGTATTTAAGCTTGGGATTCCCCTCTCGGGGGCTGCAGGGGAAAGCGGCTACTTAAATACCTTTAGATATGACCTTTTGGGCAAATCCGGGGAAAGCATCTTGGCAGAGCAAAATATAGAAAAGAACGGGCTGGAATCAATTTTTACACAGTTGTACCCCCATCAGGTAGAATTCCTCACCAGTCCCAAGTCAGATGCAGCATTGATCGGTGAGCGTGTGCAGTTTGTGTTGATGCGGGTGGAGGCAAGGGAGGCTGACCTGATGGAGAACATGGGCTTGGCCACCGATAGTCTGCAAGATGGTGACAGGATTGTGGTGAAGTATTACATCCGTTTTTTGGTCCGAAATGAATTATATATCGGTCCTGTCTGGGATGCTGACCCGGATTGGAGAACAGCATTGGAGAATTTTATGAATAACCTGAAAATAAAATGAGCCCTGTAGAGGGCTCTTTAAAAATGATAGTTGACTGTTTTGGTGACCAAACACGCTCTGCTATTTATTTATTGAACCTGACATCCATCTTCTTGGATACTTGGGTCTTCATTATTTCTTATTTATTGATAAACTTCAATAGTGTCAAAATGGTTTGAAATTAGGCCACTTATGAACCGATCCAAACGCTGTTTTGGCCTGTTAAATAGAATCTCTTACTAAAAGCTTGAATTGAAATACCATAGAATTTTCGGTTGATTTGTTGTTCTGAGCTTTCCGTAAAATTTTTGTTTTGCTTATTGAAAAAAGCCACATTGCATATGATCCACTTCAATAAAGATCTTCTTTTAGAAATGGGATCAAAGCCAAAACAACAGCCTGCTGGTAATAATTTTTTCTGTCAAGGGCTCCATTGGTGAGTATCCCGACAGCTCCATCTTTTTCCTTGGAGTTTTCCTGCTTGAAAAACTCATCGTCAGCTGCTCCAAGTTCCATCCCGCCATTTACCAAATCAGCAACTGCCTTGGGCAAAAAGAACAGGGAGGTTCGCGCTTTGCCGATTTTGCCTTTCTTATCCAAAATCACCACCCATGCAAATGCCGCCAATTCTCCTTGGAATTTTTCTACGCCACCTTCTATGCCTACCCAATAATCGGCTTCAGGAAATATTATATTGGAATTTTTGGCCCTGTTCATCGCGCCTTGGAAGGTCTGTTCGTCTCCGACAGGCTGGGCTTCTACGTTAGAACTGACATTCAAACCTTCTACTAGGTAAGTGCCCTCAAATGCTTGGTGAAAACCTCCGTTTGTACAACTTATCTTAACTGGATTTCTACTGCCCACAATTACTAGATTCTGCCTTTGTTGGTCTTGGATATTCTTTCTTTTTGGAAAACTCGTTGGTCCGGTCATGGATGATCAGCTGTAAAGATTTTAATACTGTGAAATGGTGGTTTTTGGGCAATATTAAGCAACATTGGTGAAAACTTGGTTGATGTCATCGTCTTCTTCAAATCTTTCAATCATTTTGTTGATTTCTTCTTCGTGTTCTTCTGAAAGGTCGACAGTAGTGGAGGGGAACCATTGGAAATCAGCATTGATCACTTCTATATGCCTGTCTTCGAGTGCTTTTTGCATTTTGCCAAAATCCTCAAATTCCGTATAAGCAAAAATTTCCCCTTCATTTTCGGCGATTTCCTCCAGCCCATGGTCAATCAATTCCAATTCCAACTCCTCTATGTCCAGGTCTTTTTGGGCAAAACGGAAAACCGCCTTCTTTGTAAACATAAAGCTCACCGATCCTGAAGTGCCCAACGAGCCTGCTGATTTGGTGAAGTAATTTCTGATGTTGGCGACGGTTCTGTTGATGTTGTCTGTGGAGGTTTCGATGATCACCGCCACTCCGTATGGGCCATATCCCTCATAGACAATCTCTTCGTAATTTTTTTCGTCCTTGTTTGAGGCTCTTTTAATGGCAGCTTCGATCCTATCCTTAGGCATGGAAGCACCTTTTGCGTTTTGGATTACAGTACGGAGTTTGGTGTTGTTGCTTGGGTCGGGACCACCGGCTTTGACAGCCATGACGATTTCTTTGCCAAGGCGGGTAAAGACCTTGGACATCTGACTCCAACGTTTAAATTTTCTTTCTTTCCTGAATTCAAATGCTCTTCCCATTTCTGTTCTTTTTTAAAAGGTGGGTAAAATTAATAAATCTTTTTAAAGTGCCTAAAACAAAGAAAACCAATGCTAACAATTCTTATTGGAAAGGCAATCATAATGCAAAATTTAATAGATTTACCATTATTTTGTAGTTAATAACTTTTACCATGATCCTTTCGGAAAACTTTCCCGTCCCTAATATTCCTGATACAAAACATAAAAGAATTGTAATTGTAGGAGCGGGTTTTGCCGGATTGAAAATAGCCCAGAAACTTGGTCATACTGATTATCAGGTGGTTTTGATGGATAAAAACAATTACCACCAATTCCAGCCTTTGCTCTATCAGGTAGCTACTGCGGCGCTTTCTCCAAGTGCTGTTTCTTTTCCACTGAGGAAGATTTTTCACCAAATCGACAATGTGATTTTTAGGATGGCTGTGGTCAAAGAAATTGATAAGATCAATAAAATTGTCCATACCAATCTCGGGACGGTTCGCTATGACATCCTGATTTTGTCGCAAGGAGCCAATACCAATTATTTTGGGAACCAAAACATCCAAAAATTCGGTGTCCCGATGAAGTCAACTTCTGAAGCATTGTATATCCGGAATAAAATCATTTCCAACTATGAGCGCGCTGTCAATATAGCAGATGTAGAAGAGCGCAAACCGATCATGAACGTAGTTATCGTTGGAGGTGGGGCTACAGGGGTGGAGCTCGCAGGATCTATAGCGGAGTTGAGAAATCAGGTACTTCCCAAAGATTACCCTCAGCTAAGCTTCCATAACATGCGTGTCATCCTGGTCGAATCTGGAAGTTCAGTCCTGAGTGGATTGACCCCAAAATCCAGGGACAAGGCCCTTCAGTATCTTCAGGAATTAGGAGTAGAAGTCATGCTCAATACAATGGTGGAGGATTATGATGGGTTTATCGTCAAGCTTCTTGACAAAGAACCTATCAAAACACAGACTTTGCTTTGGGCGGCAGGGATCAAGGCCAATTCACTTATCGGTGTGGAAGACGACCAAAAAGCACCCAACGGCAGACTTTTGGTGGATGAATTTAATAAACTTGTCAAAGAAGATTCCATTTATGTAGTTGGTGACCAATGCGTCCAAAAAGAGGAAAAATTTCCAAATGGACACCCACAGGTGGCGCAGGTGGCGATCCAGCAAGCAGGAAATCTTGTCAAGAATCTCCAGAATGAATTAAAGAATAAACCTTGGAAACCCTTCAAATACAATGACCTTGGCTCCATGGCTACAATCGGGAAAAAAATGGCCGTTGTGGACCTTCCCTTTGTAAGTTTTCAAGGTTCCTTCGCATGGTTAGTTTGGCTTTTTGTCCACTTGATGGCCATTTTGGGAGTAAAAAACAAGCTCATGGTTTTCCTGACCTGGTCTTGGAAGTACCTTTCATTTGATCCTAGCCTGCGTCTTTTGATCCGTCCGCGGTATGTGAAGGACTTTAAAAG
>JBBRFK010000027.1:0-23711 GCA_038224435.1 Cytophagales bacterium | reverse complement strand
GAATAGCAAACCTTTCTACTTTTGCAGACCTCAAAAAACGCGCACGTGGTGAAATTGGTAGACACGCCACTTTGAGGGGGTGGTGCCCTTACGGGTGTGGAAGTTCGAATCTTCTCGTGCGTACATGGCCTCGGATCTGATTCGAGGCTTTTTTATTTTCCCTCCTGTCACAAATGATTTTTGAATCAATTCCCGATTTGATTACCTTAATTTCTCAATCTGATCTCAATGAAAATCCAAATAGCAATATCCATTCTACTGATTCTGATCTCCACCAATTGCGCCTTTTCCCAAAAAGCTGAATTCCCAATCGTTAAAGGCTTCGGCGGGATTTATGAAATCCCTGAAGCCACAGAAAGTCCCGATCCCAATGCACATTACAAGATCATCATTGACTTGGTTTCCGCAGCGGATGATCCCAAGCAAATCAACAGAATGGTGGACAATATCGCCCGCATGGTAAACCTTCACGGGATAGCCGGCGTGCCCAAAGAAAACATCAGAGTAAAGGTAGCGGTACACGGAGGGGCCATTTTCAGCATTCTCAATGATGCTGATTATGAGAAAAGATATGGTGTAAAGAATCCAAATCTTCCGGTTTTTGAAGCGCTGAAAGCGTCGGGAGTGGAATTTTATGTCTGTGGCCAATCTCTGATTGCAAGGAATATGAAAACTACTGACGTCTGGGAGGGAACTGAAATAGCCCTTTCCATGCTGACTACCCTCACTACCTATGTTCCGCTGGGATATATGCTGATGCGGTTCTAAAAATTGAAATCCAACTGTTCGGGCAAATGCCTGAATGACCTGCGGTGAATCGGGGTGAGTCCCAGTTGCCGTATTCCATCCCGGTGCAGTTTGGTCGCATACCCGGCATTTTTTTCCCATCCATATCCCGGATATTTCTCAGCATAGCGTTCCATCAATTCATCCCGATATACTTTAGCCAAAATGGAAGCAGCGGCAATACTGGCAAATTTTCCATCTCCTTGGATGATGCAGTTGTAAGGGATATCCAAATTCGACTTAAACCTATTTCCATCGATCAAAAGATGCTGCGGCTTTATTGACAATTGTTGTACAGCCCTTGTCATTGCCAAAAAAGAAGCATGGAGGATGTTGATCTGATCTATTTCTTCCACGCTGGCTTCAGCGATGGCCCAATCTATAGCTCCTGATTTTATTTCTGAAACAAGGTGTTCACGGTTGATTTTAGTCAGCTTTTTCGAATCATTGACAAATTCGTTTGAGAAATCGGCAGGAAGAATAACAGCAGCTGCAACCACAGGACCACATAAGCAGCCTCTTCCTACTTCATCACAGCCCGCTTCTATCCTGTCAGATTCTAAAAAAGCAATCAGCATCTTCCTATTAATTGATGACGGGTTTGTAATATTTATAAATCATCTCTGCCACCAAACCTGTCCATCCTGTTTGGTGTGAGGCACCGATTCCCCTGCCATTGTCCCCGTGGAAATATTCATAGAAAAGGATAAGGTCTTTGAAATGGGGATCCTCTTGCATCTTTTTGTGGTGCCCATACACAGGTCGGTTACCATCTTTGTCTTTCATGAAAATTTTGATGCATCTCAATGAAAGCTCTTTTGCGATAAGATCCATTGTGACATAATTTCCTGAACCTGTCGGATATTCGATTGAAAATTCACCTCCATAGTAATAATCAAACTTGCGTAAGGATTCTATGATCAAATGGTTGATCGGAAACCAGATCGGGCCCCTCCAATTGGAATTGCCCCCAAACATCAGCGAATCGGACTCTCCCGGTGTGTACCTGACAGTCAGCTGATCTCCGTTGAGCCTCACGCTGTATGGCTTTTTGAGGTGGAATTTTGACAAAGACCTGATGCCATATTCACTTAAAAACTCCTGTGGGTCGAGCATTTTATTAAGAATACTCTTCATCCGGTGCCCCCTGAGTAGTGCAAAAAGTCTCCTCTTCTCAAACCCCGGCTGTATCCAACTAGAAACAAGGGCTGCGAGTTTAGGCTTTTCCTTTAAGAAAAAGTCAAGCCTTTCTTTGAATTCTGGCAAGCTGTCAAACATTTCCGCCCGGATAGATTCTACAGCAAACAAAGGAATGATACCGACAATCGATTTAAGTTTCATGACTTTCGGATCCTTGCCCGGAAGGTGAAAAATGTCAAAGAAAAAGTTTTCTTCTGCATTCCATAGGCTGATATTTTCGTCCGAAATGTTGTTCATTGCCCCTGCAATGTGGAGAAAGTGCTCCAAAAACTTCATGGCAGTAAATTGATAAGTCTTATTGAATTCGCAGAGATCAAGTGAAATCCGCATCATATTCAAGGAAAACATTGCCATCCAGGAAGTGGCATCTGCCTGTTCCAATTTACCTTTGTAATGGTGTGCATGCGACCTGTCTATGACCGAGATATTATCAAGACCCAGAAATCCACCTTCGAAAATATTCCTTCCATCACTGTCTTTTTGATTGACCCACCAGGTGAAGTTGATCATCAGCTTGTGGAAAGCCCGCTCCAAAAATTCTTGGTCCCCAACTCCTCTTTGTTTTTTATCTATCTGATAGACCCTCTGTATGGCATAGGCATGCACAGGCGGATTGACATCGCTAAAGTTCCATTCATATGCCGGGATCTGACCGTTGGGGTGCATGTAGGATTCATTCAGGAACAGGAGCAATTGGTCTTTGGCAAAATCAGCATCAATCCGCGAAATCGGAATGCAATGAAAGGCTGAATCCCAAACCGCATACCAGGGATACTCCCATTTGTCGGGCATCGAAATGATATCCTGATTGTATAAGTGGGTCCAACCGCTGTTTCGGCCCTTTTTCCGTTCTTTCGGTGGTTTGTATCGGCCAGAATCACCTTCCAGCCACCTATGTACATTGTAATAATAGAACTGTTTGCTCCACAACATGCCGGCATATGCTTGACGCTGAATCAGTCGCATGTCGTCATCTTGAATCCTTCGTTGAATTTCGGCATAGAATTCATCTGCATCACTTATCCTTTCCTTTAAAATTTGCTCACATTCTTCGATTGCCAAAGGTGATTTTTGGTGAATCATCCTAAACTTGACCACAGCAGATCCTCCCGCAGGAATGGTTAATTTATAAATAGCGGCGGCCTTGGTACCATATCCCGAAGGATTGAGGTATTGTGAATACCTGTTTACAACATAATCATTGATGGCATCTTTCAGGTACTTTTTGTCATTGGGGATGTTGTATAACTTTTCCCTGTTTGTTTCATTGTCGCAAAACTTGATTTCAGGCTGTCCGTCAAAGCTGATAAAGTAATTTCCGTTGTTTGGAGAAAATACCTTGATTCCGTTTTCATCAGTTTTCGAAAGTTTGGGCATAAAAGGTTCATGGCCTGTATGCCATGTTTTCCTAAACCAAAAAGTAGGCATGACCCAGATTTCCGCATCCTCTTTGCCACGGTTATGGATGGTCGCAAATCCTGAAATATCCTCTACATCCCTTTTGGCATATTCTATAAAAATGTCAAAATAGGCATCATTGTCAAAAATCCCGGTGTCTATGATTTCGAATTCAGGATCATTCTTGGATCTTCTTTTATTTTCCTCTTTGATTTTGGAATAGGGGAATTCATTTTGGGGATACTTGTACAGCATTTTCATATAGCTGTGGGTCGGTGTAGAGTCCAGGTAATAATAGAGTTCCTTGACATCTTCCCCGTGATTTCCCTGTGGTCCGGTCAGTCCAAAAAGCCGTTCTTTGATGATGGGATCTTTGCCGTTCCAAAAGGCCCACGCAATACAAAGGTTTTGTTTGTTATCTGAAATACCTGCAATTCCCTCTTCTCCCCAGCGGTAAGCTTTACTCCTTGCGTCATCGTGGGTCACATTGTCCCAAGCGGCACCGTTAGGACTATAATCTTCTCTTACTGTTCCCCATTGCCTTTCTGTCAGGTAAGGTCCCCATTTTTTCCAATGCTTGTCTCCTTTACGTTCTTCCTCAAGCCTTGATTTTTCTATATTCATTACGATGTTTGCCAAATTGCCAAAATCGAATTTACCAAATTTTGGGCTTTATGATCCAGTTTGCAAACATATATACGCCATCTTTATACCGATTTTTTTTCCGCAATCGATTTAAATCACCTGATTAAGAGATTATGAATCAATGGTTTTTCATTTTTTGGGAATGTACTTCACCTGTTACCTTCATGTACCGTCCAAGAGTATCTTTGGTCAATCATGTGGGTACTCTATCCAAGTTTGCCGCAACCTCTACCTTAAAAAATTCTTTCCCTAACTCTTTATTCTCCCGAAAAGCGCCAGCCAAAAATATTTCCAATGATCTTTGGAAACTGTCTGCCCAATCCCTTGAGTTGGTAGGAATAAATTGACCCGAATTTGAATAATCGTATAATAGTTTAAAATCAAAGGATTTCCCAATAATTCCTGCACCTGAAATTTTTGCATCTAAAGCATTGCAGTTTTGTTCATATTGTCCTCCCACAGGGACCATCATGACCGGTTTGCCGAGATACATTGCTTCACAGACGGATTCGAAGCCCGCGGTAGTCATCAGTGCCATACATTGGGACATTTTTTCTAAAAACAGGATGTCATTTACTTTGTGAAAAATGACATTGGGTAAAGGTTGAAAAAAGTCCGGGACTCCTTTCTTATCCCAAAATGCTTCAATTTTGATCTCGGGATATTGGATAGCTTGGGCCAAAAGTTCCTCAGCATAGCCATGGTTGACCATATAGGTGAGAATAAAATCTCCCTTTATTGGCACAAGATTTTTCAATTCGGTTCTTAATAGTGGTGGCAAAATCATGGTCTTTCCATTTGCCTTTAATGGTCTGAAAGACAGGGCGATTTTTTGATCCGCACCCCAGGAGGTGATTTTGGTATTGATCTGAAACAGCAGTTTTTGGATTTTTTGAAGAGGGGCAAAAGGAAATAGGGGATGGTCGATAAGATATTGGTGACCAATCACCCAAAATTCGCATTCAGGTCTATAAACGGCATTGTACAAGCCGCCAAGGATGTCATAAAAATTGAGGATTACATCTGGACGGTTTTCGGTTACCAATTCATGAATCTCCTTTAAGCTATTTTTAAAAGTCTTTATTTTCAAGAGATTCTGCCAAATTGTTTTCCCCAGATTGATGGACTTGTGGTTATTGTCCGTTACGAAATTTGGACTTTCAAAAAGAAAAACCGGAGCGTCGATATTTTTCAGAACAAACTCCGGAATCTCTCTTCTTTGGCTCTTGCCGATGCAAACCGCACAGAGTTCATGTCCCAGGCTTTTTAAGATTTTCGAAAGTGAAATTGCCTGGGTCATGTGTCCGCGCCCTTCACCTTGGATAATAAATAAGAATTTCACTTCTCAGAAGAAATTTGGGAGTTTGAAATCTTTCGAAACCCTTTCGAAAGCCACCATTTTAAGCTCCGGGATTTTTTCCGCCTGTTGTGTTGGCAATTCAAAGTTTCTTTTGAAATCAATCTCGTTGTAGAAAATCAGTTGCCAATTGCCTTCGTGGTCCTCGGCCAATGCACTCATAGTCTCCACCCAATCCCCGGAATTGAGATAGATGATGCCATCTATTACCCTGTTTTCAGCTTTGTGTATATGCCCACAGATAATCCCGTCACACCCTTTGGATTTGGCCATTTTTGCCAGTTCCTCTTCGTATTGATCGACATAGGACACTGCGGTTTTCACCTTTCCTTTGATAAATTGGCTCAATGAAAAGTAAGGCAATCCCCTCTTTCTTCTGTGGTAGTTGACCAGCCTGTTGAGCCAAAGAAGGAAAGTATAGCCCACATCGCCCAAGTATGCTATCCACCTGAGGTTAGTCGTGATACTGTCAAAAATATCCCCGTGGGTGATGAAATATTTCTTTCCGCAGCTTTCATAGATCATGTCTGCTTGGATGGAAAGATTTCCAATCTGAAGGGGAAGGATTTGGTCCAAAAAATCATCATGATTGCCCCTGAGATAGTACACCTTGGTGTGGTCTTCCTCCATCATTTTGAGCATTCTGTTAAAGAAACGGGTGTGTTTTCGCTTCCAGGAGCCGGACTTTTTCAGTTGCCAGCCATCGATAATGTCTCCGTTGAGAATGAGATTTTCACAAGTATATTGCTTGAGAAACCTTGCCACCTCTTTGGCCTTTGATCCCTTGGTGCCGAGATGCACGTCTGAGATGACGATAGTTTTGAAATTGGTTTTCAAATGGATTTGTTTTTCCCAAATTTAAAACCGGCTTATAAATTGGGTATGAAAAAGATGTTATGAAAATGATATGGTTTTGACTTTTAAGGCATTGAATGTAAAAGCAAAGTTAATTATGGGTTAAAACCCGTATCGACCGGCATTTCATTTTCAAAACAAAAACCATCAGGCATTGAAAATTAATTTAAAAGTCGATCCTTCCCCAAGTTTGGATTTGACCTGGATATTGCCTTTGTGCCTTCGCATGATCTGTTTTGATAGGCTAAGGCCGATGCCTGAGCCTTTCTTTTTGGTAGTAAAAAACGGAATGAAAATTTTACCCAATGCCTCTTCTTCGATTCCTTTGCCACTGTCACTTATTTCTATGATAATCTTCCCCGATTCATCGATAAAAGCCGTGAGACTAACTATCCTTGTCACCGAATCTTCCACAGCTTGGATGGCATTTTGGATCAGGTTGATCAATACTTGCTCGATCAAGGTTTGGTCTCCAAACAGGATCAAATCCTTAGGATCGACACTTTTTCTGAACTGGATTTGGTTGGCATCAAATTGGTTTTGGAGCAAAACCTCCAATTGGTCAAAAAGACCTTTGAGCCGGATCACCTGAAATTTTGGAATAGGGATATGGGCCAGACTTCTAAAATCACTGACAAAATTGATCATGCCTTCACTGCGCTTTTCTATGGTGGCAATGGCCATCAGGTAATCTTCCAGATCGCTCGGATCAATAGGCACGTTGGCGTCGATTTTAGATTCTATGTCTCCTTTGACAGTGGAGGCCAAGGAGGAAATCGGAGCGATGCTGTTCATAATTTCATGGGTCAGCACCCTGACGAGATTCTGCCAGGCTTCCATTTCCTTTTCCTCGAGTTCACTTTGGATGTTTTGAAGTGAAACCAGTTTGAATTTGACATCCCTTAGCACCAGCTCTATCACGTAAACAGAAAGCTGCATGATCCCGTCGGGATGGGCGATTTTGATCAATTCACTTCCACCGGTTCTTAGGGTATGGATGGCAAGGTGGAGTTCTTTGTTGATTTTTTCAATTTCAGCAATGTTTGCCAATTGCTGTATACTCAGCATTCTTTTGGCAGCGGTATTGACGATCTGTACTTTGCCTTCTTCATCAAAAGTGATTAGACCGATGCTTACATGCTGGAATACAGACCGGAAATATTGGTAATTGGCTTCCTTTTCTGCCTGGTCTTCTTTCAGTTTGGCTAGAATGGCGTTGAATTCTATATGCAGGTCATCGGCGTCTGTTCCGTCAAATTTCACCGGATAGACATTGGCATAATTATCCTGTTTGATGTTGTTGAGAAACTGACGGACTTTTTTGAAGGAACTCTCTGCATATCCCAAGAGGAAAATGATCTGGGCCAAAACCAAAATAATAAATAAGGAAATGGCAAAAACCCCGGCCCCGTTGAGGATGAAATAGGAAAGCAAAAACAAAGAAACCGCCAGCAGGATAATCCTGCCTAGCAGACCGATTTTATAATCCATATTTTTCTAACCTTCTGTACAAAGAAGCACGGGTAAGTCCAAGCTCTTTTGCTGCTTTTGAGATGTTTCCTCCGTTTTTGTCAATGGCTCGCTGTATGGTGCTTTTTTCCATTTCATCTAGGTTGTATGTTGCCGTGGCGGCAATTTTTTCATTGGTTGGTTTGGCAGAAAGGAAAAAGAAATCCCTGCTGTCCAGCGTGTCCCCTTCAGCCATGATGATCGCCCGTTCGATTGCATGCTGTAGTTCACGGATATTTCCGGGCCAATTGTATTTCTGCAAAAGCTGTAGTCCGGCAGGAGTAAATCCCTTGAAATCCTTCCGGTATTTGTGTGAATAGGATTTGAGAAAATGATTGGCAAGGGTTGGGATATCATCTTGTCTTTCGCGGAGAGGTGGAAGGAAAATCTCCACTGTATTGATTCGGTAAAGCAAATCCTGCCGGAAAGTATTGTCCATGACCATTTCATGCACCGGCATATTCGTCGCGCAGATCAACCTGATATCGATGGGGACAGACTTGTTTGAACCGATCCTTGTCACTTCTCTTCTTTGAAGTACAGTCAATAACTTGGACTGAAGCGGCATGCTGAGGTTGCCGATTTCATCCAAAAACAAAGTTCCATTGTCTGCGATTTCAAACCTGCCTGCCCTGTCATCCTTGGCATCGGTAAATGCGCCCCTTTTGTGTCCGAAAAGCTCACTTTCAAAAAGCGTCTCCGTGATGGATCCCATGTCAACCCCGATAAAAATCTCATCAATCCTATGGGATCGGTCATGGATTGCCCTGGCGATCAATTCTTTTCCTGTTCCATTTTCTCCCAAAATAAGGATATTGGCGTCGGTTTGGGCAACTTTGTCAATAATCGAAAAAATATTTTTCATCGAAGCACTCGCCCCGATGATGTCAGCATACGGTTTTTTGAGTTCCGATTGCAGCTGTTTCTGCTTGGTGGAAAGTTTTTCTACCTGGTTGTAACTTTCTTTGAGGCGGGAAGCTGCGGTTAGGGTTGCGAGGAGTTTCTCATTTTGCCAAGGTTTTAAGATAAAATCGGTGGCTCCTTCTTTGAGTGCACGGACAGCCATTTCCACATCACCAAAAGCTGTGATTAGAATAACGACGGCTTTGGGATCGATTTCTTTGATCTGCTTCAGCCAATGAAAACCTTCTTTGCCTGAAGTGGTGTCATCTGTGAAATTCATATCCAACAAGATTACATCGAAGGAATTGTTGTTGACCAAAAAAGGTATCCGTCTCGGATCCTTTTCAATCGTCACTTCTTTGGCATGTTTTTTCAAAAACATCTTTGCCGCAAAGAGCAAATCTTCATTGTCATCTATGATCAGGATTTTTCCTAGTTGTTGGGTTTCCATGCTGTTCGGATTATTTGGTAAGGTACGCTATGAGAAAATGATGCCATCAATCAAAACCACCATTTTCAAGGCATAAGGAAGTGAATTTAAGAAAAATATGTCCAATTATGAACACAAGTAATACAAAATCGAACACTGTCCGCATTATCCTTATTATGGTTTTCAATTTTTTAAAAAAGTCTTAACTTTGTCCATTAATCAAAAAAACAATATAATATGTCAGTTGCAACTAAAGGAAACGCTGTAAAAGTTCATTACACTGGAAGACTTACAGACGGAACCGTATTTGATTCTTCATCCAATAGAGAGCCTCTTGGGTTTGTAATTGGAGACGGAAATATGATCAAAGGATTTGATGCCGCCGTATATGGAATGGCAGCCGGAGAGATGAAAAGTGTCACGATTCCTTCTTTAGAGGCATATGGCGAAAAAAGAGAAGACATGATGATCGACATCCCGATGGATCAGGTTCCTGCAGATATCAAACCAGAAATCGGCATGGAACTTTCCCTTCAAAATCAGGCCGGTCAGCCTGTTCCAGCGAAAGTGGTTCATGTGGATGAGGAAAAAATCGTGTTGGATGCCAACCATCCGCTTGCAGGTGAGGACTTGATTTTTGAAATCACTTTGGTGGAAATCGGTTAATCCCAATTTTCAAAAAAATGTAAAGGGAAGCATAAGGTTTTGATCTTATGTTTTCCTTTTTTATTGTCCATTCAGAGGAGTTTCGCTTTTTTGATAAATCCGGATCTGCGTTGCATTAAACAACAAGACTATCTGCTGATTTGCCAATACACCTATAGCTTTGAAATCTTCCGGTATCTGTAAAGTATCCTGTTGTTCAGATTGAAAGTCAATAGATATGATTTTCTCCTTTTCAACAAAGATTATTTTGTTTTTCCACAAGCCAAAATTTTGGCTTGGATAAGCCTTTATTTTTTTGATCAGATTACCCTGATTGTCAAGGATAAAAATCCCCTCTTCTCTTATGTTTAGAAAAAGGAGGTTCTGGTATTCCCTCATGTATGTGATATCCAACGAAGACCTGTCCAGAATCAGGTTCAGAGGCTGATGTTGGACCACTTTATTTCTCATGTAGTCAAATTGCTTGAGAGAAAGGTCCGCCTCATCAAATACCCATATGATATTGTTATTTCCAATGGTAGCTACCTTGGCAAGGGTGATCAGATTCAAAGGGATTTGCTTTTCAGCCACAGGGTTGATGAACCTATCCAAGATTCTGTATTCCTGCAAGTCAGCGGAAAAAGTAAAAATATTGACCGTCCAAGCTGCCTCTAATTGACTAATCCTGCCTTGGCGGGGCGGCGAAAAATTGTTGATGACATTTCCGGATTTGTTGTATTGGTACAGATTCCCTTCAGGGTCAGTCAAAAAAATGAAGCCCTGATTATCCATCGATACCTTGTCAATCCTTGGAAAATTGATTTCCTTAAAATCTCCCCATTCTGTGTCCTGCGAAAAAGCTTTTTGCCCATTCACCAAAAGAAAGGAAAATATGATCAACCAGACTTTCATGCCCCGTACTTTTTGATTTCAAATTCTTTGCCATCAAATACGCCATAGGTAAAATGCGAAACCCATTCACCCAGATTATAGTATCGGGATTTGGTCCCAACAGGTAAATTCAACGGAAGGTGCCGGTGGCCGAAGACGTAGTAATCAAAATGTTTGTTTAGCTCTACCTGTTTGCAATAGGCCCAAAGCCATTCATCTTCCCCTTTGAATTCATTGTCGTTTTTGGAGACGTTGGTTATCCTACTGTTGCTTGACCACTTATTGGCAATACGCATCCCTATGTCAGGATGCAGCCATTTGAACGCCCATTGACAGACTGGATTGGTAAAAATTTTCTTAAGGATTTTATAAGATCTGTCACCCGGACCCAGTCCATCTCCATGACCGACAAGGAATTTGGTTTTATCAACAGTCACTTCTATGGGATGGTGAAAAACGGGAATGCCCAGTTCCTTGGTAAAATAGTCTTTCATCCAAAGGTCATGGTTGCCTGTAAAAAAGAAAATCGGAATGTTTTTTTCCCTTAGATTGGCAATTTTGCCCAAAAACCTGATGAAGCCTTTCGGGATTACCTGATCGTATTCAAACCAAAAATCAAAAATATCACCTACCAAAAATATCGCTGCCGCGTCATCTTGGATTTCGTTAAGCCAATTGATAATTTTTTTTTCACGGTCCTTGCTGCTTTTTTCATCAGGGGCACCCAAGTGGAAATCAGAAGCAAAAAATATCTTTTTTTCTTGAAGTCTAAGATTCATGTGATTGTAAGAATGCAGTAAAGGTAACAGGAAAATAAAAAAGCCTCCAATTTGGAGGCTTCTTATTAAGATATTATTTGGATTAATCCTCGGTTTCTTTCACTTTAACCGGCTCTTTGTCCTCATCGTGACCTGCTTTACCATTTCCGTTTTCTTCGGCTTTTGCAGCGATTGGATCCTTTTTTTCAGGCTTCTTTGTGTAAGCTTCATAAGTGGTTTCCTTAGCAAATGGCCTTTTTCCGATCAGTTTTTCCAAATCTGATTGGAAGAGGATCTCTTTTTCAAGCAGTTCTTTTGCCAATGTCTCCAGTTCTTCCTTTTTGCCACGGAGTAAAGTTTTGGTTCGCTCATAGGCTGATGACACAAGCTTCCTTACTTCCTCGTCAATGGTTTCAGCAGTAGTTTCAGAGTAAGGTTTGGTCATTCTGTAATCCGCCGATTTGCTGTCGTAGAATGAGACATTTCCGATTTTGTCATTCATTCCATAAACGGACACCATGGAATACGCCATTTTGGTAACCCTTTCCAAGTCACTCAGTGCGCCGGTAGAAATTTTACTGAAGATAATTTCTTCCGCAGCCCTTCCGCCTAGGGTCATACACATTTCGTCAATCAATTGCTCAGTCTGATATAGGTACTGCTCCTTGGGAAGGTATTGTGCATATCCCAGTGCCGCGATTCCTCTTGGTACAATACTTACTTTGACCAAAGGGTCTGCATGCTCCAGATACCAACCTGCAACAGCATGGCCTGCTTCGTGGTAGGCTACGATTTTCTTTTCTTCAGGAGAAATGATTTTGTTTCTCTTTTCAAGACCACCGATGACCCTGTCAATGGCATCTTGAAAATCCTGCATGTCTACAGCGGTCTTGCTTCTTCTTGCCGCTATAAGTGCTGCTTCGTTACACACGTTTGCAATTTCGGCTCCTGCAAAACCCGGCGTTTGAGCAGCAAGTTTTTTGGGATCGATGTCTTCACCTGTTTTGATAGGGGCTAAGTGAACTTTGAAAATAGCTTCTCTTCCCACCATATCTGGTTTGTCTATACTGATCTGTCTGTCAAATCTTCCCGGTCTCAACAGCGCACTGTCCAAGACGTCAGGCCTATTGGTGGCGGCAAGGACGATAACGCCCGAATCCGTACCGAAGCCATCCATTTCAACCAAAAGTGAGTTTAATGTATTTTCCCTTTCGTCGTTGGACCCTGGCATTTGGCCTTTTCCTCTTGACCTACCGATAGCATCAATTTCATCAATGAAGATAATACAAGGCGCTTTTTCTTTGGCTTGCTTAAACAAATCCCTAACCCTGGCAGCTCCGACACCAACGAACATCTCCACAAAGTCAGATCCCGACAGCGTAAAGAATGGAACGCCTGCCTCACCTGCTACAGCTTTGGCCAACAATGTTTTACCGGTTCCCGGAGGACCAACAAGCAATGCTCCTTTAGGGATTTTACCGCCGAGTTTGGTGAATTTCCCGGGATTTTTGAGGAATTCGACTATTTCTTGAATTTCTTCTTTGGCCTCGTCTAATCCTGCCACGTTATCAAAAGTGATTTTGACTTTATTTTCCGCATCAAAAAGTTGGGCTTTTGATTTGCCGACGTTGAATATCTGTCCGCCCGGACCGCTTGGTCCTGACATCCTTCTCATCATAATCCAAAAGAATACAAACAGGATGATCAAGAAGCCGAAGCTTCCAAACCAATTGGACCAGCTTTCTTCATTTTTTACGCTATAACCTATACGCTGATCCTCAGGGACCTTGCTTTCCAATTCTTCAAAATCCTTTTCAAATTTCTCCGCACTGGCTACTTCAATAGAATAATGAGGTCCTGTGGGATTGAAGAATGGGCTATTTGCCTCGAGCTCGCTTTTGTATTTTTCATTTTGAAGCGCTGCTTCCTTGAGGGTCACATCGATTCTATTCTGGTTTCTGATGATCATTACTTTGGCCACGTCACTGGCTAGGTAAAGATCCTCAAACCGGCTTTTTGTAATATTTATTACGGTATTCCTCTGGTTAAACCAGGTAATTCCCACCAGCACAATAACAGCCGTGATGATCAGCCAAAGCTGAAAATTTGGCTTGTCAGGTGTCTTGGGCATGAAATTTTTACTCTTCTTGATATCAGCCATTATTTTTTGTTTCAAACTTGTTGTAAAACGATTCTAGCTCCTTAAGGTTTAAACTAACCTCAAGATTCAATTTTTTTGAATTTGGCATCTCCCCACAATTCTTCCAATCCATAGAACTCTCTTTGTTCTTTGAGGAAAATATGAGCTACAACGTTGACATAATCCATCAATATCCACTGATTGTTTTGCCGACCCTCATTTCTCCAAGGCTTTTCTTTGAAATTTTGGGTTACTTCTTCCACCGATTCGGAAATTGCTTCGATTTGAGTATCGGAGTTCCCTGAGCAGACAACAAAAAAATCAGTGAAAGCATTCTTAACACCTCTTAAATCCATTACTACAATATTGGAAGCTTTTTTCTCCTGCATTCCTTTTACGATTATTTTGCTCAGCTCTTCTGCTGTCATCATTTATTTAAGGTAATTTTACAAATTAAATTTTAAATAGTTAGAGAGCAAACAAATTTCTTCATTGCTTTCCACATAAGCTAATTTGAGATGTATAAAATCCTTGCCAATACCGTATTTCTTGGTAAAGATGTCATTTACCTGACAGAGTGTCACTCGACTAATGATGAAGCGCTTGAAAGATTACGCAAGCGGGGAATAGCTGAGGGCAGTATCATCATCACAGACCACCAAACTAAGGGAAGGGGACAAAGAGGCAATATTTGGCAATCTGAAAGCGGCAAGAACATCACTTTTTCACTATTGCTTCAGCCCATTTTTTTGGCACCTTCCGAACAATTTTACCTCAATATGATTATCAGTCTGGCTGTGGTAGAGTTGCTTTCTGAATATTCTTCTGATTTGAAGATCAAGTGGCCTAATGACATCCTTCATCAGACCGACGGCAAACTCGGAGGGATTTTGATAGAGAATATCATCAACCAAAAGGGCATAGAACATTCGGTGATCGGAGTTGGATTGAACATCAACCAAACAGACTTTGACTTACCCAAGGTTACTTCGCTCAAATTACTCGCAAGACAGGAACAAAACAGGTGGGAAATTTTCAAATTGCTTATTGCCAAAATCGAGAAAAGGTACATGGCATTGAAAAAAGGAGAATTAAAAAAGATCAAGGCCGATTATTTGGCAAACTTATACAGAGTGGGAGAATGGTTTTCCTTTGATGATGGTGAAGTTTTTGAAGGCAAAATCAAAGGAATCGACCAAAACGGGAAAATCATCATCGAAAAAAGGGATGGAGAGGTTTGTTTATATGGGTTGAAGGAAGTCGCTTTCTTATAACCGGCAAATTTTATTTTGGGTACAAAAACCCTAGCTTTGCATTTTCAAATTGAAATTCAATTCATTAAATCATAAAACTATGTCTGAAATCAAATCAGAAAAATTTGTCCAATACAAGGTCAAAGACATTTCCCTTGCCGAGTGGGGAAGAAAAGAAATTAAATTGGCAGAAGCAGAAATGCCTGGCTTGATGGCAATCAGAGAGGAATACGGACCTTCACAGCCTTTGAAAGGCGCAAGAATCGCCGGATGTCTTCACATGACTATTCAGACTGCGGTTTTGATCGAAACCCTGACAGCTTTGGGTGCCGAAGTGACTTGGTCATCCTGCAATATTTTTTCGACACAAGACCATGCCGCTGCTGCGATTGCCGCTGCGGGAATTTCTGTTTATGCCTGGAAAGGAATGACAGCGGAAGAATTTGATTGGTGTATCGAGCAGACGATATTGTTCGGTGAAGACAAAAAGCCATTGAACATGATCCTTGATGATGGGGGTGACCTTACCAATATGGTGTTGGATAACTATCCTGAATTTGTTGCCGGTATCAAAGGGCTATCTGAAGAAACAACCACAGGTGTTCACAGGCTATATGAAAGGATGAAAAACGGTACATTACCAATGCCGGCGATCAATGTCAATGATTCTGTTACCAAGTCTAAGTTTGACAACAAATATGGCTGTAAAGAATCCTTGGTAGATGCGATCAGAAGGGCAACAGACATCATGATGGCCGGAAAAGTGGCTGTAGTGGCAGGTTATGGTGATGTTGGGAAAGGTTCTGCAGCTTCATTGAAAGGTGCAGGAGCGAGGGTAATTGTCACTGAAATAGATCCTATTTGCGCGCTGCAAGCTGCAATGGACGGGTTTGCGGTCAAAAGAATGGTGGATGCTGTTAAAGAAGGAGATATAATTGTGACTGCTACTGGAAATAAAAACATCATCACCAGGGAACATTTTCTTTCGATGAAAGACAAGGCTATTGTTTGTAACATTGGCCACTTTGACAATGAAATCGACATGGCTTGGCTAAACAAAACCTATGGCCATACCAAAGATGTAATCAAACCTCAAGTCGATCTTTACACTTTGGAAGGAAAAGAAATCATAGTCCTAGCCGAAGGAAGGTTGGTAAACCTTGGCTGCGCGACTGGACATCCCTCATTTGTAATGTCCAATTCATTCAGTAATCAGACTTTGGCGCAACTCGAACTTTGGTTGAATACAGATCAGTATGAGCCCGGAGTATATGTTTTGCCAAAGCATCTTGATGAAAAAGTAGCTGCTTTGCACTTGGCCAAATTAGGTGTGGAATTGGATACCTTGACTGCAGATCAGGCGGCTTATATCGGTGTCACCGAAAACGGACCGTTCAAGCCTGAATATTATAGGTATTAACATCTAAATTGAAATACAATGAAAAAGCCTTCAGGAGAGATTCTGAAGGCTTTTTTGGTTTTTATGGCAAAGACATTTTCAAAATTTTTATAATAAAATGTTGGTTATTGGGTCAATCTAAAAACCATCAAACGGCCATCATCCAAAGTAATGGTAGCGATAGAATTACATTGATTTTCTAAGGTATAGACCAACCTATGACTCGTAGCTTGGGTTTCGTTTCTGAATATTTGCCAGTTTTCAGTGCCTTGTGTCGGAAGTAAAAAGCCACCATTGATACAGGCAACGTTATAATTTTTAGCGGCTGTCTGGGTCATTTTAAGTGTTCTTCCTGCAATATTTCTTCCTTCAATTTCTCCCGTGCTTAAAAATCCTGTCATCATCCCGTTTAGGAACTGCAATTGGTGGGTAAAATCTCCGTTTATTCTTGAGGATGATTCATTCTCATCAATGATGAATAAATCCTGAAAAGATTCTATCCTTCTGTTTGGATTGAGTAAACTGTTGGTCCGCTTAAAATCCCTTCTGCCTTCGATTTTCATTCCCTGGACAGAATAATCCTCATATTCTACGCTTACAGTGGATTCCAAAACAGTATTTGTAATGTACTGAAGGTGGATTTTTCCAGATCTTGAGACAAAAAGACTGTTGATACATTCCTTTTTGACAGTAAAGTCCAAAGTCACTTTCTTAAGATTTTCATCAATGGTGACATCAGGGCAGCCTGGTATTTCAATGCTTTTAGCGAACCGGAAGTAATCGATCGGCTGGAATGGAAAATAGAGAGATTCTTCCAGTGAAAAAGAAATATTGAAAATCTCATTTCCCTCAAATTGGAGGTCTGTGCTGATTTCTTTGTCAATATCCCCAAAGCAAGAGCTCATGAGAAGCAAAGGGAGTAAAAAAAAGCCGGATTTGTTCATTGGATAGGTTTCTTTTTGCAAATCTAACGCCATTGTTTTGTTTACAAAATGATAGAGGGAAGATGGGGGTAGCTCTTTTTTATAGAAATACAATTCCCTATCTTCAACGGTCATTAATCCCAAAATAATATGTCGTATACAGAAGGAATGCTTAAAGATGGTGCATTGAAAGGAAAAACCATCCTCATTACGGGCGGTGGTACAGGCCTCGGAAAATCCATGGGGCTTTATTTTTTGAAGCTAGGAGCCAACCTCATCATCACAAGCAGAAAATTGGATGTTCTCCAAAATACAGCCAAAGAAATGGAATCCGCAACCGGAGGCAAAGTCCTTCCACTTGCCTGTGATGTGAGGGAAATAGATCAGGTCGAAAAAATGTGGGCTGACTCAAACTCACATTTTGGAAAAGTGGATGTGGTGCTCAACAATGCGGCAGGTAACTTTATAAGTCCTACTGAAAGGCTTTCCAGCAATGCCTTTAATACGGTTTTGGATATCGTGCTCAAAGGAACCGCCAATGTGACCTTGACTGCGGGAAAATATTGGATCAAAGAAAAACAACCCGGGACATTCTTGAATATCGTGACGACTTATGCATGGACCGGTTCAGGATATGTGGTGCCAAGTGCTGCTGCAAAAGCCGGTGTTTTGGCGATGACCCGGTCGCTCGCTGTCGAATGGGCAAAGTATAAAATCAGGTCCAATGCCATCGCTCCGGGACCTTTTCCTACAGAAGGAGCTTGGAGCAGGTTGTTGCCTGGGGATTTGGTTAAAAAGTTTGATCCTGCCAAAAAAGTTCCTGTAGGAAGGGTAGGAGACCATCAAGAACTGGCCAATATTGCTGCTTATCTGGTTTCTGATTTTTCTTCCTATGTCAATGGAGAGGTCATCACCATCGATGGGGGAGAGTGGCTGATGGGAGCGGGTGAATTCAATAACTTAGACGCCATCCCCCAAGAATTATGGGACATGATGGAAGCCTCAAGAGGAAAAAAAGGATGAGCCCCAAAGTGATTTGGGGCTATCTGAAAGCAAAGTGGAAAATCAGAAATATGTAAAACCAAAAAATCACCCGAGTCAGGGTGTTTTTTTTGGTTCAATAATCATTTATCCTCCTTAAAAATCGGAGCTTTTTTGTAGGGGATCAACATCGTGTCATCCCAGCTTGCCAAAACTTTGTTGACATTTCTGTCATCAAGTGAAGTGGTTTCAATGATAAACCACCTCGTATTTTTCTCTGCACCGACAACAATGATATGGCTCTCGTTGTAAACTTTTCCCCCGGGAACTTTTGATACAGTGGTGACAGGGACAATGGCGTGGGTTTCTTCACCTATTTCTTTCATTTGGAGATGTGGCTTGCACCTATATTCCTCCAATAAAAATCCTTTCTTCCTTTGGGTATCATGGATCAATTCCAATGCCTTGATAACATTGTCAGGTCCCCCCGCTTTTTCTACAACATCTGGATAAGTATACCCCAAAAGTGTCTGGTAATCATCACACATTTTGGCACTGTAGTACGAATTTATTGCTTCCTGAATGTCATATTCAATTTGTGAGAAACCCTGGAAACTGAAAAAAAGACATAGCAATAGCAAAAAGGGGAATTTGATTGACTTTCTCATGAGATAGATAAACTTTGGGTGATGCGAATATATCCAAAACTAACAATGGTCCAAACTTCTTTCGTGATTTTTTGAAAAATCAAAGACTTGCGATCAGATAATAGATGGGAAAACCTAAAGTAATATTGAAAGGGAAAGTCACAGCCAAAGCCATAGGAAGGAAAATTCCCGGATTGGCTTTTGGTACCGCAATTTTCATCGCAGCAGGCACGGCAATGTAAGAAGCGGATGCAGCCAAAATGGCAAACATAAACTTGTCACCGACATTGGATGTAATGAAACCGCTCAAAAAGGCTGTCAAACAACCGTTTATTATAGGGATTAAGAGTGCAAACACCACAGTAAACCTTCCTGAATCAAAGAAGTCCTTTAATTTTCGCCCACTCGTAATTCCCATGTCCAAAAGAAAAATTGCCAAAAATCCTTTGAAAATATCTGTGGTAAATGGCTTGATGCCTTCTGCTTCTTTTTCACTTGCCAAAAAACCGATCACAAGGCTTCCTAAAATCAATAAAACCGAACCGTTGGTAAATGAATGACTGACCACTTTTCGAATTTTCATGGAATTGGTTTCCCCGTAGAATTTGACCAATAATACTCCGATGATGATCGCAGGGGCTTCCATTAATGCCATGATGGCAACCATATGGCCGCTGAAGGGCTGTTGTTGGATTTCAAGAAACGATACTGCTGTCACAAACGTCACCGCCGAAACCGATCCATACGCCGCAGCAACCGCACCGGAGTTTTCGATACTCAGTTTCCTTTTCAAAATAAAAAAAGTGTAAACAGGAATCGCACTTGCTACGGTAATCCCAAAAATAACCGCCCATAAGATTCCCAAATTGAATTCTGAGTGGGCAAGTTCTTGCCCACCCTTGAATCCAATCGCAAATAATAGATATAGGGAGATAAATTTGGAAGAGTCTGGGGGGATTTCAAGATCACTTTTGACCCTAACTGCGATAATCCCCAAGACGAAAAACAGCAATGCTGGATTGGTGAAATTGTCAATCAATAATTGAAGATTCATAATTTCTGAAAAGCCATTTGTAGATCAAACTGGATTGATTTTCTTTTCGACATCTGGGAAAGAAGGCCTTGTAAGGCAATTTTATTTTCTTTGAGAATGGAGGCTAATTTTGGGTGCTGTAAAATAAAGTTGGCTTGGTGCTTCATATGGATCAGCGCAAGCGAGCCAATTTTATTCGACTCCTGCATGATTTCGTAATAATTTTCACTGAACAAAGTATCAAGTAATTGATGTGGGGTAGAATTATAAGTATCTTTCTTATCTACCACCGATTTGAGAAATGGAGAGTCTATGTCATGAACATGAAAAATTTCTGTGATATCCTCTTGGAGGAGAAGATGAATGATAGATTCCGTGTATGCATTGTTTTGAAGGTCAAAAACAGAACCCAAGGCAGTCATAAAAAGACAATCATTCCCGAACTTTTCTTTTAAATACATCTCCCCTTGGATCAAAGGACAGAGTAAAAAGAGTTTTTTTGGCATATTTCTTTCTTAAAATTTGAAACCTTTCCCAAAAATCCCGAGTATATATCATATATTATTATTTATATTTATAATAAAATACATAAAAAAAATTTATGCATTACACCCTTCACCAGTTACAGGTTTTTCTCAAAGTTTCCCAGACTGAAAGTATTACAAAAGCCGGTGAGGAGCTTCATCTTACCCAGCCGGCAGTTTCCATCCAGCTAAAAAATTTTCAAGACCAGTTTGAAATTCCCCTGACGGAGGTTGTGGGAAGAAAACTATATGTCACTGATTTTGGCAAAGAAATAGCTGTTGCCGCTGAGCGGATTGTCGATCAGGTCAATGCCATCAATTACAAGACAATGGCCTTCAAAGGACAGCTGACTGGAAGATTGAAAATCTCAGTGGTCTCAACAGGGAAATATGTTATGCCGTATTTTTTGGGTGATTTTATCAGAAAAAATCCCGGAATCGAGCTCAAACTCGATGTCACCAACAAAGCCATGGTCGTCAATAGCCTGGATGAAAATGAGATTGATTTTGCTTTGGTTTCTATTTTACCCGAGGCCCTTCAGATCGTATCGGTGGAATTGATGGAGAACAAGCTCCTTTTGGTTGCCGGAAGGAATTTTGAGATTTCAGGTCAGGTTGTCGGAAAACAAATCTTCGAACAGATAACTTTGATTTATAGAGAGGTGGGCTCCGGGACTAGGTTGACAATGGAGCGATATCTCAGAAGTAACAATGTCCCCGTCACCAAAAAACTTGAACTCACTTCCAATGAAGCAGTAAAGCAAGCCGTTATCGCCGGATTGGGTTGCTCTATCATGCCTCTGATCGGGATCAAAAATGAACTCAAAAATGGAGATCTTAAAATCATCCAGGTGGAAGGGCTTCCTATCGTGACAAACTGGAACCTGATCTATCTCAAAAACAAGAAATTTTCCCCCGTAGCAGCGGCCTACCTCGAATACATCCAAACCGAAAAGAAAAGGATTATTCAAGAATATTTTGATTGGATTTAGCTCCTATAAATAAGATTATCCGAAATAAACTAATAGGCATCATTGCGGATAATCATTTATTTTAATACAAAAACCCAAACAGCCACAACGGAATTTTTTTGTCTGTCCCATATTCGATGTCGTCTGCCGCAATAAAGCTGGTTTTCACTCCCTGAATCTGTTCTGCAGTTTTGTTTTTCCCCCCAACTTCAAATGAATATTGGCGGTTGACCCGAAAATCACCCCTGTCAATATACTCCACAGTGTGTTCATGCGCCAATTGGTTGACAAAGAATGTTTCCCTCAAATTTCCCAAGTCTGCGTTCTTCGGAGAAAAGGCAAATTGGAAATTGGTGTTTTCTAAATACACTTTGTCAGGTTTTTGGAGTTGGGTGATGCCTTTGATGTCTTTATACAGGTTTTTGGTGATGTGTGCCTCCTGCAAAAAAAACAGGTATGCAATGAAGGTGTTTCTGTTGATGCCAATCCTTTCGCTCAGTTTACTCACATTGGGAATGAATGGTACCGATTCGGAAATAATCTGAAGCAACTGCTTGAGTTTTGGAATGTAGGAAACGTCCACCTTTCTCAGCAATGGCAATTCAATTTCCAAAGTCATGTTCACCACTTCCTCCAACCGCTGATGGTAGAGTGCCGGCACTTCTCTGAAAAAGGGGAAGTATCCCGAATTCAGATATTGCTGAAAATGTTCCAAGGGTTTTAGCCTGACATTGACCTCGCTAGCAATGGCGATGTGGTTTTCGATCAGATTGGGCAGCGTGGTTGATGGAAAATTTTGTCCCGTCTGGATATGGAGGAATTCCCGAAATGAAAGCCCTTGCATGTGGTAGATGATTGCCCTTCTGCTGAGATCCGCCCTTGCATTCAGTATTTCGAGCATGGATGAACCCGTAAATACTATTTTCAATTCAGGAAAGTCGTCATAGATGTTTTTGAGCTCAATCGACCAATCCGGGTATTTGTGTACTTCATCCAAAAACAGGTATTTCCCCCCTCTTTTTACAAAATCATCCACCAAACCGATAAGTCTGTTTTGGGCAAACCAAATATTATCCAAGCTGACATATAGCACAGTATGGTCTAGTGGCAGGTTTTTTTTGATGTATTGGAGGAGCAAGGTCGTCTTTCCAACGCCCCGTGGACCTTTGATCCCTATCAATCTTGCTTCCCAATGTATCCGGTCGATCATGCTTCGGACAAAATCCAAAGAGGTTGATTCGATCTTTTTGAGTGATTTTTCTAATAAAGAGTCCATGATTGCTTAATTTGGTAAGCAAAATTAGGATATATTGTTGAATACAACAAGCATAAAATTAAATTAATGCTTATTGTGGAAAGCTAAAAATTATAATATTGCTTAATTTAGTAAGCAATTTAATCTGTAGAGTAGGTTTAGGTTATCCAATAAATGGGTCAAAGATGGTGATGCTAAAGTAGCATCCGCTGCTGTTATGCTTGACGTTAGACCTACTGGAAAAATACAGGATAATCATATTCTGTATTTTTCAAAATTTTTCTTCAAAAGGAAAAAAAAAGTTTTTTATTCTGAAATCCTAATTTTTACTAACAGTTTAATTTTTTTTTTGAGGAGGGGGGACTAAGGTTTTAGAATATTGTTTGGTTTTTGGGTAATGGTAAAGATGGATTTCTTGTAAATAATTGAGATTAAGCGCTTTGGTAATTTGAGAAATCAAAATGTTTTATATAAAATTATGTGATAATACTTGTTGCCTTAATTTCCAGTCAGATGAAAAATATAATTAATAATACAAATACTATTCAGGGTTTTGTCATGAAACCCCTGTTTATCGGCCTGATGCTCATGCTTCAGTTTTCCTGCGTAGAAAGAGAAGATTTTGAAACATTTGAAATGGAGGGATCCATAGTAGGATTTGACTATTGTTCCTTTCATTCAAACGGAAGGGTAGGTTATGTCATTATATCGAATGATCTTGCAGATACCATATCTACTTACAGCTTATCTCCGGAACGTCTTAGACTACTGGCACCTGTGGGGCTCAATTCCAAACGGCCACTTTTTACTATTCCAGAAAAAGTATTTTATCAGGAAGAATTTGGTCGGTCACGCGAGGTTTTATCTCAAAATTTTCCTATTAAAGTAACTTATAGGAGGGCTCCGCAAGAGGATAAGCTACGATTTTCATTCTTATGCATAGGAGGATTAACTACGGTTAGTTTTTCTCCTGGCGTGTGGGACGACAAACAGGTAATTGTGGTAAAAGCGTCAAGTAATTAATTCAAAAACCTTAAAAATAATTTTTATGAAATCATTAATTAAAATTTTAGTTATTTTGGGATTTATTACAATAATGGCTTCGAACTTTTACCATAAGCCAAATGAATTATTTTATTATGCATTTGAAGAGAAGATCTATCTGAAGGAAGAAGAAGATAAAATCATTTTCCAATTTAAAACGAACC
>JBBRFK010000026.1:0-23845 GCA_038224435.1 Cytophagales bacterium | reverse complement strand
CTGGTATCCACCAAAAAGAGGATCCGTTTAGCCTTGGCAAATTTGAGAAGACGATAAACAAATGTACAGGCCGTGAAGGTTTTACCGGCACCTGTTGCCATTTGAATCAAAGATTTTGGACGGTTGTCTTTGAAGGCATTTTCTAGGTTCTGAATGGCACGGATTTGAGCAGGGCGAAGTCCGTGCCGATCCAATGTTGGGATTTCTTTTATTCTTGCCCGAAGGGGAATTGATTGACCAATCCATTCAGCAAAAGTTTCAGGTTTGTGAAAATGAAAAATAGATCTGGACCTGGGTTTTGGGTCACGGTAATCTGTAAAGCGGGTCAATGCTCCTGTGCTTTCATAGACAAATGGCAAAGGCTCATGGTTGAGGTATTTGAGTTTGCTCGTGGCATATTCAAAAGATTGGTCTTCAACGGTTGTTAACCGCTCCCCTTCCTGCTCACGCTTTGCTTCAATGATTCCAACCGGTTTCCGGTTGATAAAAAGGACATAATCTGCCGGTCCTGTTGAGGTAAGGTATTCCCTAACCGCTATCCCAGTTACTACCGATAGATTCACTTCGTTTTTTGATTGAACGTGCCAACCTGCTTGCTTCAGTTGGAAATCAATCAAATCCCGGACAATCTGTTCAGGGTTTTGGTTTGGTATAGGGTTCATGAAAAAGTGTTCTCACAATTTGATTTCTAAATTAGAAATTTAATTTGAAAATGCAAGTATTGAAGAATTTTGAGGGATAGTAAAACCCCATTAAATTTATCTTCTTACTCAGGAGAATGAGTAAGACAAAGCCAAGATTCTTTTAAACGTTTTAATTTTTATTCAATCAATGTTTTCAAGAAGTTCAGCCCAATTTGCAAATTCTACAAAAACAAAATCAGATTTAATAGTTCAAATATACCCTCAAAACCATCCCCCCACCATCGCATCAACTTCTTCCAATACGACTTTGAGCTCGTGGTAGGATTTGGTGGAGATGCCCATTAGGAATTCATGGTGGGCCACTTCCATGCCGCAGATTCCGAATATGCCGATAGCCATCAGTTTCTTGACAGATATGTCCATGCCGTTTTCTTTGACAAAATTTTCATCGGCCCCAGTGGTCTGAATGATGCTGACTTTCTTGTCTTTGAGCTTTCCCCTGATGCCTGCCACATCTGCCTCAAATGCAAAGACCGGCGTAAATACCCTGTCAAGATACCCCTTCATCATCGCAGGAGGTCCCCACCACCAGGTGGGATAGATGAATATCAAATGGCTTGCCCATTGGATCTCGGCTTGTTCTGACTTGACATCTGAGGGAGTATCTCCGGCTTGGGATTCGTAGCGCTTCCATTCTTCCAATGACAGCAGCGGTTCAAAACCCAATTTGTATAGGTCTCTCACCCTGACTTGGTGACCTTTCTCAAGCAACTTTGCTTCAATGGTTTTGGAAATAGCGTGGTTGAAACTCTCTGGATTGGGATGGGCTAGTATGATAAGGACACACTGTTCTTCTTTTTCCGCAAACAGACTTTGGGCTGAAAAAATAAAAGTGGCCAATACCAAAAAGCATATTTTGCTAAAAAATGAAGAATTTGGAAATTGATGCATGATGGAAAAGGATAAACGGGATTTACATTTTTTTGACCACTTCTTTCTTTGGAATCCGGATGCTCCACATGCCTCTGAGGTCTCCCATTTTGTGGCCTGTAGCTTTGTCTTGTGGATACAAATCCGCAAGTGCTTTTTGGGTTTCGGGGCTGATGTCAGTGCCGGGCTGACCATGGCAACTGAGGCACATGGCATTTGCGATTTTGATGGCTTTGGTGTACAGGTACACTTCTCCGTTTTCAAACTTCTGGATACTTGGATCTAGTGAAAGGTTATTTTCGACATTATACTCATAAGCTTCCAAGATACCTTTTTCGTCTTTATTAGGTTTGTCATTGGGATTTCGGAACTTGTTTGAAGCGCGGCGGACGGTCACGCCGTATTTTTGGCTGACCTCTGTCAAAATCGGAAGGGCTTCTACATTACAAAATTGGACAGCGCCCGGTACCCCTTTTTCTTCTATTGCTTTTTGTAAGGCGCCGATCAGTTGTTGCTGCGCTTCAGTACTGATTTCATCCCCCCACTTCATGCCTGCCTGAAGGATGTCTGCCTCGTTCAGTTTTTTGACTTCCATGCTTTTGTTTACTTCCTCAAAAACCTCTTTACTTACCCTTTCATTTGATCCACAGGAATATAAAAGGGATATCATCAACAAAAACCCGAATATTTTTTTCATTTTTTTTTCAATTATGATGCGTAAAAATAAGGTTAAAAGATGAGTTAATAAAAAGTTTATTGCAGTTTGTCTCCTAAATTTACTATAGATACAGTTTTAATCAGTGGGTACCGATTCCGCAACCTTTCATTTTTGGTTTTAAGTCCTATTTTTGTGTTTGTTGAATCCCCAATATTGATGACAAAACGCTTAATAACTCTTCTGATTTTTATACTTCTCCATTCTTTTGGTTATTCCCAGACATGGAAAAGAGTAGGTGGCCGTGGAAACCAATTGACAGGTATTTCCTGGGCAACTGAGGAAACGGGCTATGTTTCCGGCAACCAGGTTATTTTAAAAACCATAGACGGGGGACTGAGCTGGGTCGAACAGGAAGCTCCCACCAAAACCAAAATGTGGGCTGTTGATTTTTTTGATGAAAACCTTGGCTTGATGGTCGGTGAAATGGGGGAAATTTTCCGAACCTCAAACGGGGGTACCAGTTGGCAGCTGATCAATGCGGGTACCGATAAAACCTTGAGAAGCGTAAAATTTTTAACCCAGACGCGGGCATATGCAGTGGGTGATGGAGGGGAAGTCTACCGGTCTACCAACAGTGGACAAAGCTGGGCAAAGCAATCTGTAGGGACTACAGTGGACCTTAAGCGGTTGTTTTTTGCAAACCAGGATACGGGATATGTTGCGATGGCAGATGGAAAGGTCGTCAGAACCATCAATTCAGGGAATAATTGGACAATCCAAAATACAGGACAAATAAACCCGATTAATGATATCTATTTCTCCACGGGAACTACCGGTTTTGCAGTCGGCCAAAGTGGGACAATCATCAAAACAACAGATGCGGGTACAACCTGGAACCTTGTAACAAGCGGTACAGAACGTAACCTGACCGCCATGTCTTTTAACAGAACGAATCCAAATATTGGAGTCGTACTTGGGGAAAACGGGACTGTATTAAGAACAACCAATGGAGGGACTACATTCGATGGCATCAATATCGCCAACATCCAAACATATTTTGCAGCTAGTTTCAGAAAAACATCCAATATAATTTTCGGCGTCGGAACCAACGGTACCATCATTTCATCAGCCAATTCGGGTACGAATTGGACGATCAGACAGACTGGTTTGGATGTCAATTATAAAGCTACCCAGTTTAGGACCGCTACTTTGGGCTATATTGTCGGGGATCGGGGATTGTTTTTGGTAACCACCAATGGAGGAACCGCCCTTATCAATAGGTCTAGGCCTGTTTCGGGAGCTTTTCATGATCTTGCTTTTACTACCAATTCATTTGGATTTATCGTCGGAGATAATGGCGTGGCGCTCAGAACCGCAAACTCCGGAGCTAACTGGACATCCTTAAATCCCCCTTTTGCCAATACAACAATATTTGGGCTGCACTTTTTCACCAGTGCCATCGGCTTTGCAGTCGGAGAAGACGGATTCATGGGGAAGACCACCGACTCGGGTGTTACCTGGGAGAAAATCTCTGTTGCTGCCACTTCTGAAAGGCTCCGGGAGCTAGTATTTTTTGATAACCTGGCGGGTATCGTTATAGGCCAAAATGGATTTTTGGCAAGAACTGAAGATGGATTGCAATGGCAGAAAGTAGCTGTTCCCACTTCGGAAAATCTGGTGGATTTGGATACTTTAGACAGTAATTCTGCTGTCGCAGTAGGAAATAAAGGCACTATATTAAAAACCGTCAATAGAGGAGTCACATGGTCCAAGATCAATTTGTCAGAGACAAAGAACCTCACTGCCGTGGATTTCCTTGATGAGTCCATAGGTTTTGTGGCAGGAGAAAAAGGGCTGATGATGATGACTAGGGATGGGGGCTTGACTTGGTCCATCATGCCGACAGGAACGTACCAGGACTTTTCCGGGATAAGTTTTGGAAATTTGAGCTCTGGCTTTGCAGTTGGAGAAAACGGTTCTCTGTTCAATTATAGCTGTCAGGTTCCGGAAATGCCAACGGTTATTTTTGGTGAAAACAACATCTGTATCAGTCAGCAAGTATATCAGGTTCAAAACACAGATGTTGATGCGGCTTTTGAATGGCGTGTTGATGGGGGGTCCATTTTGGAAGGACAGGGTACCAGCAGGATTGTAGTCAGGTGGGATACCCCCGGAAGAAACGCAGTGTTGGTGAGGGGTCAGAATAACTGTGGAAATGGCGGAACCAAGGGACTTGAGGTGTTGGTTTCAACGACACCAAAAAACATCACCGAAATCCAAGGCGAAGGAGTCGTTTGTATAGAAGGACTAGTGGCGTATGGGGTCAATGATGTTCCGGGTACAATTTTCATTTGGGAACTTACCGGTGGGAAAGTGACAGGGGGACAGGGGACTTCCAAAGTTATGATCCAATGGACTGACGGTGGACAAAAAGAATTGAAAATCAAATCAACCAATCCATGCGGAGAAGGCACCTTTTTTTCAAAAAGCATCCAGGTAATTGCTCCCCCAAGTCAGACGTCCGTAATTAATGGCCCTGAAAGGGTTGGATTGACGGAGGAGGAATATGAAGTGGCCAATATTCCTGAGGTCAATTTCCAATGGCAAATCAGTAACAATGCCGGTAAAATCATTGCAGGTGAAGGAACCAATAGGATAACCGTTTTATGGGAAAAACAAGGTGACTTTAAAGTTTCCGTGAGGGCGATGAACAGTTGTAATTCCGGACCGGAGACTTCATTGGATGTGAATGTGAATTTTATAACGAGTATAGGGTCTGAGCCTTCCAATGCGAAAACAAATGTCTATCCCAATCCGTCCCAAGGTGATGTGTGGGTTTCTTTTGCAGGCGTCAATGGTGTCAATTTGATAAAAATCGCAGACATTATGGGCAAAGAAATTCAAGAAACCAAACCAGAGATTGGGGTTGACAAGATAGTCTTCAGAGCGCTTCCTAGAGGATTATATATCATCACTGTAAGAAGCCGGGAGAAAGAATACAAACACAAACTTTTGGTCAGATAATTTTTCCGTATTTTCAGTAACTGGGAGGACCTAAAAAACAAAGTTTTGAAATTATATTTCTATTTTCTGTATTGTACAGTTTTTAATTTTGTTTTTAAGGAATGATTATAAAGTTTTTTTAATAAAATCAGAATAATATTTTTTTTTCTCTATTGACAATTATCAATATTTTATTGTCATTTGCCTGCATAAACCCAAATGAAATGCAAGAGAGATATTTCCAGCCTGAGAGTTTGATGATGACTCATGGGTACAAGCCTGAATTGTCAGAAGGAGCTATAAAATGCCCTATATTCCAAACAAGTACTTTTGTTTTTAAAACAGCCGAGGAAGGCAAGGCCTTTTTCCAGGTTGCTTACGGCAAAAGAGAAAAAGAGCCGAATGAGGAATTGGGATTGATCTACAGCAGACTCAATAACCCCGATTTACAGATTTTGGAAGAGCGCTTATGCCTTTGGGATCAGGCGGAAGAATGTGCAGTATTCGAGAGCGGTATGTCAGCAATTTCCACAGTGATGTTGGAATTTTTGAGGCCTGGAGATGTCTTGCTTTACAGCAAACCAATCTATGGGGGCACCGACCATTTTATTAACAAAGTACTCCCCCAATATGGTATTAACGGTTTCGGATTTACGGCTGATCAAACTACAGGTCAAATTTTTGAAAACGTCAAAAACATGGGTTTTGCGGACAAAGTAAAAATGGTTTATGTGGAGACCCCGGCCAACCCGACCAATGCCCTTTTTGACCTTTCTGTCTGCAGGGAAGTCGCCAACCTCTTAACCAAAAGAGAAAAGGAAGTGATCCTCTGTGTGGACAATACTTATATGGGTCCTCTTTGGCAGCATCCGCTGGAGCATGGCGTAGATTTAATTGTGTACTCAGCCACCAAATATATTGGGGGGCATTCTGACCTGATCGCCGGCGCAGTCTTGGGCAACTCCAGGCACATGAAGCGGGTCAGGACGCTGAGGACATTTCTAGGCAATATGGCAGGACCATGGACAGGATGGCTTTTGATGAGGAGTCTGGAGACACTCAAAGTCAGGATGACCAAGCAGGCAAGCAATGCCGTGGAGGTGGCAGATTTTCTCAAATCACATCCTAAAGTCGAAAAAGTGTATTACCTAGGGCACCTGGAGCCGGGAGACCCACAATATGACATCTTCAAAAAACAACAGAACAGTGCCGGAGCAATGCTTTCTTTTGACATAATTGGAGGAGAAAAGGAAGCGTTTTTGTTTTTAAACAATCTAAAGCTGATGAAGCTTGCAGTTTCATTGGGGAGCACAGAGTCCCTTGCGGAGCATCCCGCAACCATGACGCACAGTGATGTATCTGAAGAAGACCGAAAATTACTTGGCATCAGCGAAAAACTGATCAGGCTTTCTATTGGTGTTGAGCACCATTCGGACATCATTTGGGATATCCGGCAGGCATTAGAAAGGGCTTAAAAAAAGAAGAGCTTCCCGGTTGGGGAAACTCTTCTTTTTATTTTTAACCTAGGATTTATTTTTTGCTAAGGACGTTGCATCTGTCATAGGCGGGATCAATATCGATGAAAACATCTTCTTTTGCGGTGGCAAACCACTTGCTGAGCATAGTTTCTTCTTTCCTCCTTTTTGTAGCAGCTTTCATTTTTTCATAATCATCCTCTAAGTTGGCCCGGTGTGCGGGAAACCTTTCTTTGTAAAAAAGTATCCTGACTTGGGGACCTTCCCTTTCGGTTTCATAACGGATCGGAGGGGTAATGGAGCCTACCTTCATACTATCCAAGGTAAAATATAAAACAGGATCGTCAAGAGTCCTAAGTGTAAGCCTGCTTGAATTGTTATTTGGATCCACAAAAAACCCACCGTTGTCAGAAGTAGCCCTGTCTTCCGAGCTTTCTTTCGCTGCTTTTGCAAATTCAATTTTTCCAGATTGGATAACTGTCCTGATGCTGTCCAAAAATCTTTCGGCATCAAGAATATCCTGCTCAGAAGGCTCTGGACGGATCAGGATATGGCGGGTATTGAAAGTATTTCCTCTTCTCTCCAAAAGCTGTATCATGTGAAAACCAAAAGAGGTTTCAACAGGATCGCTGATTTCGAGGACTTCCATGCCAAGCGCTGTGGCTTCATACTCGGGAGCTAGTTCTCCTCTTCGGAAAAATCCCAACTCACCGCCCAAAGGCGCTGATCCGGGGTCTTGGGAATATTGCTTTGCAAGGGTCTGAAAATCCTCCTTCCCATCCATGATCTGATTCTTGAGATCTCTGAGTTGGGCTGTAATTTCGTTTTTTACCTTTTGGTTTATTTCAGGTTTTTTGACAATCTGTCCCACCATTACCTCTGCTGAAAAGAAAGGAAGGGAATCTTTTTGGATATCATTGTAAAATTTGCGGACATCAGCCGGGGAGATGGATAGTCCTTCAGTGATTTTTTCCTGCATTTTGGTGACGGTGATCTGCTCTTTCAACATGTCATGAATCTCCGTTTTCAGTTGGTCAGCAGTTTTTCCGTAAACCTCAGCAAGCATTTTTTCATCTCCGCCAAACTGCTGCATCACCATGGAGAATCTTTGGTCCGCTTGAAAAACCACTTCTGCATCTGTCACCAATACAGAGTCAATTTCTGCCTTTGCCACCATCATTTTGCTGATAAGCAATGACTCAAACACCTCACATCTTGTGGGAGGCTGAATATCCTGTTGGGATTGTGCAATGGCTTCAAGGTAGGATTTTTGGATATCGGACTCAAGCAGGATGTAATTGTTTACTTTGGCTACTATTCTATCAATTACCTGACCCGATGGGGCCGCAGTTTCGGTTTTTACTTCCGTCTGTGCTATTGCCTGAAAAGTGGTCAGGTTCAATAAACAAATGGCAAGCAAATAATTTAATTTACTCATATAATTTGAATTCATTTTTTTCAAGTGCTCTGTTATAAACTTCTTTCTGTAATTGATCGACGAGTTCAATCCTTCTTTTGTTGATCAGGATTTTGGTTATTTCATCTCTGACAAATTCAAGCGGTGGAACCTGTTCCTGCAATTTGTATTCCAATATTCTGAAATAATACCTGTAAAGGTCATCATCAGTAATTACATGTTTGTTGTTTCGAACCAATTCCACCTTATTGGGATGGTTGGCCAAGGGGGTATTTATAATTATATCATCTAATTTGATCCAGGTGGAATCTTCAAGAAAATAATTCGCTCCTGAATTGATCACCATCTCCTTAAATGTATCTTGGTCTTTTTGATTTTGTGACCGTAGCATTCTTTCAAGCTGTTTGTTTTGGGATGATTCTTTTTCGATTTTAACGAAATTCACCTTTACAATTATTTCCTTTAAGCTGAAATTAGCTTTGTTGATCTGGTAATAATTTTCAATTTCCTGTTGATTGACTTCACTGTTTAGGTTTTCCTCCACATACTTCTTTTCGAATTCATAGACCATCAGCGCATACTTATATTCCAGAAGTTTCCGATTGATTTCTGCTTCGTCAAAGGCCATTGATTTGCCGGCTTCTTTGATCAGGAGTTGCTTTCTTACCCATGACTGAACATACCTGCCTGCAATGTTAGCACTGTCTTCCCCAGATTTGCTTTCTGACTTGATGAATGAAAGCTCTGACAGATATAATTTTTGATCCCCTGCAGAAGCAATTATAGGGTCCACATCGGTATTTACTTCGGATTTGAACCTAAAGAAGTCACATGATCCTATTGTTGCCAAAAGGAGGGTAAACAAAAGGCTACTTCTCCACCGCAAGGTCAAATAATTTTTGTTTTTCGGCTTCATTGATCTGGACGGCGTATTTCTCTTTCAGGGTAGAGATAAGTTTCTTGTCCAGGAATTCCTGATAATCCTGTATAACCTTTCCCCGGGTCTCATCAAATTTCTTTGGTCCCGGCATTACCTTTTCTCCCAATACAACCATATAGGCTTTGTTTTCCAACCGCAATTCCTGAAAATTTTTGGACATATCTGCATTTTTCAGAATAGGATGCTGCTGCCATTCAAAGATGCCTTCAGACACTGTAAAGGCCAAGGGATTGTTGATCAGGAAAGTATTTTCCAAACGGTCAACTAGATTTGGTTGGTATTTTTTGTCTGCCAAAAATTTTCTCACCGATGGAATACTTTCTTCTTTGGCCATGGTGAGTATCAAAGCCTGCACGCGTTCATTCCATTGGTATTTTCCGACGTTTTCTTGATAGAAGCTTACCTGACCCAAGCTGTCTTCGATGGCTTTCTGCCACACTTGGTCGTTCATCAGGGAGAAAAGTAGGATACCATCTCTGTATTCCTGAATCATAAGCCTGTATTCCTCATTGTTTGTCATCAAATCGTTGATTTCTGCCTCCTGAAGGTTGACTTCAACATACTTGTCATACCAAGTTTTAAAATAATTCTGGGCATTGGCCCTTACAACCTGACGGTCTTCAGCAATAAAATCCAAAAGGCCATTGACGGTTTTTGGTTTTTTGTTTATGCTGAACAAAACTGAATCCAAAAGATTTTTTGCCTCAATGGTTTTTGATAATTCTTGCCTTGAAGTGGAAGCAAACAGGCTATTGATTGAATCCACCAAAATTTCATTTTCAACAAATCCATATTTTGATTTTTGGATAGCCACTACCTGTGATTGGATCAAAGTGGATCTGCTGTCTCTCAGAATCCTTGATTTGATGGAAGATTCCATTTCCTCATAGCTTGCCAAAGGCTTCTTGCCTTCCAATTTGATGATATGGTATCCAAACGGAGTCTTAATAGGAGGTGAAATTTCACCTTCCTCCTGAAGTGAAAATGCCGCCCTTTCGAATTCAGGTATCACAGATCCCAAGCTTATCCAAGGCAATGAACCACCTGTGTTTTTGGTGCCTGAATCCTCAGAATAAAGCTTACATATTTCTTCCCAAGAACTCTCTGGTTTTTGCAGTTCCGTGTAGATTTCACCCACTTTTCTTAAAATCCTTTCTTCTGATACAGGATCAGTACCTTGGTACCGGACCAAAATGTGGGAAACTTTCACTTCGCCAGGATTGGGCTGACGGTCCTCCAATCTGATGATATGGTATCCGAAGTTTGTGAGAATCGGATCTGAAATCTGCCCCACCTTTATGGAATACGCCGCATCTTCAAATGACGAAACCATCTGTAAAGCCGTGAAATATCCCAAATTACCTTTGTTGTCTTTGGCTGAAGGGTCATCAGAGTGTTGAAATGCCAATTCGTTGAAATCTGCGCCGTTTTCAGCCTCTTCCTTGAGCTTCAATGCCATTCTCAACACGGAAATGGTGTCTGCCTGACTGGCATTCGGTGGGAACTGCAACAGGATATGGCTGGCTTTGACCACCTCTTTCATCCTGTTGTAAGCCTTCATCAACTCACCTTCCTGCAGGGAATTTTTGATTAAAAAAGGCTGGGTAAGGTCGTCTTTGAACACTTCAAATTCCCTTTCAAACTCCTCGGTTTTGTCTAATCCAAGGGTTTCAGCCTCTTTGACTTTGAGTTTATAATTGATGAAAAGTTCCAGATTTTCCTGAAACTCCTCTTCAGAAATCTTACTTTCAGAACTTTTAAATTCCCTGTTTTTGGACAGCATATGCAAAAATTCATCGCCGTACACCCCACTGTTTCCAATGGACAACAAGGGTGATGGGATGTTCTCCTGTATTTCTACCTGCGTGACAGTAGATTTTGGGCTGCATGAAAATGCTAAAATCAGGAGTAGGTAAATAAAGCGACTTATATTAATCATAAATGAAATGCCGGAAAACAAGTGCAATGTTACAAATTAAATTGAAAAATTCGGTTGGCTCCGACTAATTAGATGCCTTAATTAACAATTATTTGGAATTCAGAAATTTATATAGCCTGCAGATATTTTTGTTTTCAAAAGATTCAAACTCGATTTTATCCATAATCCTTTTGATCAAAATGATGCCAAGGCCCCCTTTTCTTTTGGATTTGATGACCTGGGATAGCTCTGGTTCTTGGTATTCGAGGATATTGAACCCTTTACCAAAATCCAGGATTTCGAAGACAATCAAGGCTGGGGAGGAGATCACATTGAGGTCAATATATTCTTTGGAATTACAGTCATGGGAGTGGATTATCAGGTTGGCACAAACTTCTTCCACAGCCAAGATCACTTGATGTTGCTCAATTTCGGACATCTGGGTTTCCTTTAGAATCCCTTCTAAAAACTGTCTCAGGTCCGACAATTGGGCTGTGTCGCAATATAATCTTAATTGGGAATGCATATATTAACCCTCGAGGGCTTCTTCTTTGGTGGGCCGGATACTCATCAGTTGGTCAAGACCAAGAATATGAAATACTTGAAAGACCTTATCTTTCAAACCGAAAATGACCATTTTGACCTTGTTTTCTTCAAATTCTTCCAGATAGGACATGAACACGCCAAGGCCTGCGGAAGAGATATAATCAAGGGCTGAACAGTCAATCAAAATGTTTTTTGCACCATCCTGTACTACCTGGCTGATGGCGGAATCCAATTCTACGGAGTTGCTCGCATCGATCTCTCCCCTTAAAATGAGGATCCAACTGTCATCTTCTAAACGTTTGTCTATAATAAGCATCTTCTTAATTACGGGTTTGTAAATGATTGGTTATGGATTGAACTTGATCACCATGATAGAAAAGTCATCATCGGGTATTCCTCCCTCACCAACAAATTGATATATCTGGTTGATAATCTTTTCCTGGATTTTGTCTGCACTTAGATTTTTATATTCCATCAAAGAGGATTTGAGATTGTCATATCCGAATTCCTCCCCTTTTTTATTCGTAGCCTCTATAATTCCGTCTGTATAGAGCACTAAAACATCCTCCTTTTCGTACCTGAACTCCGACTCGTGGATGTAATCCCTATAATTTGAGTTCCTTACAATTCCCAAACCCAATCCCTCTGCACTCAGATAGGCGGCATTGTTCTCACTTTGGTCATAAAATAAAGTTGGGCAATGGCCTGCACGGCTGTATTTGATGGATTGTTGGTTGGTATCCAACAGAAAATAGGAAGTGGTGATAAAATGGTTTCTTTCGAGACATTGACTCAGGGCAGTATTTGCTACATACAAAAACTCGCCGGGGCTGGGTTTCAGCTGTACCAAGGTGTGAAAGATTCCTTTCATCTGGGACATATTGAAGGCAGCGGAAGTACCCTTGCCGGAGACATCTCCTATGATAATGGCAAATACGCCATCGTCCAGATCTTTGGTTTCATAATAATCTCCCCCGACTTCGTCTGCGGCTACAGAAAATCCGCATATTTCAAATTTTTCATTGTGGTGCAGCTCTTTTGGCAATAAACTACGCTGAACCTGCTGGGCTATCTTTAACTCCTCCTTATACCTTTCTGTTTTGATGGCCTCATTTAGCAGCCTGTAGTTTTCTACCGAAATAGAAGCCTGCCCGACAAATGTGGTAATGATGTTGATCATTTCTTTGTTGAAGCCATCCCTTACCTCTTTGACCAAATACATCCTACCAATTGTTTTTTTATTGACTATCAAAGGAATTAAAAATGCTGATTTGAAGATGTTGTGGGGAATTTTTCCATATAATTTCTTCGTGTCATTGTCGTCCAACGACCAGTCAAACTCCGAAAAAGGCTTTATGGTTTGGAATAAAGTAATGATCTCCTGACGGATTTCCTCATCAATAAACCTATTCTGGATCACCTGAGGTGCAAGGTCTTTATCCAAAATCTCCAGCCATCCCCCGTCAGCATAGGAAGCGCTCATGCTGGAATCAATCAAAATATCCAACACTTGGGTTTCGTCCTGCCCTGGCTTGATGGATTGGCTTAGCCGCTGGAAATTGATGGCTTCCACCAGTTTTTGCTCAAAAACGGAAGAAGTCGGCAGATTGAACAGCGTCACCAAAAAACTGAAAAGGGTATATATAAACACAAATGCAAATAAACCCATCAGAAATAAGTTGTCTGTCAAGTTGACAAAAGTGATGTCACTGTCGCTGTAGGATAATATTTCGAAAAACAAGAAAGTGGTGCAGATCAGGATAATCACTAAAAAAAGAATCGACTTCCATTTTTCCTTGAAGGTCAAATAAGGAATCCACTTCAGGTTGACAGATATGGAGGCCGCAAAAATTGTGAGAAACACCAATCCAAAAAGGAAGCTGTAATCTAAGATATTGCCGTTGACGAATACGAAAAACATACTCATCAGCATCAGTATCTCAAAAGCCTGCCACTGCTGTACCACGCTTTTTGTTTTTTGGTAAAGGATCAGGTGCTTCCAAAGCAGGGAACAGGAAATAAGAAAAAGTGAGATAAAAGCAAAATTGACATGGTAGAAAAAGTTACTCAACAAAGGGTCTGAACCGAGTTTGCTTTCTCCCAACAACCTGTAGAAAATGTTGATCCCCACGGTGATGAATGTTGCCAATAGCCCCGTCGATACTCCTCTCCAGATGAGGTTCAGAAAATCAATGTTTTCATTTTTGCTTATCGAATGGTTATAAAAAATATAGACAAGAATAAAAAACAGAATCTCAAGGATGTAAGAAATCTCAGCATCAAGGCTGTTCTCCATCTGATTCACTGACTGGAAAATCCTGGTGATATCTACAAAAAGTAAAGCTAACCAGGTCATGACGGCCACCAAAACACTTATTCTACCGATATTGGGTGCTGGGATTTTGAGCATTCTTGGAAATTGAACACAATAATACTGAAACAAACTTAATTTTCCTGAAAGCGTTAAATGCCATAAGTCTAAATAAATGTTAAAAAACAATATGCGATTATACAGGATTTCTTTTCTATTGCTTTTCATTTTTATCTACAGTTGCTCTTCCGCCCAAATCAACAAACTGCTCAAAGACGTCGCTTCAGGGCAGATACCCTTGTCAAAGGATGAAGTCGCGGCAGGCCTGAAAGAGGCGCTCGAACAAGGGATAGTAAAGGGAACTGACCTTGCGTCAAAAACTGATGGTTACTTTAAAAATGACCTTATCAAAATACTCCTTCCAGAAGATGCCAAAAAAGTAGAAAAAACCCTCCGAAATATGGGATTGGGCAGTGAAGTAGACCGTGCATTACTCGCCATCAACCGCGGTGCGGAAAGTGCAGCAATCGAGGCAAAGCCCATTTTTGTGAATGCCATCAGGCAGATGAACATTCAGGATGCCCTTGGGATATTGAAAGGTGAGCCGACGGCGGCGACTGATTTTTTGAAAAGGACGACCAATGCCCAATTGGTAGAACTCTTCAAACCAAAAATCCAAGCATCCCTGGATGAAGTTGGCGCCACCAAATACTATGGAGATTTAGCTTCTTCTTACAATAAAATTCCGTTTTCCAAACAAAAGATCGATCCTGACCTCAATGCTTATGTGACCCAAAGGGCGATAGACGGATTGTTTGTACTGATCGCAGAGGAAGAAAAAAATATCAGGGAAAATCCCCTCGGTCGTACTTCAGATCTGATGAAAAAAGTATTTGCCCAGCAGGATTGATTTAAAGAAAAACAATCTCTTCGATTACTCCTTTACCAAATTTGGATTCAATCAGTTCCATGACTTTGGTCCGGTTCATTTTCAACTCATTCTTGACTGGCCCGGAGGAGATTTTCACAAAAAGTTTCTTTTCCTTGATGTACAGGCCGGAAGTCCTTGATGCGACCATTTTGCCCATCAGTTCAGGCCAAGCCTGCAAAAGCAGCCTTTCGTCAAATTTGTCTTTGAGCCTGTAAGCTTTCAGCAAATCATCAAAAGCTTCTTTCAATGGCGTCGCCTCTTTCTTTCTTCCTCCGTTATTGCCGTACTTTTCCATAGGATCAAAGGTAATTTAATTAAGGTAAAAAAAGAGATTCGGCAATGCTGTCTGCCAATAACCTGCCTTTTTTGGTCAGGATGATTTTATTGTTTTCTTCCTGTATGAGGTTTTCCTGCCGCAGCATTTGGATTTGGTTTCTTTTAATATCTGCCAGGTTATATCCTCCAATATTTCTCAGGTAGGTCAGGTCGGTTCCCCAGATTGTTCTCAGCGAAGTCAATATGTAATCATTGGTAGCTTCTTCTGTGTTGAGGATTTCATTGGTGTAGATGGATTCCCCGGCTTTCAGCTTCTTGATGTATTGGACATTGTTTGCAATATTCGACCCCCTGCTTTTGCCGTCAAAAGAATGAGCACTTGGGCCGATACCCAAGTATGGAACTCCGAGCCAATAATTGGTATTGTGGATCGCAGACTGACCCGGCAATCCAAAATTACAAATTTCGTATTGAACATAACCGGCGTTTTCCATGGATTGCATGAGAATCTCAAATTGTTCAGCAGCAAAATCCTCGGATGCGGCTTTATATTTTCCTTTTTTGTGCCAATTTCCCAAAACGGTTTTTGGCTCCACAGTCAGGCAGTAGCTGCTGATATGTCCGGGATTTTGAGACAAGGCGATGTCAAGGTCTTTTTTCCAGATGTCATGGCTGTATGAAGGAAATCCATAAATCAAATCAACCGATAATTTTTCAAAACCCATAGACTTTGCGGTTTCAATGGCTTTTAATGATTCTTCAGCAGTATGCGCTCTGTTATAAAATTTCAGAATCTCGGGATTGAAGGTCTGTATTCCGATACTTAACCTGTCGATGCCCAAACCTTTCCAGTTATGGAGGTTTTCGGTGTTCAAGTCATCGGGATTTGCTTCCAAAGTCATTTCAATCAAATCCAATGGATACCACTTGGCGATTTTCTCCATCATCCTTTCCAAGTGAGATTTGGAAAGCAAAGAGGGCGTACCTCCTCCAAAATAGACTGTTTTGACCGGACTTCCCTTTGGCAGGAAATCTTTTTTCCTTTCAAGCTCAAGGCAGATGGAATCGACCATTTCTTCGATCAGGTCTTTATTGGTACTGAAGTGAAAATCACAATAGTGGCATGCCTGCTTGCAAAACGGGATATGGATGTAGATACCGGACAATTTATTTACTTTTAGCCGTCAAAGATACTTAAACCTATCCGCTCAAAGGTGAAAAGAATCCTCATTTTCCTGTTCCCTCTGTTATGCTCAATCGGTTTCCCCGGATTTTCCCAGGGAGGGAAATGGATCCGTTGGGAATTGTCAGGAGCTTTGGCGGTTCAGGAAGAGCAGATTTTCAAAGATTCTGTGGAGGTTTCTAATTTTATAAGAGGAAAATATCGGGAGATCTATGGTTTAGGTTACCTGGCCCCAAGTGAAACATTGGTCAAATCCACCCCGGATTCACTTTGGCTTAAAGTGGATCCGGGAGAAAAGTTTGAATGGGTGTCGTTGAGCCAAGGTAATGTAGATCCGGTATTGATGGTCAAAGCAGGTGTGGACTTGAGAAGATTTACAAGCAGGCCATTTGATTACAGGCAAATTTCAAGACTCTTTGAAACCATTTTGCGGGAATCCGAAAATAGAGGCTATCCTTTCGCCTCCATCAAGTTGGACAGCTTAGTAAGAAGCGGCAAGGGATTTTCAGGGTCTTTGGTTTTGGAATCCGGGCCAAGGATTATTTTTGATTCCTTAAAAATCACGGGAAATACCAAAACCAAGCCGGAGTTTCTTTCCCGGTTTCTACAGATCGAGTCGGGTCAGGTTTTCTCTCAGAAAAAAATCGATGAAGGAATCCGGCAAATCCGCGGACTTCCTTATCTCAAATGGGCCGGTGAACCAGAACTCAGTTTTCAGAATGAGCAAGCAACATTGTACCTCCCGGTTGCGGACCGAAAAATCAATTCTATTGACGGTATCATCGGCTTTTTGCCCAATGAAAACGAGGGAGGCAAATTATTGGTAACAGGTCAGTTCGATATTGCGCTTTTCAATGTGGCGGGAACCGGGCGGAATTATGAATTGCATTGGCAACGGTTCAATCAGCTTTCCCAGACATTGAAAATCGCCGGTTTTGAACCTTTGCTTTTGGGCTCAAATATAGATGCAAGTATTTCCTTTTCCCTTTTAAAAGAAGATACCACTTTTCTAAACAGGGATTTCCGACTCAATTTTGGTTATAGATTCAATTCTGACGGGTATCTCAGTTTCTTTACAAGACGTCAGGCCGGAGATTTGCTCGCTGTCAATGGGCTTGAAGAAAGCACACAGCTTCCGGAGGCAGGTGATTTTAGGTTTAATAATTATGGTCTCAACTACCGGCATATCTGGTTGGATGATGTTTTTTTTCCTAGGAGAGGTGCTTTGGCACAAATTGAATTTGCCATTGGAAACAAAAACATATTGCAGAATACGGGCCTTCCTCCAAGTCTTTATGAAGGGATTGAATCCAAAACCCTGCAATACTATATGGAGGCAAAATTTGAAAAGCATTTTTATTTTTCTCCCCGATGGGGGATTTTCACCAGACTGGCAGGAGGTTTGGTTGAAAATAAAAATATCCTGCTTAATGATTTGTTCAGGATTGGTGGCCTCCAAAGCATCCGTGGATTCAATGAGAATTTCTTTTTTGCCAACAATTATCTTTTTCTCAATTTTGAGCCAAGGTTTTATTTTGATACCTACTCTTATTTTATGATTTTTGCCGATATGGGAAGATTGGAGAACAGCGTTCAGGACTTTGGGATAGACAATACCTTCTCTGCGGGAATGGGATTCAGCTTGGAAACAGGAAATGGGGTTTTCAATTTCATATACGGTCTTGGGCGTTCAGATACTCAGGATTTTTCTTTCAATCTTTCCAAAATCCACTTTGGATATACCGGTAGATTCTAGCAGATGAAAACATCCTACCTCAGTTTCATTGTTTTTTTGGTTTTTTTTGGGGTTTCTTTCACCGGATTTTCTCAGGTTTTGGAAAATTATAATCCCGAAATCCTAGAGATGTATCCTGAAGAGATTCGGAAACCGAATCCAAAAATTGAACTAAAATTGGATTTGAAGACATTCCCAAACAGCACTTTTAGATTTGAGTTTCCGGGTGAATCCACCTTGTTTTTGGAGGATAAGTTATGGTTCCATACCACCGAGGACACGACCTTTGTGATGCCCTTGGCCGATTTCGAAGGTTTTGTTTCAGAGGCTGACTCTACAGGAACATTGATGACTGTCATCAAAAAGGGGATCAATGCAAGTAATATCTCTATAGAAAAAGGGTTTTTTGAAAATTACATTGCGCCAATAGAAAAAGCGGCACCTGAAAAACCTATGCCTGAGAAGAGGGAGTTAGAAAGCTTCAATGACTTCTTCTTTTTTGCGATTGTCAGCATTCTGTTTTTGATCGCTGTGTACAAGTTGATTTACCCATTGGTGCTCAAATTGATCCTGATGCCCACCTCGGTCTTCTCGGCGGAGGATTTCTCGGAATCAAATTCGGTTCAAAAGTTCTTTTCTTTGGATGTTATTTTTTATTTGCTGCTTATGAATATGATGGCCTTTTTGCTGCTGATGTTTTGCGTCAAAGCTGTAGGCAACGAAAGTCTCCGATTCATTGTCAGCGGTGACCTGAACCAACATTTTCTAAGTTGGCTTCTGGGATCATCCTTACTCATCGTATTTGCGTTTTTGAAATTTGCTTTATTGAGATTTTTGGGATTTGTATTTGATTTGAAAAAAATTGTTGTTCCCCATTTTTTTTATATGCTGCGCATTATTTCCATAACAATATTCATAATCGCCTTTATTGTAAGCATTATTGTATTGAACGGATTCCTTGAATTGGAAATATCAGTTAAATTTCTGCTTTACGGCTTTTTTTGGATTTATATAGTTGGGGTCCTCATGCTTTTTCTGATCATGTCAAATCGGGTGTCTTTTAAAAATTACCATTTATTTGTTTACATTTGCAGCGCAGAAATAGTCCCCCTGTTATTCCTTTCGAAGGTAATCATAGGGTGAATTCAAGTGAAAAAGTCCAAATGCTGAAGTGAAATATGACGACTAAATCTACCAAAGACAGATTGAACCAGGTAAAAAGTATCTTAGTTTCTCAGCCAAAGCCAACAGATGAGAAATCACCATATTTTCAATTAGCTGAAAAGTATAATTTAAAAATAGATTTCAGACCATTTATTCAAGTTGAGCCGGTCTCAGTCAAGGATTTCCGAAAGCAAAAGATTGATATCCTCAAACATACTGCCATCATCTTTACAAGCCGGAATGCCATCGACCACTTTTTTACGATTTGTAAGGAACTCAAAGTAGAGATGCCTGCGGATATGAAGTATTTTTGTATTTCTGACCAGACGGCCCATTATCTTCAAAAATATATTGTGATCAGGAAGAGAAAACTTTATGTAGGTCAAAAGACTGCTGCAGACCTTTTTGATTATTTCAAAAAACATAAATCTGAGAAATACCTGTTTCCTTGCTCTGACATCAGAAAAGATGAAATTCCTGAGTATATGGCAAAGAATAATATTTCTTATACCGAGGCAATCATTTATCACACAGTTGCATCAAATCTTACAGATTTACGGGATATTAAATATGACATCCTCGCCTTTTTCTCTCCCTCAGGCATCAAGTCATTGAAGCAAAATTTTCCTGAATTCAAGCAAAACAATACAAGGATTGCAGCATTTGGGCCCACTACAGCCAAGGAAGTGAGAGATCATGGATTAATCCTTGACATTGAGGCGCCTATGCCGAATGCCCCAAGCATGACCGGGGCTTTAGAACTTTATATAAAAAAGGCAAATAATTTGTGACGTTTCAAATCTTTTGTGGGAAAATTGAGTTTAATTGTGTAGAAAAAAGTTTAAATCATCAGTTTTATTGATACATGGTTAAACGTGATTTTACAATATTGAAATGCCTCCTGCTGATATGGATAGGTAGTTTTTTTGCATCAATCGTCAATGGCCAACAAGATGCCCAGTTTACGCAATACATGTACAATGGGGGATATTTTAATCCTGCCTTTGCAGGTAAAGAATCTGGCTACAGGTTTTCGGCACTCCACAGATCACAATGGCTAAATTATTCAGGCACCAATGGACCTGCACCAATCACCCAACTCGTCACCGCCTCCGGATCGATTGACAAACTCAAATTGGGAGTTGGCTTAAATTTTGTCAACGACAATATCGGCCCGACGAGCAACCAAGAAGTAAACCTTTCGGTCGGTTACCACAAAAAACTAAGACGTGGGATTCTGAGTTTAGGCATTATGGGAGGAATTTTTGCAACTACAATACGGTTTGATGAACTGGATGTTGTAAATCCGGATCCAAATCTGCCTAATACGGGTAGTGAAACGCAGATGAATTTAAATTTTGGTGCTGGCGCCATCTATGACCGGACAAAATACTATATAGGAATAAGCAGTAGACATATGAACGAGCCGGCTTTTGATTTTGGAGAGGGCTCCATTGAAAACCAACTCAAAAATCACACCTATATATTGGCAGGATATAGAATAAAAACCTTTGCCCAATGGATTTTTGAACCCAGTGTTTTATTGAAAACAGTCTCCTTTGATAATTTTTCATACGACGTCAGCGTTATTGCCACATACGATCAGAAGGTAAGCGGAGGTTTGGCTTTTAGGGGCGAAGAATCCGTATCGCTTTTGTTGGGTTACAGTATCCTCAAAGATAAATCTCTCAGAATAGGATATGCATTTGATTTGGTAGTTGGAGGCATAGAAGCCAAAGCTCCGACCAGCCATGAATTCATGTTATCCTACGTACTTCCCGACGTGACCAAGCAGTTCCAAAGGACAATCCAACGTACCCCTAGATTTAGGTTCTAAAAAATAAATATTGGAAATTCAGCAAATAAATTTGTGTATTTCTAAGAATTTACTTTAATTTTCGCTCTTGTTGCTCATCCAAAAAGTGGCATGAATTTGATAAATGGTTTAATGTAATTTATGTCTAAAAAAATGAAGACACGCGTTTTAAGCATAATTTTAGCGGTTTTGGTAGTGGTAGTGCTACCGGGCTGCGGACTTTTGGGCAAGAAAGGATCTGCCAGTGAAAAAGACAATAGAAGGGGTGAAGTTACGGGTGTTCCCAAGCGGGTTATCTGGCAACAAATCCTTCCTCAAGAAATGGTGCCGGTCAAAGCCGGAACTTTTTGGATGGGGCAGGCTGATGAAGATATCGCCTTCTCTCAGTCATCCTTGAACAAGCAGATTACGATCTCCGAATTTTATATGGATAAGTATGAAGTATCCAACAACAAATACAGGCAGTTCATCGAAGCAGTGAGGTTGGGAGAGTATACTTACAGTACTCCTACTACTCTAAAAGATGCACCAACTTTTGACCTGAACGCAGTGCTTCCTGATACAACTGTCTGGAACACCAGTTTCACGTATCATTATGGTGATCCTTTAATGGAGTTTTACTTTGACCATCCTGCATTTGACAATTATCCTGTGGTAGGCGTAAGCTGGGAGCAGGCCAATATGTACTGCCAATGGAGAACCTACCATTTGAATGCCAATGACAAAGCGGATTTTGACTATCCTGCTTTTAGGTTACCATCAGAAGCAGAATGGGAATATGCAGCCAAAGGAGGAAAAGAAGTTGCGAAATATCCTTGGGGAGGACCTTACCTTAAAAATAAAAGAGGTTGCCTGATGGCAAACTTCAAACCTGGAAGAGGAAATTACATTGATGATGGATTCGCTTACACTGCACCGGTTGACGTATTTGCTCCAAACGGATTTGGATTGTACAATATGTCAGGTAACGTAGCAGAATGGGTATTGGATTCCTATAATGCAGTCAGTGGATCGGTCACCTGGGATTTGGATCCAAGATATGATGATCCAAATGAAAAAAGGAAAGTAGTTCGTGGTGGTTCTTGGAAAGACATCGCACACTATTTGGAGACAAGTACAAGAACTTACGAATTCCAGGATGTAAAAACTGCCCACATCGGATTCAGAACTGCCATGACTTACTTGGGTAGATCAGGTTCAATGGATATCAGCAACAACAGAAGAAGAAAAAAGTAAATCGAATAATATCTTAATCACTCACTCACCTCTAAATTTTTAAAAAAAAATGGCAACAAAAAATAACTCATTCATGAACGTATTTTACGGGGATATCATGCCAAAAATATATGGTATCGGTGCTGCCGTAGTTATCCTCGGAGCTATGTTCAAAATTCTCGATTGGCCTTTTGCCAGTTTGATGATCGGCGTTGGTCTTTCAACAGAAGCCGCAATATTTTTCTTATCTGCATTCGAGCCCAAACACGAAGAGGTAGACTGGTCAAAAGTATACCCAGAATTAGCCGGCGAAGAATCTGTTGAGCCTAAACTGTCTAAAAAAGAGCCAAAAGACAATCTTAGCCAGAAGTTTGACGAAATGCTTGCCAACGCGAAGATCGGTCCTGAATTATTTGACAGCTTGGGTAAAGGAATCCAAAACCTTGCTAACTCTGCTGAGAAAATGGGTACAATCGCCGATGCAGCTGTGGCTACCAACGAATATGCAAGCAACGTGAAAACAGCTTCCAAGACTTTGATTGATATCAACCAATCTTATGGAAAAACAGCCATGGCCCTGACCGAACTTTCTTCTGCTTCTGCAGATGCCAAAGAATATCACAGCCAAGTGGTAACCGTTACTAAAAATCTTTCCGCATTGAACAATGTGTATGAGATGGAATTGCTTGATGCGCAATCGCACCTCAAAACCCTGAATAAATTCTATTCCAATATTTCTATTGCTATGGAAGGATTGAATGAAGCAGGAAAAGAAACGGAACAGTTCAAAACTGAGTTGGCAAAACTCAACCAAAACGTAAGTTCTTTGAATAAAGTATATGGTGGTATGTTATCAGCCATGAAGGGTTAAGCCTGTTATATCTAATGTTTAATCTTTTAAAGAAATAATATGGCTGGGGGAAAAGAAACACCAAGGCAGCGGATGATCGGTATGATGTACCTTGTGTTGACAGCTTTGCTGGCACTACAGGTAAGTAATCAGATTCTTCAAAAGTTTGTGTTGTTAAATGATGGATTGGAAAGGACTTCTAAAAATTTCATCGATAAAAATGAATTTACTGTGTCTAACATTGTGTCTTCTGTCGAACAACAGGGTAACAATGCTAAAGATGTACCTAAAGTAGATGCGGCTAAGGAGGTCAGGGAAACCACTTCCGAGGTATACACCTATTTGGAGGAATTGAAACAAGAATTGTTGACTGTTTCTAATGCAAAAAATGACGAAGGTCAGTTTAGCAATTCCGCTTTGAAGAATACAGATATCCCGGGAAATATTTTCAATAACAACAAGAAGGGATTTGAAATGCAGGATAGGCTGAATGCTTTTCCGAAGCAGATCAGTGAGATTCTTAAGAAAACAGGGATCGATATGACATTTCAGGATATCGCCAAAGATGCGAAAGACATTGAGATGTTTAAAAATGACAAAGAAGTCAGAAACAAGAACTTCGTGTTCCTGAATTTTGTCAAATCTCCTGTCGGTGCTGTAATGGCCTTGATTTCACAATATCAAAATGAAGTGTTGAACATCGAGAGTGAGTCTCTTGCTGCGATTTTCAATTCTATCGGTTCTTTTTACTATAAGGCGGATATCGTGAAGGCAAGGATAGCGGCGCAGTCAAATGTAGTAGCTGCAGGAACCAAGTTCCAAGCTGACATGTT
>JBBRFK010000025.1:0-24216 GCA_038224435.1 Cytophagales bacterium | reverse complement strand
CCTACTTTCCTCATCCGGTTTGAAAAAACTGCTGTCCCGCCCATTGCCCACCACAAAAAATTTAGCCCGTTGTTGACTTCCCATCTTCGCAACATGGATATCAATGGCCTTTTGGCTTCTTGTCAGCACTTTGTCTGCCCTCCTCAATATCTTTTCCTCCTCTTTTTTCAAAAACAGGTATTGTCTTCCCAAAGGATTCAATCCTGTGTAATCCACCCGCTCCTCTAAAGGAAATCCGTCAGCATCAAAAACCAAAGAAACAGGCTGTCGGGAAAGCCAAGTCCAAAGCCTGTTGACCATCATGGCGGGCATGGTAGACCTTGGCATCAACACATGGATTTGCTGGGCTTTGATATATCTTTTGAGATAAAATGCACCCTGATAGACAGACCAAAATGCCCCAATTGCAGCCAAAGGCTTGCGGTGAATGGGGTATTGCACATAAGCAATATCCAATGAAGCCGCCAATGCCGACAAGCGCTGCACTTCTTGGGGGCTAGCCCACGAAAACTGCATCACATGCACCCGAAAGGCTCCCTTTTCCTGTAATCCCTTGAAAATCGGAAAGAAAAGGGACTCCAGGTAATTCGTGCTTTCCGAATCCCAAGTGACAAATAGAAGATTTCTAGTTGCTTTCATTTCTTGCCTCAAATCTTATGGCTCCTGTGGAAGGGTTGAATTGATTAATTGTTTATTTGTTTAACAGGTTAATTGATTAACCGATTCATAACTTAACTTCTCACTTCTCACCTCCAACTTCCTAACTTTCAACTTCCCAATGTCCCAACTTCTCACTCCTCACTCCTCACCTCTGATTTACAACTTCCCCCCATTCATAATTATTCATTCCTCATTCTTAATCCGGTCCCCACCCTTCAATTCTCCTAAAATCACTTGAAAATTCATTTCCACCGTAAACTTCTCCCGCACCAAACCAAATCCCTTTTCACCCATCCTTTTCCGCAAACTTGCATCCAAAACCAACTGCTTCAGGGACGAATACCATTCCTCCTCCGTATTGGCCAAAAACCCATTTTTCCCTTCTATTACCACATTTACATTCATGCCCACAGGTGATGCTACCACCGGCAAGCCACAAGCCATATATTGGATAAGTTTGTAGGCACATTTCCCCTTTTCCCATGGATCATCAGGCAAAGGCATAATTCCGATATCCATGTTCCGTATCGCCTCCACTTCTCCCTCCTCGGACCAGGGGATCAAATTCAGATTCCCCCCAAACTCCCAATCTCTATTTCCCCCTACCACTTCAAACACGACTTCAAATTCTTTACTCAACTTTTCCAAAACCGGCTTGATGGCATTGAGGTATTTCAGGGTAGTGGGCGAACCGATCCAACCGATAGAAACAGGCTTTTGAATATCATTAGAATAGTCCTTGATGGTATACCTGCCCGAGTCAATTGCCGTAGGCAAAATCAGCACTTTCTTTGCCCCCGCAGCATTGGCGCGGGCTGCCAGATAGGAATTGCCCGCCCAGACCAATGAAGAATATTTCATCACCTTGTCGATCTTATCCCTCAAAAATTCTTTTATAAAAACCTGCTTGCTTTCGTCATACCTGTGAAACACCGCATCATCATAATCCACCACATATCCCTGACCCATTTTGGCCATGACCCATTCTGCCCAGGCAGGCACGTAGGGAAACAATTCCTTCTCTATCCAAATTAAATCATACCTCCAGACCCCAAGCAACACCCAAAAGCGCTGAAAATAACAGCCCAACACATTCAGCTTGCTGATGGCTTGACCAGAATACAATTCCCGGAGGTAGCGCTCATTAAAAAAAGGAGAATACGAGGCATCGAATCCTGCGCCTTCCCAAAGCGGCTGATATTGAAAAGTCCGCAAACGGCTACTCGCTCCCGTCCTGGGGTACTTAGGTAGAAAGAGGATTTTCCTGGAAGCTGATTTTTTCAAAACAAAAAACTTTAGCAAGACAGCTTAAACGACATTAAACGTTTACTTTGGTGAGGATCAGTTCAAAAAAGATGATCATTCATTGTTTAAAGCCTTCTCCGCCTTATCCTTAATGATCTCCTCCCGACGTTGGAAATACCGCATCTTCTCCTGCACCTTCAATAACCGCAAATGCTTGTTATAGGCAATTAAAAAGAAACAGAATAACAAAAAGTAAATCATTGTCATGTTCTTCATCCGCATCACAATGCCCAGATTACTCAGTGAATTCATAAATGCAACAGTAACCGGTATAAAAGTGATCATCCCAGCTTTAATAAACAAAGGCATGTCACGGATCGCTTCAGTCGTCCAGTTACGATAAATAAATAAACTTAGCCAGAGATAAAGGGCATTTTCAAACGAACTCAGAAAAGACATGACATTATGGGCATCAAAAAAAAGTGGTCGAAACATATAGGTAAACAACTTCAATGGCCAAGAGTAAGAAGCGATATCGACCCCCGAACCAACATACTTGCTATTTAAATTTCCGGAAGCTATATCTGATTTTTCTAAAAGGGATTGCAATGAAAGGTCTTCTATTTCAAGAAATGCTAAAGTCGACGAAGTCATGTAGATGGCCACACTAAAAGCCAATGTACCCAAGACAATTTTGACTCCCATCTTCAACTCCGACCCAAAAACAATGGCGATGCCCGAACCCAATATTAATGCCTGTCCAATATGAGGCCTTGCCATATATACAAAAAACAAGGCAATAATGCCCTGCCACCACCTGTTTTTGTAATTTTGAAGGGCAAATAAGAACCATGCAATGGCCCAAAATGATATAGAATCTTTTCCTACTCCTGAAGACCAAAAATGTAGGTTAGGAAAATAAAAAACGGCTGGAAATAAGGCAATATTCAATACAGAATGGTTGGTAGGAAAAAAATCAGCCACCATCACAAAAATGTATCGGATACCAATAAATCCCAAAAAGCCAAAAAGGATATTTCCCGTGATATAACTCAACCCCAGGATTCTGCTAGGAAAATAACACAACCATAAAATAAACTTAGTGCTTTCTCCAAAATAACTCATCCATGTTTCAGGACCCTTAATGATCACCTGCTGCAATCCAAATCTCCAATACCCATATGAATCACCTCCAAAATTCAGGATGTAATAGGTAAAAAAAAGACTGAACATTACATGATAAAACAAAAGATAATGCAAGTGCTTTTCATGTTTGTCTGACAATCCAACCCGCTTTGCGATACTACTATTTGTATTGACTAGGGCAATTAGGCAGACAACTATGAGTATGATATCTAACAATTGGTTTCTGATTTATTGCAAAGACAAATTCTATAAAGGATTGCAAATATTTCTTACTGCTATCAAAAATTCTAACTTTTATTCCTTTTTTGATTTACCGCTCCGTAGAGTTCAAGATATAAACTTTGAATATTTTTAGAATACTGCTCTGCTGTATAATTTTCCATGGATCGGTAATAGCCCATTTCTCCCATTAGTCTTCTTTTTGCTGGATTTATAATAAGTTCCTTAATCCTAGCAGCAAGGGCATTTGGATCCTTTGGAGCAACAAGGTAACCAGTTTCACCGTCAATCACCACATTCTTTAAACCTCCTACTTCACTTGCTACCACAGGCAAATGATGTAACATGGCTTCAGCTGCCACTAATCCAAATCCTTCCCTCGCTGAAGGAACACAAAAAATATCCATTAAGGAATAATATAATGTAGTTTCATTTTGGTATCCTGCCATTATTACTTTTCCCAGCAACCCCAACCCTTTTAGTCTTTCTACCACGAGCTTTTTGTCTCTCCCATCTCCTACAATAAGAACTTTTATCTTTGGGTCAGCTAGCAAAGCCACGGCTTCCAACAAATCAGTAACCCTTTTGTGGTCATTAAATAACCTACCCACAAACCCAACAACAATATCATCTTTATCTAAACCAAGGTCTATTTTTTTTTCAGATATTCTTTTTTTACTAGGGTATTTTGGAACTATTACACCGTTGTTTATCATCCTGACCTTCCTTTGTGAAACCTTGGCTTTTGAAATTAAATAATGTTCCACATCGGGAGAAATTGCGATAATTTTATCTGCCAACCTAACATATTGCCTCAAAAGCCAATTGGCCCTTTCTGACCTGTTTTGTGGATCTGATGTCTCTTCCAAAATAATTACCGGAACCCTCATCAGAAAACCCGATAACGCTGACATACTGTTTCCTTCAAATACCCCTCCATGGATGATTTCAGGTTTGTACTCCTTAATGATATGTTGGACTTGTTGGTGTGTTTTCCAATCAAAGGGTCCTTTCATCGATCCAATTACAAACAATTCTACCCCTTCTTTCTTCAGCCCGTCAGCAATTGGACCTGAAGCATAGGTACAAATGATTTTGATCTCAAAATCTGACTTTGGCAGATGCCTTGCCAAAGTTAACCGGGTCTGCTCCACTCCACCTGAAGAAACTGTCTCTATGCAATAAAGCACCCTTATAGGTCTGTTCATAAAGTCTTATAAATTTTCAACAATTCACCAATATGCCGGTCCAATGAATATTTTGATTCAATCCAAGCCTTTCCTTTTAATCCTATTTCCGATAATTTGTCTTTTGAAAAATTTAAAATGGAAATTATCTTTTCTTTAAGCTCTTTGGGCTGATTGGGATTCACCAACCAACCAGTCTCACCATCAACAATCATATTAGGGGCCTCACCAACATTAGTCGCAAGACAAGGGATTCCTTGTAACATAGCTTCCGTCAATGCATTGGAGAAACCCTCAGTATGGGAGTTCAAAACAAATAAATCTACTTGGTGTATTTCAAAAAAAGGATTTTCTCGGTATCCCAAAAAATCAACGTGGCTTTCTAAAAACAAATCCTTAACAGTTTCCCTCAAAAAGCCCTCATATCTGCCCTCTCCAATGATTTTAAACTTTATTTCAGGATTGATTTTCAATAATTCGGGTAAGACTTCCAAAACTCCTTCAATATTTTTTATGGCATCTAACCTAGATACTGTTAGTATTTCGAAGCGATTTCCGGAGGTGGTAGGAATCGTTCCGGAAGGTATTGCACTTATTGGATTGGCAACCAAGCTCAATTTTTTTGCGGAAACCCTATTTTTGATTTCTAAATAATCAGCTACTACATTTGAATTGGCCACCACAGCATCTGCCAATTTGTAAATCCCTGCAAAAACCCAATTGGCCAACTTTCCTTGCCCCGGAATACCAATTTCTTCACCAACAATTCTTTTCACCCCGGCAATTTTGGCAGCCAAAATGCCATGAAAATTGGCCTCTGCACCGGAAGTATGGACCACGTCGGGCTTTTCTTTTTTGAAAAGAGAGACCAATGCAATCACCATTGAAAGGTTTGGGATTTTACACCCTTTATCCAATATGATTACCCTGCAATTGTTCTTTAGGATAGCTTTTTCTGCGGCACCTCCTTTTCCAAGTGCGCAAAAGAGCCATTCATTCTCATCCTTAATCCGGGAGACATTTACCAGCCTCTTTTCTACCCCTCCAAAATTCAATTCAGATACCAGCCTGATAATTTTTATCCCCATTTTATAGCCTTCATGACTCCTCACCTGTAAACATGCCGAAAACAAAATTTCAAATAATTCCGAAACTGCTTTTGAAAAAAAGGAATCCTCAAAATCATTTGGATCAACCTAGCCGGTAAGACATAAAAAATATCAACCAAAAAGTAACTGAATCCAATTTTGGAAAGTATATTTCTGATATAGAGATGGTTATAGGAATTTAGAAAATATGGATAAATGTTAAAACGAACATACTTTTCCTTAAATATGTCAAAACTTCTCTTGAATTCTAAGGAATGAAGGTTTTCCAAATCAACATATCCATCATCTAGAATTTCTGAAACCAAAGCATGGGAAATTGAAAATGAGCTTCTTGTGGCACTTTGGACATCCCCCTGTTCATAGTACACCAACCTATCATAACAATATACAGGATTACCAAATTGTAAAATAATCCTGAACCAAACATCCAAATCCTCCCCTCTTTTTAGGTTGGATTTAAATCCCTTACCTGATTTAAAAAAAGATTTATTGACCACAGTTGCTGATGTAAAAAGCAAAGTATTATGGATGGCCTTTTCATAATATTGCTCTATCAATTCAAAACCTGAGCTCTTGTCTTTGATATCTTCACCCTTGAATCCATAGCTGCTTCCAAAAATCCCGGTTCCGGGAAAGGCAAGGATTCCCTGACTCATGGTTTCCAGATACTCGGGATGCCAATAATCATCAGCATCCAAGAAAGCGATAAAATCATATTTGGCTTGTGCAATCCCCACATTCCTGGCAACTGAAACGCCTTGGTTAGATTGCCGGATAAGGATAACGAAATCAGCAAAATATTCCAAAACCAAATTTGGTCCTTCATCGGAAGAACCATCATCTATAACCAATACCTCAAATTCTTTTAAAGTTTGGATCTTTATTGATTCCAATGCCCTTTGGATGTAACGGGCTTTATTATATAAAGGGATGACAATGCTGAACATCAAAAATCAGATTATTGGAAAAAGCGCTTCAGTTTCAAAGCATTTTTATACCCTAGCAATTTGGTGATCATCTGAAATTTTGGTCCTCCTATCTTTATCGAACTGTCAACCCCTATTCTAATAAATTCCTTATAGCTTGCTTCCAACAAATCCGGGTATTTTGGATAAATCACATAAGAAAACCTGAGGTAATTCCTGGCAAGGGCCTCCCTTACCCGCTTTGAATCTTCTTCTTTCAGGATTTCACGTTCATAACAGCGGTAACTTTCCAATAAGGAAGAGGCAGCTTTATGAGACTTCTGTTGGCTGACATTACTTTCGCCCGGTTTGCGGTAATACACTTTCCCTTTTGGTTCAAAAAAAATCCCTTTACAATGAATCAATACACGGCAAAAAAACTCTCCATCTTGATTGATTGTTAGGTTTTCATCCCAAGGCCCAGTTTGCGCTATCAAATCCTTTGGTATTAGATAAGAGGAAATAGCCATCATTTCACTTGAATTCCACGCTTGTTCCAAAAAATCAATCCCGCTTTTGAAGTCGTGGTATATGCCCAAATTAAACTCAAATAACTTATTGAGATTACTTTCAAATGTGGCCCATTTACAAATGGCAATACTTCCTCCAAGCTTTCCCTCCAAAAGTATCAGTTGTTCCTTGATCTTATCAGGTGACATCAAATCATCGGCATCCAAAAACTGAATATAATCTCCGGTGCATGCCCTAATTCCTACATTTGTGGCCTTGGAGACACCCCCATTTACTTGATCTATCAATACGATTTTTTCAGGGAATCTAATCCTGAATTCTTTCAATATAGCCCAAGAATCATCCGTCGAACCATCATTGACCAATACCAATTCAATATTGCGGTAGGTCTGCCCCAAAGCCGAATCCAAAGTCTCCCTGATAAAGGCAGCTTTGTTGTAAACAGGTATAATGATGGAAACCAATGGATTTACCATTCAATCATAGTTTTGGTTTGAGTGATTTTGGAGTTCACCTTTTTGTTTCCTTGCCTTTGATCAATCCAAAATATTCCTGCAGCATTACCCCATTCAGAGAATTGCAGATTCTAAAAATAGCATTGGATTCTTTTATTGGAATCGTGAGAAATTTTTTGAAAGCGAACCTATATTGCCTTAGACAAAAATTAATAACATGGATCAAAAATTGACCGTTTTTCCCTTGATATTTCCTTGAGTATTTTCCTCCCAATAGTCTCCTGTATTTGTTTTTCAATTCTGCAATCTCATATCGCGCCGGGTGGTTAATGACAATATTATGTTGATAAATTACCCGGTATTTCTGGGAAATTCTACTTGATAGTTCGGAATCACCATTGGACTTGAGTGCAGGATCAAAACCATTAAACTCCCTGATTACATCAGCATAAGAAAACCAGTTTGCTGTAATCGCCCCACCGCTTTTGGAATATGCCTCAGTGGTAAAAGCGGTGTATTTTTCAAAAATTTCAGTATCTGATAGAGAGGAAGGGTCTTTATAAAACAATTGGATTGGACCTGTCAATATTCCGATTTCATGTTGAATATCATTTTGAAAAAATTCATATGCGTTTTTTAACCAGTATTTATCAGGCAAACAATCAGAATCTGTAAATACTAAAATCCTTCCTTTTGCCTCGCTGATTCCTCTGTTTCGAGCGGCATAAGAACCAGGTTTATATTCTGTTAATAAAAATAATGGTAGGTTAAGGAAAAAGAAATCCGGCAATATCAATTCCTCATCAGAATCATTGTTTACCAATAAAATTTCCCATTTACTCTTAGGAAAAGTCTGTTCGATCAAGATTGACAACAACGATAAAAGTCGATGATAATCCTTGTAGTAAGGTACAATGACTGAAATTTCAACCATTAGAATTGGAATCTATTTGATAATATTTTTTTATGGAAAGCCAAAAATTTATTTAATAACTGCTTATCAAATAAAGACTGTATAAAAGTTTTGCCATAATAAAAAAACATCAAATCCCATTTCTTTTGCTTGTAGGAATAAAAAATGGATTCAATCTTGAGAGTATGAATTTTGGAATCTATGTTTTTATTTGAAGGGAAGATTTTCTTGATGGTCTCAAAGGTATTTAAACCTGAAATTGATTTTTGAAAAGAATTTTTGGATGTCCATATCCCTTTGCCATGTTTTCTATATGCCGTATTTGAAATTTCAGAATGAAAATGGAATCTACCTTTACTACTTAAAAACATATATAAAAATGTGTCTGTGTTAAGAACTTTTAAAAAAGTCTCAGGTAATTCATGCAAATACTGATTCCTAAACAAAACGCTATGGGTTGGCAACACAAATTTTCCGGTACTGAATTCCTCAAAACTTAAATCTTTTTTATTCGATTCCTCCAAATATCTTTTATTTCCAATTATACCATCAAATTCCACTACATAAGAATCATGAAAACTTAATACATATTTGGGATTCTGCTCAAGAAATTGCCATTGGATATTCAATTTCTGTGAATCAATCCAAAAATCATCTCCCTCACAAAGGGCAATATATTTTCCTCTACATTCTTTTAAAGCCCAAAGAAAATTTCTGGCCATTCCTAAATTAGGATCATGATTGACATATTTTATTTCAAACCTTTCAGGAATCTCATTTTTTTTCAAAAAATCCAATACTAAAGTTTCTGTTTGATCAGGAGAGTGATCATTTGAGATTACAAGTTCAACCTTAAAGTCAGTCTCTTGTTGCAAAACTCCCCAAATAGCCTCCAAAATAAAAGAAGCATGACCATACGTGATCATGCAGACGCTTATTTCAGGCATAACAGATATACTCATGATTTTTTAAATTGATTTTACATAAATAACCTAAATGCATGGTTTTCAAAGATAATTAAAAATTGACCCAGCATTTTCAGAAATCCCATTTGAAAAAATTAACTATAAAATTTATTCATTTTATTAAAAAAACTTTTTTTACCAAACTGATTTACAGCCAAATCATGAATAGTATTTGAATCAAAATTCAATTCCTTATTTAATATCCTAATTATGGCACATGAGAGCTCCATAGAATTTTGAATAGAAACAATCAATCCTGTTTTTTGGGTAATGCAGTCCTCAACTCCCCCATTAGCAGTAGTCACAACAGGTATGCCACACAACATGGCTTCTCGGGGAGCGATCCCAAAGGTCTCATAGATTGAACTGCAAACATACAGGTCTGCCGAGGCCAATAAGACAGGAATATCTTCCCTGATTACTTTTGGGATAATCTTGCCCACACCCTCTAATTGATATTTTTGCATCAATTGGCCAAATAAGTCCTTTCCATCAGCTAGACCATTTCCGATTACCGTAAAATCAAAATCCCTAGATTTTTTGCTAAGATGGGACATGGCTTCAAAAAAGGTCTCAAATCCCTTGATCGAATTTGCATACGACACGGTGATGATTCTAAACTTATCACTTGTCTCTTTTTTGACAATCGCAAATTTGGATTCATCCAACAGATTTGGGATTACCTCCGGATTGCAATCTGGTTGGTTCATCAGAATCTGCCTGCGCTGATCCTGACTGACAGCAGCTACTTTAGCTGCTGCCTTAAAGGCATCCAGTACCATCTTTGCCTTTTCTCTCGAATAATGATGAAATATAAAAACCTGATGTTCGATAATCACAAAAGGGATATTATGCTTTTTCGCAATCGCATGTGCATAGATCCCAGCATCCATTCCACTTTGGGCATGGATCAGGTCAGGTTGGATTCCCAATGATTGCAAGGTCAAAAAAGCCTTTTGATAGAGCCTAACTCCCAATTTAACCCTATATTTATCAGGTATTCTCCTGTTTTTTGGAATAACAAAACCATAGGCTTCAGGATTTTGGAGCACAAGATCCTTACTGATTGGCCATCTTTTTTTTACCAAACTCAAAAGATAAATCCAAATAAACTTTAAAAGTGCGGAGGACGCTTCAACTCCAAAAAGTAGGACCATCTGACCCACATCAGATTGATGCAAAAATTTCGCCTGCTCTCTAAAATAAGTACCTCTAAGTGGATTTTTCGGAGTGGGATACCAAGATGGAATAACAAGAATTTTTTTCACAATTACCACTTGATTCAAAAAGTCAAAGTTGATTTTGACAGAATTTGGCTTTTGACAATCCGTAAAAAAAGTCCCAAACCCATAAATATCCTAAAATTAAATGCATAGCATTTGAAATAGGAAAGAAGGATAGGGAATCCTAATGTTTTGTTTTCAATCAATAAAATTTTGAGTTTTTCATACTCTATTTTCTTATAGTAATTTTTATCTAATTTATAGCTTTTCTGATCAAAATATCCCTGCCTTACTTTTTTAAGGATTTTTTTCAAGGCAAAAATATCGTCCGAATCCTCTAGTTTACGGTGAAAAGAAAATGCCATATAAAGTTTTCTTTCCTCTTCCGATAAAGTTACTCCTGATAACTCCTCCAAAAGTTCTAATTTTTTTTTAGTACTGAATTCATCTTGCAGATTATATTTTTTTGAGGTGACTTGTCCTTTATGTCTCCGATAGGACATCAGTTTCTTGGGGATAATAGCTAACTCTCCATATTTTAATGTATCCAAAAACAAGGCAAAATCTCCTGCAACCTCAAATCTCTTGTCATAATTTAAATTGTACTTTTTGATAAATTCGTTGTTGATGATAATACTAGGTTGAATTATCGGACATTCAAACAATGCCCTCGTTCTTATCTTCAAAGAGGATTCATAATGTCCACTCCCATTTATTGGATTACCCATAACATCAAATAAAGTTCCTGCTATTGCAATTTCAGGATGAGAATCCATGTAATCAACTTGTTCTTGAAACCTGTCAGGATAACTGATATCGTCTGAATCCACTCTTATCACATACTTGGATTGGATCATTTCCATTCCTTTCCTTACAGTCCTTCCGATACCGATATTCTCAGGGTTTTTGGCATAAATAATTCTGTCATCTTCGTATGACATAATAATTTCTTCAGACCTATCAGTTGAACCGTCATTGATAATCAAAAATTTAAAGTCTTTAAAAGTTTGGTTTAGAATTGAATCCATAGCTTCTTTCAAAAATAATTCTGAATTGAAAACTCCCATCAATACCGTCACTTTTCCACAAATCCCCATAAATCTCAAGTTATATTATACCTTAAAAACAGTTAAATAGAGCTTTTTGAAAAATCTATATTTGATAAGAAAGAATTTCTCAAAATACTTAAAAAGCCCTCAAATTAGATTTGATAAAAAACTATTGTATAATCATATTATTTATTGATCAATGAAATCAAGTTCTTACTTTTTTTTCTTATTGCATCTTTACCCCAAATTCTAATCAAATTTGATCTGGTTTTTGAAAGATCAATATTTTCTAAATTCCCGGATTTTGCTTCTTCAATATCGAAAACTCGAATTTCATTTTTTGTAAAAAAATCATAAACTGGATTAGACTTATCCAAAATTACCTTTGAACCTAAATACAACAATAATAATAAATTACCCAAACCAAGTTGTCGCTTACTATTGATAAAAAAATATTTGCAAGAAATAAGATGGTTGACATATTCAGAATATTCAAGAAAATCATTTAAAGGAATAAAATTATTTCCAAAAATTTCGCTGCCAATTTGTTGAACTTGATATCTATAATGAAGATCGCCATAACTTAGGGGACAAATAATTTTCTCAAAATTAAAAGGAAATAATAGAAGGTCATCAAACGCATCTAGGTGATTATTCCAAAAATTCCCGCTGTTACCAAGCAAAATATTATTTCCCTTAACAACTTTGTTTTCAAACCCGGAAATAATATCCTTCTCCATTGTGAAATAATTCCAGGGAATCCATTTTGGTACCTTTGAGAAAAGTTTAGCATTTATGATTTTATTTTCGTCTTCCATAACTGTGGAAATAAAATCAATTCGCTCAACCATCTTTTTGTTTTTAAAAAACTCAGGTGGTAAATCATTTATTAAAAACTTTTTTGTTTCGCTTTCATTTAGAATTATTTTTTCGGGAGCAATTTCTAGGGTTTGTGTTTTCAAGTAATTCTTCGCATCATCAAAAACCTCAATTAAATCAAACCCCCAACTCATCCAAATAATTGGAATTGTTTCTGGTATTCTAGGTATTAGATTTTTATAATATCTACTTGACAAACTATGAAAAAAAATACTGTTCATCCACCATTTCATTGCAGGCATAATATGCCAAAACACCCGTGGATCTATAAAAACCACAAAAGGGGATTTTATATATTTAAGTTTTTGCTTCTTACCAACAATAAGAAATATATGCCTATCAGGTTCTGCTTCACTAAATTCCCTAATTGCAAAGTCAATGAATTTTTCATCATTAACTAAATGTATATTATTTTTCCTTTTAATAAGGACATCTTTTATTATTTGAAAAAAAGAATAAATTATCGGAATTAATGACTTCAAATTATTTCTTTTTTGCAATAAAAAGAACACTAGATTTGGATATTGCTGAAGTTTTAATCTTTTTTTCTCCAAAAAAATCAATTCCTAATTGATCCACTACAAAACCAGCCTGTTCTATTTTCTTAATAAAATCTGCTTTCCCAAATAATCTTAAATGATCATTTTGAAAATAATACTTCCACCTTTCTTCATCAGTTGTATGGGCAGGATCTTCTTGAGTATCTTCCAATCCTTTAATTAAAGGGACCATAATTATTCCCCATCCACCTTTCGATGTTATTCTAAATAATTCAGACAAAGCTTTATTTGGGTCTTTTACATGTTCCAAAATATGGGAACAAATAAAAAGATCAAATTGACCATCTTTATAAATTTGCATGTCCGTGATGTCTACTTTGTCATCCACATCTTCTTTAAATAAATCAGCAGATCGATACTTAATTTGGTCTTGCCTTTTTAACCAATTAGAGAATCCCAAAGATGGCCCAAAATCCACAAGATTATATTTTTTATTTTCAGCAGTTTTAAAAAAATTCTTTAAATATAGAGTATACAACCTGTCCCTGTCATTCGATAGGCAAACAGGACATCTGTATTTTGAATGATTAAGAGTTTCAAGCTGATCGTAATTGTAAACCATGCCATATCTCTCTAAATTCTTATAATATTCACTTGGGAGTGGCAAAAGATCTTTTACTGCACTTTCACAAACAGGACATTTGTATTTGTAAAAAACACCTTTTGCGATGTTTAAAGCTGCAGTTGGTATAATGTTTCTTATTTTTCTTATTAATTTCATTTTTTTACAAACTGGTTATTTCCCATGTTAAATCTGGTCTTACTACACCTATCCATTTACCATACCATTCGATTTCTCTTTTTGAATCCATTATTTCAAATGACATGACGCTTTGGAGATCAATTAAAGCTTGCCTATTGTCCTTTACAATTAATATCCTAAGAGTATAAATACCATCATTTAAAAAATTACCGGGAATTTCACATGAATACTTTATTCTCCCAGACTTTGAAAGATAAGGTTTAGATATGGAATTGAATACAACAATGTCGTCTTGCGTAGAAATTACAAGACTAATATTTAAACTTGCTTCTTTTAATTTGTTTTCGATTTCAAAAACCAAATTGAATGAATCATTTACCGTAATCAAATCATTTTTACACTCCAAAGACAATTCAATCGGAATAATAAATTCATGATTGCTGTCAGTAGGATCCCAAGTAATCTGTCTAGTAGTATTGATTTTATTGCTAAGGTAGTTTTTAACAATCAAATCCGTATCTCCAAAATCTTCATCACTACCATCTTTTAATATCAATGATTTATTGCAAAGGCTTTTAACAGCTGCCATGTTATGGCTTACAAATAAAATCGTCCGGCCATCCCCCTTGCTTACCTGTTCCATTTTTCCTAAACATTTTTTTTGGAATTCATAATCTCCCACTGCTAACACCTCATCTATCACCAATATCTCAGGTTCCAAATGGGCAGCTACTGAAAAACCCAACCTTACCTTCATCCCTGAGGAATAAAACTTAATCGGTGTATCGATAAACTTTTCAACCCCTGAAAAGTCGATGATTTCCTCCAATTTGCGATCGATTTCCCTTCTACTCATGCCTAGGATCGTCCCGTTCATATAGATGTTATCCCTGCCCGATAGTTCGGGATGAAATCCTGTCCCCACTTCGAGAAGGGCTGCAATCCTGCCATTGACTTCTATTCTCCCGGAAGTAGGCTCGGTGATTTTGGAAAGAATCTTTAAAAGCGTGGATTTGCCTGCACCGTTTTTACCGATAATCCCAAGCACGTCTCCCTGCTTCACTTCAAAACTGACGTCTTTCAGTGCCCAATGTACACCGTCCTCCTCCGCCCCAAACTTTCCAAGATTTTGGATCCTCCTGAAGTTATCAATGGGATACTTGAGCGCATTGACCATCTGTTGCGCAAAAGTGTCCGCCTTCTTTTCCTTTAGCCCCAAACGGTACCTCTTGGATATATTTTCTACTTTGATAATGGTATTGGACATATTAAATAAACTTCAGTCCTTCAATTCTTTGAAAATGTTTTTGATTAAATCTCATAAGTTGAAAATCAAATTCTACACAAGTTGCTGCTAGAAAAATATCTCTGAATTCAATCAGAGGATTTTCCTTTTTGAGTTGTTGATAAATCTCTGCCGCACGGATTGCAACAGGTTCGTTGAAATCCAAAACCTGAAAATTTGAGGTGGTCAAAAAATATCTTCTCGTTATTTGGGAAGTTGGCTCCCTCCATCAATTCATAAAAAGTGACCGAAGACAGGTAAAGGTCTTCCCTTTCAAAAATTCCATAAAGTACTGTTTCGGTTTTCTTTTGCCCTTAGATGGTCTATAAAAATGCCTAAATCTACTACCATTCTCTAATGGACAGACTTTGCATAGATTTACTTACCTCTTCAATGGCATCGGTATCTTTTTTTGTCCAAACAGATACTTTTGTCAATGCATCTTTATTGATTCTCTCTTTTGGATCGCTCCTGTACGCTACCCCGATGGCTTTAAGTAGGTCTTTCACCATTTGAATTTTTTCATTCGGAACTTCTATAACCAGTTTTTCCATTACTCTATTTCTTTCTTTTTTTGTCAGCAATCATATTGCCATCCAAATTAATCAATTTCATAAAAAACTCCCATCCCTAATCTACTCACTTTTCACCTCTTACCTATACTAGAAATCTCAAACTTTTCTCCCAGACCATTCTTGTGTCTTGAATCTTGTGGCTAATTTACATCCCACTGCCTCATCTCGCATCTTGTATCTAATCTCCCCTCCACCTCCCACCATCTACTTTTTGCCTTCAACCGCCCCATCTTGTATCTCATGTCTTACATCTAGCCTCTCCCTAAGCTACATCCGCAAACACCTTTTCCATTTTCCTGAAATAAAACAAGCCAAAAACAAAAAGTCCGCATGCAATAATTGACCCAGGCCAAATCCACTCCCAAGGGATTTCTCTACTTAAGAAAGCTGCCCTGATACCTTCTATCACGCCCACCATAGGATTAAGAGAATAGAGGAATTGCCATTCCGCAGGAACGGCCGTGGTACTGTACACAACAGGAGCGACATATAGGAGCAGCTGCACAATAAAACCAAGCGCATACTTGACATCCCGGTACTGAACAGCCATCGCTGATAATATCATGCCGATGCCCAATGAAGTCATGATGAGTTGCACAAGCAACAATGGCAAAATCACAATCCCAAAACCAGGCATGACTTTGTAATAAACCAAAATCCCCAACAGCACGACAAAAGAAATCAGGAAATCAAGCAATTTGGAGAAAATAGCAGAAAGCGGCAGAATCAACCTCGGAAAATACACCTTGGTAATCATGCCGGAATTGGCAATCAGGCTATTGGCCGATTCATTTAAAGTCCCTGAAAAATAATTCCATGGCCACAGGGCGAGATAAGAAAAAAGCACATAAGGCATCCCATCGGAGTCGACCTTGGCCAATCCACCAAAAACCACAGTAAATACCAATGTGGTAAAGAGGGGTTGGATAATCGCCCAACCTACACCCAAAACAGATTGGGCATACCGGGCTTTTATCCCTCGTACAGTTAGGAAATAGAGGAGGTCTTTGTACCTCCACAATTCTTTGAAATCAATAAACTGCCAACCTTTGGATGCCTCTATTATGGAAATCTTAGTCATTACTTATTTGTAATTCGTTTTATTTTGACTCTCAAATTTTTAAATCTTACTGCCACATATTTCAAATAAGCTAAAAAAAGAATTTTAAGTCCTGACCTATAGATGCTTTTCTCATTTATGTGGAATACTAAATGCTGGCTTGATAAATATGGGAAGCCAGATGGTTTGTTAATCAAATTCCCTCCGTGGACAACCTGTAACCACATTTTTTCTTTTTCAATATTTTTAGTTATAATATTCATGGAAATGTTCTGATGCTCAATACCAAAAATTGAAAATTCAATTTCGGAATACCTTTGGATCAAAGAAATAAAGGGATTGCTGAGCATTTTTTTGGAATAATAAATACCTGATTTAGTATCTAAAATTATCCCTTTTACAGGGTTGATTGCTAAAATTTGTTCGAATTCAAGACTCTTTACTTCTTTTTGGATTGTTTCAATAAAATGCTCTGAAATTGCATCATCCGTATCCATTCGTGTGGAAACCAAAAATTCCGAACTATTCTTATTTTTTGTAAGGTATTCACAAATCTCTCCATCAAGTTTTTGCCATTCCTCGGTAAATTGAAATATGATAATTTCAGAACTGTCATTTTCAGAGATGAAATCTAAATACTTTTTGGGAGTCCGGCTATCGAAATAAATTATCCATTTAAAATTTTTATTTAACTGACTTTTTACACTGGGATAGCAAAAATTAAAGAAAAGTTGGATTCGGTTTTCAAGCCAGAAATTTGGATCCAATCCCAATTTGTTCGGTACCATTTCAAAGTATTGAACATTAAACCGGGAGAAGAGAAAATGTTGAAATTTCATTTATTTGTTAAAATTTCACCCTTTTTTTTTATTGTTAATAAAATACAATGTCTTTCTAAATTGAATATGGTAAAGATTCAAGCCCATCTAGCATTCGGAATTATTTATTGAAGTTAATTTTTTACGTTTTTTTTGTGATTTAATCACAAATTGAGCCTCCCATATCTTAATTCACTTTCTAGTTAAGGAATAAAGTAAATCCTAGGAACTACACAATTCTTTGAAATCAATAAACTGCCAACTTTTTGTGGGTTGAATGATAGATTTATTCATTTTTTGGTCCCTGTATACAGAAGTTCCTTTTCATTCAATCCCATCTCAGGATACTGGTTGGAAATATTTTTGACATTTACTTGAAATCCCGCCTGTATTAATTTTTTTTGATAATCCTGACCATATATCCTGACATGGTCATACTGACCGAATATTTCGGCTCTATGTTCGGGTTTTGTAATTGAAAAATCTTCAAAAGTATTAGCCAAAACAAGAGAAATAGGAACCTGCAATATCGCAAGGCCATTTGGTTTTAAAACTCTGTACAATTCACTCATTGCTTGTTGGTCATTTGGAATATGTTCCAAAACATGGTTGCAAATAATCAAATCAAAATAATTATCAGAAAAAGGGATTTTTGTGATGTCCATATTTTGTACAAATTCAGGATAATAGTAACCATCTGTAAATAAATCCCCACCAACATATTCTGAAAATTCCTTTTTTCTTATGTATTCTGACAAATGGGACTCGGGAGATACATGTAAAATTTTTGAATCTTTTTTTGATCTAAAAAAATCCAATTCTTTTTCCAGAAAAGCAAAAATCAATCTTTCCCTATCTGATGAATTGCATTTATAGCATCTTGACCTCCTTAATCCCGCTCCAATTATTTGTTTTTCCAAGATTACAGAGTTATTGTAGCCAAATTTACCTAGCCGTCTTGATTGATGTCCGCAAAAAGGACATTTATAGTTAGTTCCTGAAAAAATTACAATTTTGACGCTTCTTAAAATTTTTTTTAAAATCTTCATTTAAAATTTTATGATTTGAAAGATAGGTTTATAAATCTTAGACTTTACCTGAATCAAAAAACATCTCCTTATTCCCTAAATAAGAAGTAATTATTGTTTTTCACTGATTTAAAGTTCTTTAATAACCCTTCCCGGCACCCCAACCACAGTGACATGGTCCGGGACATCTTTGGTAATAACCGATCCTGCCCCAATGATGGCATGGTTTCCGATTTTGACTTTGGGAAGGACAGTAGCATTGGCCCCAATCCTGGTTTGGTTTCCAATCTGCGAAGCTCCGAGTAGGACTGCCCTTGGGCTGATTTCACAGAATTCCCCGACAATAACTTCATGGTGAACCTGCGCCCCGGTATTGATCATAGTGCCTTTGCCGATGACAGCTTTCGAACTAATAAAACAGTTGTTGAGTATATCAGCTGATGAATAATCCGCAAATTCACTGACAGTATTGTTGGATCCAAACAAGTTGACCATTTGTCCCCCGTAACTCGTGAACATCTCATAAAACATCAACCTCAATTTTGGATTGCCAACAGCAAGGATAAACCTTGGGTCTTGTGCAAAATGAATTTCAATTTGGGACTGTTGGCTGATAATAGGATACTTGTCCAGGACCAGAATTTCTTTGGTCAAGTCATCAAAAAATTCCAGCAATGCCGGAAGAGGTTCTTTGGCAAGGATATCAAAACATTCCAAAGCATGTCCACTTGCACCTGCTACTACCATTCGTTAGTTGTTTTGGACACGGAGCAAAATCCTGGCAATCATTTTTTGTTCCTCCTTGCTGAGTCCATGATACAAGGGAAGACAAAGCACACGGCTGCTGATGCTGTCCGATACGGGTGTTTCACCTGAGGTATAATCCAAATGGTTGAGTCCCGGAAAGAAATACCTCCTTGATCCGATCTCATTGTCAGACAGCAGAGACATGCTTTTTTCTAGCTGTGTCTCATTTTCAAAAATAATAGGGAAATAAGCGTAATTGTAGGATTCAATGCCGGAAATCTCCAGAAACTTTACCCTCAGGCCTTTCAATAGGTCTATATAAAGATGAAACTGAAATTTGCGTGCAGCGATAATTTCAGCGAGGTAGTTCATATTGACCAAACCCATGGCAGCGTGGAATTCAGAATTTTTCCCGTTAATGCCAACCCCATTGAATTTCAAAAAACCGTCGTGTCCAAAGTTTCTCAGGTAAGACATCTTTTTCAAGACTTCAGGGTCTTTGGTAAATACACCCCCGCCTTCGATGCTATGGAAAACCTTGGTGGCATGAAAGCTACAGGTACTGATGTCTCCGTATTCAAAAATAGAGCGGCCATTGATCTTTACACCGAAAGCATGCGCCCCATCATAAATCACTTTCAGTTGATGCTTCTCAGCAATCTTTTCTATAGCCTCCACATCGCAAGGCACACCGTACACGTGAGTTGCTAAAATAGCGGATGTCTGTGGGGTGATGGCCTCTTCAATTTTAGTTGGATCGATATTCAGCGTCTTTGGATCAATATCGACAAACACAGGGGTACTCCCTTCCCACACAATACTGCTTGTAGTAGCCACATAAGAAAACGGGGTGGTGATAATCTCCCCTGTCAGGTCAAGGGCTTTGATCGCGATCTGAATGGCAATGGTACCGTTACAGGTATACAAAAAATGATTGACATCTAGATGGCTTTTGAGCTTCATCTCAAGTTCATTCACCAAAGGGCCGTTGTTGGTCAGCCAGTTTCTTTCCCATATACCATCCAGGTATTGGTTGTATTCGCCTTTGGGAGGCAGAAAAGGTTTGGTTACAGGTATCAAATTGGATTGAAGGTTAATGAAGGGTGATTAAATATTATGGAAATTTAGTTTAGAGAAATCCAAACCAATTTTATTGATCTAACTTAGATGAAGAATAAATATTTTTTGCCCGGCTAAAATGCATCAATACATTTCCCTGCCCTGACAATACTTCACCTTGATTCATGGATTGGAAACCATTTTGCTCAAAAGTTTCAAGCAGCTCTTGTTGGATGTCCTCAAGTCCCGGGAAATTATGGTATTCTAGGAGATATTGACGGGACTTTTTCATCAATCCGCTCTGCTTCAAATCCCTTAAAACCTGTCTTTCAGCACCCTCCACATCTATCTTGACCAAGTCAAATTCCCCTTCTTCCAAATAATCCGACAAACGCACTGAAGCCACTTCCTTCATATAGGATTTTTCTGATTCAGGATAAATTGAGCCGTTGATGATACTTCCAGTTTGGGCTAAGTAAAACTTCTCCATCCCAAGACCATCAGAAAGGCAGGCTTCTACTGACTCGACATGGGACAAGGAATTCTGGGCGATGTTCTTCTCCAGATAGCCAAACGCATTTGGATTGGGTTCGATGGCGATGATATGGGCTTCGGGAAACAATGATTTAAAATACAATACACTGATCCCCATATTGGCTCCCCAATCGATAATCCGGGGTGCCGGATTGTCCGAATGGAACAGATACACCTGCTCCAAAAAAATCTCTTTGACTAACTGCAACAATGTTTGCGGGCAATTTGCACTGACCTTAAACCCAAACAACCGGACTTTGATGGCATTGTCATTGTTATATTTTGCTCTGATCAGAAGAAGAAGAATTGTAAATAACAAACCAATCCGACGGTTATTTTCCTTATAGTATGCATGCCTTGAAGCAGGATAATAATACGCTTTTATATGGGAATAAAAATTAATCAATGTCTTCAAAATGAGAGGAGATTTCTATGAAAATCTGATTTTTTGTGATTTCAAAAAGTTATATTTTTTTAAAAATAATCATATTTATTTCGAGAAAAAAGGCAGTTTTTGGGTATGTTCCGGTATACTTCCCCTGACCTTCTCCTAACCATACGTTATACCCTCCCCCACCATTCGTTAACTTTTCGACAAAAACACAGAAAGCATATGATTTTTGCGGGAAGAAATTCTGAATTCAAAATTCTCCATTTTCAAATATTACCTTTACAGCCTTGAACCCCTCCATCTCCTCTTATTTTCCTGCCTTGACAGGCATCCGGGCGATCGCTGTACTGATGGTTTATTTCCATCATTTCAACCCATTTTCAAATCCCGGGACTCTTGGGTTCAGGTTTTTTGCGGAATTCCACATCGGAGTTACCCTGTTTTTTGTCTTAAGTGGTTTTATCATCACCCACAAGTATTTTCTGAATCGGACAGTTCCCCTTTCGGTTTACTTTTGGAACAGGTTTACGAAAATCTATCCGGTTTTTCTTTTTCTGACCCTGCTGACTTTCTTGATTCAGGCGGTGTATTTCAATGGTTTTGGAGAAAGAGAATCCCTGACACTGTTGGTCAACCTCCTCCTTCTAAAAGGATATTTTTCCGACTACCTGTTTACGGGGATTGCACAGGCTTGGACCCTGACCGTCGAGGAAACTTTCTATTTGTTGGCTCCGCTTTTGGCAGTTTCTTGGAGAAAACTCAGGTGGCCAATTCTCGTCTTGCCTGTTGTATTGGTGTGTTTGGGCTTGTTGATCCGATATTTGTTCCATGACCTGTTTCCTTTCGGATTCATGGGCGATCTACAGTTCCTGTTCAATTTTACATTTTTTGGAAGGTGCTTTGAATTTCTGCTCGGAATGGGATTGGCTTACCACCTCTATCACAGCTTCAAACCCAAACATATGACCATTTTTGGAGCTGTGTGCATCTTCCTTTCTCTGATGGCTTTGGCCTTGATCGGAAAAGAGGGTAAGACAGGCGATAATTTTCCATTAGGAATTGTGATCAACAACTTTGCTTTGCCCCTTTTTGGGATCGTTCCACTTTTTTGGGGATTGATTCAGGAGGAGACTTGGCTCAAAAAACTACTTTCTTCCAAGCTGTTCCGGATATTGGGAGAAAGCAGCTATGTATTTTACCTGATCCATATCGGGATCTTTCAGTTGGCATTGGCTACCCTAGGATTTTCAATCTATGTCAACCTGCTGCTTCTGTACACCGCCGCCATCTTTGGTTTTTACTTTTTCGAACAACCGGTCAAGGTTTTTCTTAGAAGCAGGTTTTAGCAAAGAAGCTAGAACCGGGATACTCTTCACTCCTCTTGGTGTCGCCAGACAAATTGACAACCTGACAACAATTAGAACAATACTCCAAGATTATCAGGTTCAGTTAACCAAATAACCATTTAACCAATTAACCAACTTCGACAACCTGACAACAATTAGAACAAAACTACAAGATTACCGGGTTAGTTAAACATATAACCATTTAGCCAAATAACCAACTCCGACAACCGTACAACAATTAGAACAAAACTCCAAGATTATCAGGTTTAGTTAACTAAATAACCATTTATCTAAATAACCAACTCCGACAACCTGACAAAGGGCAGCAGACAACCCGTATAAGAATTACAAGCTAAAGACTGAGACTCTTTTCCATACAGCTATCGGTATCGGGGTGACGTCGGTCAACAGTTAACCAAATAACCAATTAACCTTACTCATAGCTTCGCCCCTTCAGTCCCAATCTAGACATCCAACCGAGTACTTTATTTACTCATGAGTAACAAAATTACTCGGGCAAACGGGAATTGCAAACCCAAAAAAAACATTTTCACCACAGTAAAAATATTCGCTGCCTGTTGCTGGTTTTTGTGAATTTCTTTGTCCTGAGTAAAATGAAAGTGAAAAAAACAATAATGCATTTCATACCATTAAATGAATTTTTATAAAAATTTATGTAAACTATTATTTTTCAGAACTTTATTGAAAAAAAATTTGCCGAAAAACCTATTCTCAAAAATTCGGATACAGAATTGGCCAAATGCCTGTTCCCATTATTAAATGTGGTACAAATATTATTTCTTGGCACCAAAATTGGACTTTTAAACATGAAGTTCTATGCGAATAATGTTTTTCCATCGTTGGCAATTGAGTAAGTCTTATCGACAAGCAATTTTGACAATAGGCAACCTCTACTAATTCTCGATCCATGCTCATTATACAGTACCGTGCCCATGATTATTTTCAGCACCAGCTTGATGAAAGCTTTATAGGCCTTGCATTTGTCCTTACCGACAAGTACGAAGGCAATATGGATGTTTTTCCTCCAAACAAACCCAAAATCATCATCCATGAAGGATTTATTTGCATCAAAAAACTGGAACTTAACGTAGGCGGGGAGAACGAAACCAGCAAATTCAAAAAGAATCTCGACATCGAATTCAATGAAATAAAAAAAGTGTATTTCAATAAATCTGATGACACTGATGATTTCTTTATCAACATTCCCGAAGGCAATTACCACAAACTCGGATTTGGTATCTACCTCTCCGACCATGATGAAAGCCCCTCGGTTTTCATCACAGCATCCTATTACAGCAGCGCCTGTGAATTGATTCCTGTGACCATCTCACTGTTTGGCGCCAAGCCAAGATTCGACTTGGAGATGAGCAGCGACAATTCCCCCATGCTCTCCTTTAGCTCCGACAGCACGATCAACCCCTCCATTATCTTTGAAATCAACGCCTCCAAATGGCTAGACACCCTGACCATCGAAGACCTTGAAAATGCCCAAAGGGTGGAAGACAGCATCCTCATCAGCGACCGCCACAACCGCCAACTCTATTTCAAACTCGCCTCCGAAATCCACAAAGGGGATGAGATCAATGTTGAGTTGAGGTGAATT
>JBBRFK010000024.1:0-24689 GCA_038224435.1 Cytophagales bacterium | reverse complement strand
AAAAAAACAGCCCTGTCATGTTTCAACACCTGACAGGGCTGTTTTTGAAATCAGATGCTTCAAACCAAATTCCCTTCCCCCAATAAAAGGAAAATCCCTGCAGCCAGAGCAGCACCCAGAAATGGACCCAAAATCGGCACCCAAGAATAAGCCCAATCACTTCCTCCTTTTCCTTTGATCGGCATTAACTGATGCATCAGTCTCGGCCCGAAATCTCTGGCGGGATTGATGGCGTAGCCTGTGGTGCCGCCCAGCGATAATCCGATTACCCAAACCAAAAAAGCCACCGGCAACGCACCTAGCGCCCCGAGTCCTATTGGGATTTCCTCACCATCAGAATACTGTATCACAGGATTGGTGGAATAAAGGATGACAATAATCAAAACAGAGGTTCCTAAAATTTCTGAAAAAAGGTTAGATGGCAAATTCCTGATGGCCGGAGAAGTCCCAAATGGTGCAAATTTACCCGCTGGATCTTCTGTCACATCAAAATGGTCTTTATACATCAAATAAACCAATCCCGAACCAAACATCGCTCCAAAAATCTGGGCGGCCATATAACCCGGAACCATCGCCCAATCGAAAAGCCCGGCTATGGCCAAACCAAGACTCACCGCAGGATTCAGATGTGCCCCACTATGCGGACCCGCTACCACCACCCCAATAAAAACCCCTAATGCCCAAGCTGTGGTGATGACCATCCAGCCTCCGTTATTCCCTTTGGTTTTGTTCAAAACCACATTGGCAACGACTCCTGAGCCCATGGCAATCAGAAGCGAAGTACCTACAAATTCTGCCAGTAGTGCATCCATCTTATTCGACCCAATTTTTTGACCGTTCTACTGCTTTATGCCAAAAGTGAAGGAAATAATCCACTTTCTCTGCTTCCATTTTGGGTTCAAAATCCTTGTCAGACTCCCAAAGGGACTGCAATTCTTCCTCTGATTCCCAAAATCCTACTGCCAAGCCTGCCAAAAATGCCGCACCAATTGCAGTGGTCTCAATGATTTTGGGTCTTTTGATTTTGGTCTGAAGGATATCAGACTGGAATTGCATCAGAAAATTGTTTGCTGTCGCTCCACCGTCCACACGGAGTTCTTGGATCGGTTCGCCGCTGTCCTTTTGCATCGCATCCAATACGTCTCTGACCTGATAGGCTATGGCTTCTAATGCTGCCCTTGTCATGTGTGCAATGGTGGTTCCTCGGGTGATTCCAAAAAAAGCACCTCTTGCATTTTGGTCCCAGTGGGGAGCGCCGAGACCGGCCATGGCCGGTACAAAATATACGCCGTCATTGTCTTTGAGACTTGTAGCCAAATTCTCACTTTCCTTGGCATGGCCAAAAAGCGCTATATCATCTCTGAGCCATTGGATGGCGGCTCCACCGATAAATACCGAACCCTCTAAGGCATAATTGGTTTTTCCCTTCACTTCCCAAGCTATGGTGGTCAAAAGTTTGTTTTTGGATTTGACAGGCTCTTCTCCAGTATTCATCATCAGAAAGCAACCGGTGCCATAGGTAGTCTTCGCCATTCCAGGTTTGGTACAGAGTTGGCCAAACAAAGCTGCCTGCTGATCTCCCGCTATCCCGGCAATGGGGATAGCTACCGGAAACAAATGTTCTGAAGTATGCCCGTAAACCTCCGAACTAGACTTCACTTCGGGAAGTAGTGAAGGCGGAATATCAAACAAGGCCAACAATTCATTATCCCATTTCTTTTCGAATATATTGAACAACATGGTCCTGCTGGCATTGGAAACATCCGTGACATGAACCTGCTTTTGGGTCAGGTTCCAAACCAGCCAGGTATCAACCGTACCAAATGCCAATTCTCCATTTTCTGCCCTTTCCCTCGCTCCTTCCACATTATCGAGCAACCATTTGATTTTGGTGGCTGAAAAATAGGCATCCAACACAAGTCCTGTTTTGGAGGAAACCATCTCTTCTTTGCCTTCTGCTTTGAGTGAATCAACATAGGCAGAAGTCCTCCTATCCTGCCATACGATGGCGTTATAGATCGTCTTTCCGGTTTTTCTATCCCATATGATAGTCGTTTCTCTCTGATTGGTGATTCCGATAGCGGCAATGTTTTTTGCCTTGATTCCGCCCTTAGCCATTGACTCTGCCAAAACGGAAGATTGGGTTGACCAAATCTCCAGAGGGTCATGCTCCACCCATCCTGATTTGGGGAAATGTTGTTTGAAGGGCCTTTGGGCTATGCTCACTATCTCGCCCTTTTTGTTAAAAATGATGGACCGGGAACTCGTCGTACCTTGATCCAAAGACATGATGTACTGGGTATTTTGGGTCATTGCTTAGGGTTTTATGATGTATTTATTGGCAGTCTTTGTAAATTCCTTCAATTCATTGTCCATCCAATTCGGATCCATTCCAAGTTCTTTGGCCATGATTTCGGCCACTTTTGGAGCCATTCCAATTGCGGCCCTTGCATCAAGCAAAAGAATCCTGAATCTTCTTGAAAGCACATCTTCCAATTTGACAGCCATCTCGTTTCGGATGATCCAGATCACCTCTGCAATGGTATAGGGATAATTTGGATGAAGCTCTTCCCTCCATTCGGGATGGTCTTTGAGCATCATCCGAATCAAGTAAGCATCCGAACCATATATGGCCATGTGGCTTTCATCGGGCTCTAGGGTGTATCCATGCAGTTTCTGACCAGCAGATTTACTCGGGACAATTTTAGTACCAGTGACTTTCGAAAAATATTTGACCGTATCCTCTCCCATCTTCCTGAATGTCGTCCATTTCCCTCCCGTCAGTGTTACCAACTTGGATTCAGAAAGAATCACTTTGTGTGTACGGGAAATTTCCTTGGTTTTGGCTCCGACCTCCTTTGGTGCTGCGAGTGGCCTCAATCCTGCAAAAACAGAAAGCACATCGGCTTTGGTGGGTTTTTTGATGAGGTATGCTTGGGCCGTTTCAAGCACAAAATCGATTTCTTTTTCCAAAGCTTCAGGTTCCAACTGTGGCTTGTCTTTGAGGGTATCTGTGGTTCCGACGACTAGCTTCCCATGCCATGGAACAGCAAACAAAACCCTTCCGTCGGAAGTTTTCGGGATCATCAAAGCGTCTTTGCCACCTAAAAAAGACTGGTCAAAAACCAGGTGGATACCTTGACTCGGCTGTATGCTCTTTCTTGCATCTGGATTATCCATCCTTAAGATTTTGTCAGCAAAAACCCCTGTGGCATTGACTACCATCCTGGCTTTGATTTTTAAATGACTGTTATCCAATTGATCAATAAAAGCAAGCCCATTCACTTTCCCATTTTCATCCTTAATGAGAGACTCAACCTTTGAGTAATTAATTACACATCCTCCCAATTCATCACAGGTCTGAGCCAATGCGATGATCATCCGCGCATCATCAAATTGGCCGTCATGGTACACGACACCGCCCATCAGACCATCTTGCTTGATCTGAGGCATGCGGGAGACCGTTTCTTTTTTGCTGATAAATTTTGATTTTCCCAACCGCCATTTTCCGGCCATGAGGTCATAAAGCTTCAGTCCAACGGAATATTGAATCCTGTCAAACCAAGTATAAATCGGGATAATAAACGGCTGGTTGTAGGTAAGGTGGGGTGCATTTTCTAGCAACCTACCCCTTTCTTTCAATGCTTCCAATACCAAAAGGATATCACCTTGGGCGAGGTACCGCACTCCGCCATGAAGCAACTTGGTACTCCTGCTCGAAGTGCCTTTGGCAAAATCTGATTTTTCCAAAAGTGCCACGGTAAGCCCTCTTGAAAGCGCATCCAAGGCCACTCCAAAACCTGAAGAACCTCCTCCAATAATGGCAATGTCCCAAATCTTTTCCTGATTGTCCCTGATTTTGCTGAGGTTAACTGACCTGCGCATAATGAAAAATTTTTCTTTCCAAGGTAGCAGAAAAAAGAGGGAAAGTAAAATGATGGGGAGGCTTTAAAAAGTAGATGATTACAATTACATGGAGAGGAATCATCTGCATACCATAGCAACTCTTTCCTCAAACTAGAAGTAAGCATGTATTCGTTCTTATTTTACTATCCATAAATTAATTTATTGTTAAATTCAAACTAAAGCTTGCTAAAAAAAAATATTGTAAGTTCATTCCGAAACTTTCGATGTCCACAAAAGAAACTGTTTTCAGGTATAACCATAGCCTGTCGCGATTAAAAGTGTGGTAATCTATTTTAAAATGTTTGAATTATGAAAAAGTTATCAATGTCGTTACTCTTGTACTCCTTGATTATTTCGGCTCATGCAGCGCAATACTCATGCGTGGTTTCCTCAAATGCTTCTTCCAACACGGGTGCATGCCGGGCACTTTCTTCTGGAAATGGGGATATGTGCTTTACTTTCGGCCAAGGCCCAGGTTGTGCAAGAACTGTTAATGCACAGCCCTAATTTTTAATTTCTTTCCAAAAGAGCGGCTAATTAATTTTAGCCGCTCTATCTGTTAATTTCTAACTTATGCAATCCAAAAATTCTTTTGGTAAGATCCAAAAAATTCTACTTACCCTATTTCTATTTGCTTTTTTTCTTCAGAGCTGTGAAAAAAAGACAAATTTTAAGCCTTTTTATCAGGAGGAAAATTCTTTGATTTTTAAAGAAAGGCAGGTTTTGGAAACTAAAGAAATTAAGCGTTTCCCTTTGAGTGGCAATTCAGAATATTGGTCAAATTCCCTAGGGTATTCAAAAACCAATAATGAGGAAATATTCAGCTTTTTCAACTATGTAGACCAAACAATAAAGATTTTCGATTATAAAAAACAAAACCTAACCCAAGAAATCCAACTTAATGAAGAAGGTCCACATGGTGTGGGATACCTTGGACAGGTTTCTGGTCATTTTTTGGTTTCTTCAGATTCCATTTTTGTCTATAATATTAATACAGGGGTTCTATTTCAGATCAATAAAAGCTCAGAAATTGTATCCAGATTTCTTCTTTCTAATTATGAAGATCCTATGAATCTTCCGGTCCCATCGGTTTCAACTATACGTCCTATTGGAAAGTTAGGAAAGTACTTATTCATTACTTGTGGATTAAACAACCGAAAATCTGACTATTCCGATTATCCTATCGCCATTCGGATCGATCTTCAATCTAAAGATAAAAACTATATAATGACTCTTCCCGAAATATACAACAAAGCCTACTGGGGAGGATATTTCAAATATGAATGTGCAATTGCGGTTAATTCTAATCTTTCACATATGGTATTCAATTTCCCAATTGACCCGGTTCTTTACAAAATTGATTTGAGAACACATGAGAAAAAACAAGTTTTTTCCGGGTCAAAATTTTTCAAGGAAATTCGGCCTTTTAAAGAAAATATGGATTATTGGAAAACAAAAAATCCAAATGAAAAAGATATTGAGGAAGACAAATATAGCTTGACCACTCCGGACTTTGCTGGATTACTTTATGACCGATTTGAAGGAAACTATTACAGGATTGCCTATTTGAGGCCATCAGAGGATGACTATCAGAATGGTCAAAGACTCCCGGATTTTTCATTGATTATCCTAGATCAAAATCTTAAAAAAATCGGAGAAAAAAGATTTTCTTCCAAACAATATGACCCTTCTATGATTTTCATCTCTCAAGACGGAGTTAATCTGCTAAGAAAAGACTTGTACGATGAAAACGAAAATTTCTTATCCTTCGAGGTTTTTGAGATCAAGGAAATCAATAATCTCTAAAAACCTTCCTCACTACCCCCGAACTGCCGTCTTCCCTCAGTTCCACTTCAAATATAAAATTATACTCGATGTCCTGAAGCTCAGGATATTTTTCACCTGAACCGACAAAATAATTGGCAACGTGGTTGATTGTATTGCTGTGGCCTACGACCAGGATATTTCCTTTCCTTTGACGGAGTTCTTTGAACAGGTCATCTTGATTTTTGGCATCATACATTTCGACCTCAATTCCTTTGGATGCTGCTAAAGGCATGGCGGTGGATTTGGTACGGATGGTATTGGTGCTGAAGATATGTTGGATATCCTTTCCGTCAAGGATCTGAGCGAGCTTTTTGGACCTAGCCGTTCCGGCAACACTCAGCTCGGGGTCATCCCCTACCAATAGCTTTTCGGCATGGCGGACGATGAAAATGGTTTTGGGTTCCTGCTTTGGAGAACAGGATGCCAAGAGAATAATTATTGAAAACAGAAAAAGAATCTTTTTCATCTGTGCAGGTTTTTTTAAAGAGAATTGGCCAAGTCAAAAAGTCACCCGCTAAAACTATTATCCAAATGTTGTTCTTTGCCCCTTACAGGTTCAAATTCAAGGTATTGCTCCCAGAATGCTTCTTCGGGCAAAGCAGCCCTGAGGTATAATTTTTCTTTTTTGATGGGATGGACAAATATCAAATGGAAGGCATGAAGGTTGATGTTTGCATCCGGATTGGGTTTATGGAATCCATACTTCAAATCTCCCCTGATCGGGCAATTCATTGAAGCCAATTGAACCCTGATCTGATGCGGCCTTCCTGATACCGGACGGACTTCAAGCAGCCAATGGTCATTCAACTTGCCCAATGTCTTATAATTGAGTTCAGCTTTCTGTGATCCTTCGACTTCCATTTCATAGGCGGTGACGACATTTTTGATCTCATCTTTTACCAGATAATGGGTCAATTTTCCGGTTTCTTCCTTGGGTCTGTTTTTGACAATCGCCCAATATACCTTGTGGATATCTCGCTTGCGAAAAAGCTCCATCATGCGCTCAAGTCCTTTGGAAGTCCTCGCAAATACCACTAATCCACTTACCGGCCTGTCAAGACGGTGGACAGGATGCAAAAAAACATCGCCCGGTTTGTGGTATTTCTTGGCAATGTACTCCCTACAATAATCTGTCAGGGTCTTGTCCTTGGTCTTGTCTCCTTGCACCAACACACCCGCAGCCTTATTGACTATCAAAAGGTGATTGTCTTCATAGACGACTGAAAATGGTTTCTTCTTCATAACGAAAGATTTATTAAGATAAAAAATCCCGCAAAGACGCAAAATCGCAAAGGAATTGATTCTTAGCGTCTTTGCATGTTTCAGGGGAATTATATTTTTTAGAACTCGGAAGTAAAATGGAATTCTATCTCCGGATAATTGTCTTGGACCATCTGCAGCCATGATTTGGTCTCCGCCATAAAGACAAGTTTTCCATCCTTATCATAGGCAATATGCCTGCTTTTGGATCGTACAAATTCATCCAACTGCTTCTTGTCCTTGCTGCTGATCCAGCAGGCTTTGTATAAATTCATCGGTGAAAATTCAACCGAAGCGTTGTATTCATTTTTTAGCCTAAACTGTATCACCTCAAACTGCAGCTGACCGACTGTGCCTACCACTTTACGGTTTCCCATTTCGTAAGTAAAATACTGGGCAACCCCTTCTTCCATGAGCTGTTTCAGTCCTTTTTCCAATTGCTTGGTCTTCATTGCGTCTTTGTTGATGACTTCTTTGAAGATTTCAGGAGAGAAGCTTGGAATACCTTTGAAGTTCATATTTTCACCTTCAGTCAAGGTATCGCCGATTTTAAGGTTTCCTGTATCAAATAAACCAACAATATCCCCCGGAAAAGCTTCGTCGACGATTTCTCTATCCTGCGCCATAAATTGGGTCACGTTAGAAAAACGAAGTGGTTTCAGTCCTCTGACATGCTTGTAAGGCTTGTTTCTTTCAAATTTCCCTGAACATATCCTCAAGAAGGCAATCCTGTTCCTATGGTTCGGATCCATATTGGCATGGATTTTAAATACAAATCCCGAAAATTTGGATTCATCGGGCTTCACTTCCCTCTCTTCAGTAAACCTACTTTTTGGGGAAGGGGCGATGCGGATAAAGGTGTCAAGCATTTCATTGACTCCGAAGTTATTAACTGCAGATCCGAAAAAAACCGGAGCAACTTTCCCTTCCAAATACTCCTTTGGATCAAAATCAGGATAGACACCTTCGATCAACTCCACATCCTCACGTAGTTGCTTGGCATTGTTTCCTCCAATCAATTCATCCAATTTATCATCGTCAAGATTTTGGATTGTTTCCCTTGAATCAGTCAGTTTCCTCTGGCTTGGGGTAAAAAGGTTGAGCTTTTTGTCATACAGGTTATATACTCCTTTGAAACCTTTACCCATTCCGATAGGCCAAGAAAGCGGTCTTACCTGAATATTCAGCTTTTCTTCAACCTCATCCAACAACTCGTAGGGATCTCTTCCCTCCCGATCAAGTTTATTGATAAAACAGATCACAGGCGTATTTCGCATCCTACAGACTTCCATGAGTTTTTCGGTCTGAATCTCGACACCTTTGACACAGTCAATGACCATGATGACGGAATCGACCGCGGTAAGTGTTCGGTAGGTATCTTCGGCAAAATCCTGGTGACCGGGGGTATCCAGCAAATTTATTTTGATACCCTGGTATTCAAAACCCATCACCGATGTAGCCACAGAGATACCTCTCTGCTTCTCTATTTCCATCCAATCAGATTTGGTAGCAGTATCGATTTTGTTGGATTTGACAGCTCCTGCGGTCTGGATCGCACCACCAAAAAGCAACAGCTTTTCGGTCAAAGTGGTCTTTCCCGCATCAGGGTGAGCGATGATGGCAAATGTCCTTCTCTTCTGTATTTCCTTTGTCAAACTCATGTAAAGTCCTGATTCTGTAATTTTTCAGCCTGCAAAGGTAGGCTTTTAATTCCAAGGTTGGAAGGGCAGAAAGTTTAAAAGTTGAGCTATGAAAAAAACCGCAGCGGCGACGCCCACATCAAATCAGGCCTTTTGCCCCAAAAAATCTTCCTGTTTGAACCCCTGAATACCCTCTTTGCTGCCATGCAGGATAATCCTAAACGTAGTACCGACGCCCACTTCGGAGTTTTTGACAAACACTTTCCCCTTATGATAGCCTTCGATGATTCTTTTGGCAAGGGTTAGTCCTAATCCCCATCCCCTTTTCCTTGTCGTGAAGCCGGGGTTAAAGACTTTTTTGAACATGCCTTTGTCCATTCCTTTACCGTTGTCAGTGATGTCCACAAATACAAATTTTTCACTTTCCTTGACAATATCAATCGAGATACTCCCCTGTCCTTTCATGGCATCTACCGCATTTTTGACAATGTTTTCAATCACCCATTCAAACAGCGGCTTGTTTATCATGGCTTCAATGTTATTGGCATAGCCGTTGACCTGTATGTCCACTTTGGTTGATATCCTTGGTCTCAGGTAATTGATCGCCTCATCCACTACCGAAAACACGTTTTCAATTTGAATAGAGGGTTTACTTCCTATCGAACTGAACCGCTCAGTGACCATCCTTAATTTGATCACGTCCTTGTCCATTTCCTGGATGACTTCTTTGTTTTCTTCCCAGATGGGAGAATTTCTAAGATAATCCATCCAAGCCATCAGGGAGGCTATGGGCGTTCCAAGTTGGTGTGCGGTTTCTTTTGTTAGGCCTGCCCAAACACGGTTTTGTTCTGCAACTTTCGACTGGTTGAATACGGCAAAAGCCAAGACACCAAACACCAAAATCACTGAAAGCTGTACATAAGGATAATATTTGAGTGAAGTCAACAGTTCAGAATTCCTATAATAAATCAGTGAATCTTCAGAGGATATTGGCTCGTATTCGGCTTTCATTTGAACAAGTTCTGCCCTCAATACCTTGTCCTTTTCCTCTTGATCGGCGTTTCGTTTGAACTTGATGTTTTTATGGTCCACAGGATTACCGTTGGCATCTGCCACTATGACCGGGATCGAATTGTTTTGCTGGATGATTTCCTGGGTGATAAAGCTGAGGTTTTCGCTATCAATGGACGCATTGGAGGCATATTCCAATGCCCTTGCAAGGAGTTCTATCTGGCGCTTTTCCCTTTCCTTCAGTTCCTCCACCAAAATATTGGTATAATAAATAGAACCAAAACTGATCACCACAGAACTGATAAAGATGAGCCATTTGATACGGTTTTTGTTTTGGTAAAAATCCAAAATCCCGATATCCTGAAGTGTATTCCTCATTGGGTATAATTATAATTGGTCAAAGGTGATGTTATAGAAAACACAATTTTGCCATAGATATTATCAATATGACAAAATAACTTATCAATCCTCTGTGGCCTCATTTTTGTTTATCATCGAATATAACTAACCATAAATATAAATATTATGAGCACAAACGATATTGGATTGGAAATAAAAGAAAGTAAGGTCTTGGTGAAAAAACTGAATGTCCTTCTGGCAAATTATCAGGTGTATTATCAAAACCTCAGAAATTTCCACTGGAATGTATCCGGCCCTAATTTTTTTGAATTGCATGCCAAGTTTGAGGAGCTATATAATGTAGCCAATCTTGGAGTCGATGAAACTGCCGAAAGAATATTGACTTTGGGAGCAAGGCCTTTTTCCTCCTACGAAGAGTACATTGAAAACTCAGAAATCAAAGAGGCAAAGAAAATCCATGATTCCAAAAACATGGTAGAGATCGTCAGGGACAACTTGAACACCCTTTTGAACCTTGAAAGAGAAGCTTTGGAAGCGGCAACAGAACAAGGCGATGAGGGAACGGTTTCCTTGATGAGTGATTATATCACGGCAAAGGAAAAAATTGTGTGGATGTTATCTGCCTATCTTAAATAAAAAAGATTTCCTTTAAATCAAAAGAGGATGGGCTTTGGCCTCATCCTCTTTTTGGGTTTTATACATTCACATGTCTTTCGGCATGGTAAGAAGATCTTACTAATGGTCCTGATTCGACGTACTTCAGACCTCTTTGTAATCCCTCTTCCTTATAATGGGCAAACAAATCCGGATGGATGAACTCGGCGACTTCAATATGCATTTTGGTAGGCTGTAGGTATTGGCCTAGTGTCAGAATGTCACACCCATGTGCGACAAGGTCATCCAAAGCTTTGCAAACTTCATCTCTGGATTCGCCCAGGCCAAGCATGATGCCTGTTTTGGTCCTTTTGCCATATTCTTTGGTCAATTTTATCTGCTCCAAAGACCGGCTGTATTTGGCCTGTGGCCTCACTCTTCTATACAGGCTTTCGACGGTTTCCATGTTATGCGATACCACTTCCTGTCCTCCGCTGATCATTCTATAAAGGGCTTCCCAATTTGACTTGACATCCGGGATAAGCGTTTCAATCGTGGTCTGGGGAGATAGTCTCTTGGTTTCAACTACCGTCTGATACCATATTTCGGATCCCTTGTCTTTCAATTCGTCCCTGTTTACCGATGTGATCACAGCATGCTTCACTCCCATGAGTCTGATGGCTTCAGCCACCCTTCTTGGCTCGTCGGTATCATATTCAGGAGGCCTTCCTGTGGCTACAGCGCAGAAAGAGCAGGATCTGGTACAGACATTTCCCAGTATCATAAAGGTAGCTGTACCCGCTCCCCAGCATTCGCCCATGTTTGGACAGTTGCCGCTTTCGCAGATGGTATGGAGCTTATGTTCATCGACAAGTTTCCTTACTTTGGCATATTCTTTTCCGATAGGAAGTTTTACTCTCAACCAATCAGGTTTTTTTCTTTTGGTAGCCTCTGCGGAAATTATTGGTAATTCGATCATATTCTAAGAATTAGAAAAGGAAAATTATGCTGTAAGGAAGGTTAATACCAACAAATGGTTATTTCCTGAAGCCGTAGAAAAACGTGAAATAGACAGATTGAAATACCTGACGGTTTTCAACTGTGGGCATCAACTGGATTTCTTTGGTAAAACCTTCCAATTGGTATCCAAGTTCCAATCCTGTCACATTTGATTTGAATACCCCGAATTCAAAAAGTACCGCTGCTTTGGCATTACCCCCAAAAGCAATTTCGGATCCACCAATTCCTTCAAAAACCCTGCCTGGGCCCAGGATATTGAACCTACTTTGGTGCACTACGGGATCATATTGCTCCCTGACTGTTTCCAGTCTATTGGGTGCATATTCAATATAATAAGGGGCGATGATGCCAATCGTCGGGCCAATGGCTCCCAATAAAGATACCTGTACACCTTGCTGTGGCGCTTTTTTGAATACAATAATTTCCCTTCCATAATAGGGTCTGATGGAATAGAGGTAGTTTGATTTTCCGAAAATAAAAGAACTGCCCAATACGGTGTTATACCTGATTTCCTTTGGATTTTTGACATTGACAAGGTCAAGACCAAAAAACTGGAAATTTGTCTCATCGATCCTGAATCCCATTTTCAAAACAAACCCTCCAATCAACCCCCCGTTGGTATTTTTATTGATTCCAAAAAGGATTTCTCTGTCATATTCATAATTTCCCGCATCCTCTCTTTGGGCAAAAGAAAAAGAAGCTGAAAGAAAGAGAAGGAAAACAGATGTAAAGGTGATTTTTCTCATCATAAAATGGTTGACAATTAAACGGCGACTTTCAAAGTATATTTTTAACCAAATATAAAAGTAAGAGTTTAAGGCAATGATAAAAAGTCTGCATCAAAGAATTCTTTTCCCCAAAAATAACACCGGGATCCAATCAGAAAGTTGTTGCTTGGTTTTGGTTTGAAAATGGGAAACAATTCCTTTTCTCAACAAACCTGTCCATTTTTCTTTGATTATTAAATTTACATTTGCCTCTCAGGCAAAAAAACAGGATGATCCTGGTTTTCGTATAAAAGAGCATTAAGGAAAAAAAAGAATAGAATTAAAGAACCGATATTTTTTTGCCTGATGTCGCATTAATCAAAAAAGAGCCGTCTTTAAAAAGAAGGCTTACCAAAAGCAATAATCTTTGGAAAAACAGCTCATCCAAGAAGCCAAAAATGGGGACAGAAAATCCATAGAAATGCTTTATAAGCAATTTTACGGGTATGCCATGAGCGTTGCGCTGAGGTATTCCAATTCGAGGGAGGAAGCTTGTGAAATCATCAATGACAGCTTTATGAAAGCTTTTGACAAGCTTGATCAATATAACCCACAAAACTCCTTCAAAGGATGGCTGAGACGGATTTTGATCAATACATCGATTGATTATTACCGGAAAAACATCAAACACACTGCCGTAATGGACATAGAAAAGGCGGATGCAGAAACGCTAGAGGCGGATGTGATCGACAGACTTTCTGCAGAAGACATCCTTGGAATATTAAGGAACCTTCCGGAAATACTCAGGATTATCTTCAACATGTACGAAATAGAAGGGTATTCGCACAACGAAATCAGTGAACAGTTGGGAATCCCTTCAAGTACATCAAGGACCTACCTGGCCAGAGCAAAGAAAAAACTTCGAGAAAAAATCCTGCAGCTAAATCAAATCAACAATGAGGGAGCAATTCGATAAAAAACTTATAAATAAAATCAAATCCTCATTCAATGAATTGGAAGGGGAATATGATGCTTCTGAATGGGATAAATTTTCCAAAATCTATTTCAAGAAGGAAGAGAAACCAAAAATGATTTGGTTAAAGTGGTTTTCAGGTATTGCTGCGGCAATTCTGTTGGGAATTTCTCTTTATGCCATTCTCACGCCAGCCCAAAACATAACCATTGAAGATCAAAACCTGATCACGAATAACAAAGAAGATGTGCCGGAACAAATAGAAAATAGTGAATCAAGTGATGGGGATTCCCTTTCTCAACCCCTTAAACCAACGCAGCCTGCCATCCGAAATTTGACAGAGGCGATTGGTCAAAAAAGTGTTTCTACCAATGAATCAACCAAATCGGTATCACAAAGCCTCATTTCAAAGAAAGCCAATAAAAATATTGCCTATATACCTGAGAGTTCGGAAAAAGCTGTTTTGACAGAAAATCAATCTCCGGAAAAAGCCGTCATCCCAATCTCTCCTAACACCAATTCGGATTTGATTGCAAAAACCGAAATGGAACAAATGACCCAACAGGAAGCGATGGCTCAAATCCAGGAATGGAAGGGGGAAAATGAGTTGGCGTTGAAAGAAAATGAAATCCCAAAAGAAGCTTTTGGAAAAGAACCGGTGAAACTCGGGGTCATGGTGGCACCCCAGACTATTTCCAATTCAACCCAGAGTTTGAATCTTGGAGCAGGTTTGATGTCAGAATTTTCATTTTCCAAAAAGCTGAAACTTGATGTAGGTCTGGCTTTTGCCAGGCAAAATATTTCTCCGACTTCTGGAGGAAATATCTTGATGGCAAATGTTTCCAATAACTTCGATGCCACAAATTTAAAAGCCTCATCATTTACTGGGAATGTCATCAACTCCACCAGAGAGTTGAGTTTTGGGCAACTGGATATCCCCATAAATTTGAAATACAAAGTGTTTGACAGAAAAGAATCGGACATTTATTTAATTTCAGGACTTTCTAATATGTTCTATCTCAACCAACAAGATGTCACCACCTTCAGCACTGCAAACCTGGCAACAGCAAATTTAGCCAGTAACCTACCAATGGTGAACACCTTCACCCAAACCATAGAACCCAGTACCCAGGATAGTGGTATTGATACAGGAAGGATGTTGAATTTTGGTGTGGGGTTTGAACAAAATCTAAAAAACGGAACATTTCTTTCCATCGAGCCATTTTTTAAACTTCCTTTGGGGAATCAAACCTTCACCAACCAGCAATTTTCCATGGGGGGAATAAATCTCAGAATGAACTTTCAATTAAAAACTAAAAAAGAATAAAATGATCAGAAAAATTACCTTGCCTGTATTAATTGGATTGCTATTTGGCATAGCAGGTTGTTTTCCAGAAGTTGAGTCGGATTTACAGAATGCCATTGAAAGGGATGACAGGTTATTGGCAGATTACATTTCAAGAAATAATATTGATGCCATTGAGTCCCAATTGGGTTATTTTTATAAAAAAAATATTACAAATGAAACCGGAAATCAAATCATAAACAATGACAATGTTGGTGTTTATTATGAAATTAGGACGATTGACGGACAACTGATTGATGACTATTCAGATGAAACCAAGAGTCCGAGAATCTACCCACATGTAGAGGGAGGATTGATCCCAAGAGTCATTAATTTTGCTTCAGGACTCGCCAAAACAGGGGAAACCTTTACCCTTTATGTCCCTTCCTACCTTGCATACCAAGAGTACACTTACCAACAATTGATACTTCCAAACGCCAATCTAGTTGTAAAAATAAAATATGCTGAAACCTATACCAATGACGAAATCAAGGAAATAGAGGAGGAATCGATATTAAAATATCTTTCAGAAAAAAATCTGGAAGGATTCATCAAAACTCCTGACAGTATTTATGTAAAAACCACTAAAGAAGGCGAAGCAGGAAGCAAGGTCACAGTGAATGGAGACCTTGTCAGCTTCACATATAAGCTCCTTCAACTTGATACCGAGACTCCATTTGCCCAATCAACAGGAACAACACCATTTTCGGCTACAGTAGGAAGTGAATCGAATCCTAAGTTTTTGAATCTGACATTGAAAGGTTTAAAGAAAGGTCAGGAATTCGAGGCTATCGTTCCGTCCCGATTGGGTTTTGGATTATCTGCGCAGGTTTTTCCCTTTTCAATTAGAAAAGATTTGGTTGACAAGGGGTATCTTACCCAAATTGCACGACCCTTTGAACCTATCATTTTTAAAGTGACCGTAACAAATATCAGATAAGATTTACCACCAAAATTGGGAAGCCCTTACCTTTCAATGGTAGGGGCTTTTTGTTTTATGGGATAGTTTGCCCAAATTTGGCAAGACCATAACCCAAATACTTTATGAGATTCTTATTTGATAGTTTTGTTGGATGGAAATCACATTGTGAAAAAAGCCAGGTAAGCCTACATCAGGCTGTATTGGAATATGAAATTTATCAAAAAAACGGTGTAGAAGAAGATATTTGGCTTGGGTTACAAAGAGCCTATGATGTGATGAAAGAAGCAGTTGAAACAGGACTGAGCGAGGAAATGACATCTAGGTCAGGGATGATTAACAATGGAGCAAAGAAAGTATACAACCATCCAATAGCTGTTTTATCTATTGATTTCCAGAGGCTGATATCAAGGGCCTTAGCGGCAAAAGAAGTTAATTCATGCATGGGAAGGGTAGTTGCGGCTCCTACTGCCGGCGCGTCGGGGATTTTACCAGGCACATTATACACTTTACAGGAAATACATGGATTGTCTGACAAAAAAATTCTAGAAGGTTTATTGGTTGGTGCAGGAATAGCACTGATCATCGAGCAGAAAGCTAGCTTGGCAGGTGCAGTCGGAGGCTGTCAGGCAGAAACCGGATCGGCTGCTGCGATGGCTTCGGGTGCGATTATTTATTGTTTGGGAGGATCTATTGACCAGGTGTTCACTGCCGTTGCAATCACCATTCAATGCATGCTCGGTCTTGTTTGTGACCCGGTTGCTGGACTTGTGGAAGTTCCCTGTGTGGTAAGAAACGCAAGTGCGGCAGCCATAGCCTTCAGTTCAGCGCAGATCGCTATCGCATCCGTAAGTTCCGTCATTCCGGTCGATGAATGCATCGAGGCAATGGGGGAAATAGGATCAAGTATGGAGAGTAGGTATAAAGAGACAGCCATGGGTGGGCTCGCTGCTACCTTGACTGGCCAAGAAATCTCAAAAAGAGTTTTGATTCAGGATATAGAAATCCTACCGGATGAAACTTCACCGGAGTAAAGTACCAAAAAAAGGTATGCTCAATATCCAATTTATAGACCCTCCCAAAACAATCGACCAAAAAAGCGCACTCCCAAACATATAAAGGATAATTTTCTTTTTCTCCACATTAAATGCATTCATAATAATAGTACCACCGATAGGAGTTAGAAAAAGGGGCGTAAAAACGGCCACTCCAAATGGTCCAAATTTTCGCCAGACCCTGACTATTTTCCTTGATTTTGGGGAAAATCTTTTCCTGTTTGGGGAAATTGTAAGGTTCCAATAGGATTTGAACCAATCTCCAACATAAGTCAGGGTGACGACAGTCGTCATCATTCCCCCTACTGATACAAGGATGATTTCCATTAATGAAAATCCGGCTGCCGCACCCAAAACAGGTCCTGAAATAAATTTAAAAAGACACGCAAAGTATATGCCGAGCAATTTTAAAACATACCCTGTCATATGATGAAGATAATATAGGTGATATAGGCTACAAAAAGGAAAATACCTTCAACCCGGGAAACTTCTTGGCCTGATCTCAAAATTGGAAACAGCACAATCGTCAATCCTAACATCCATAAAAAATCTTGCTGAAGGAATAAATCAGAAACACCAATAGGACTTATCAATGCCGTAGTTCCGATTATGGCAAGGATATTCATGATATTACTACCGAGGATATTCCCAATAGCAATATCGGTTTTTTTATTAATAGCAGCGATTATTGATGTAGCCATTTCAGGCAAGCTAGTTCCCACAGCAATCACGGTTATTCCAATAATTCTTTCACTCACACCAAAAACTGTGGCAATCCCAACGGCACTCTCAACAAATAAGTCAGCACCATAGTATAATCCAAAAATACCCGCTAATAAAAGAAGGATGGATTTCCAAGTTGCCAAAGGCAAAATCAGTTCATCCCCGTCTATCTCATCAATATTGGCCTTATCTACATTTAAAAAGAAATAGGTATTTATCATAACCATCAAAACCAACAAAACAGAACCTTCCATTCTCGATACAAAACCATTGAATGAAAAAAAATAAAAGATAATTGAGCTTAACAAAACTACAAGGTATTCTGCTTTTAAGATATTTGAATTGATCTTAATGGGAAACAGAATTGCACTTATTCCTAATACCAATGAAATATTGGCAATATTAGACCCGATTACATTCCCTATCGAAATATCACTTTTTCCGTCCAAAGCAGCGTTGATACTGACCAATAACTCAGGAGCAGATGTACCAAAAGCCACAATTGTCAATCCGATGAGACCTTGGCTCAAGCCAAATTTCAACGCCAAAGATGAGGCACCATCTACTAAAAATTTTCCACCGGCCAAGAGAATCATTAGGCCCAAACATAAAACTAAATAAATCATCTATTATTCAGATTTTATTTCCAAAAGAAAGATCACCAGCATCCCCAAGACCTGGAATTATGTAAGACTGGTCATTAAGGAATTCATCCAATGAACAAAGCCATAACCTATGCGGAATTTTAATACTATCTTTTATTAACTCAATACCTTCGGGAGCTGCAATAACACTTACTATATGGATTTCTTTTGGCTTGCCAATTAACAGCAAATTTTCAATTGTCTTCACAACAGACTTCCCTGTTGCTAGCATTGGATCAATCAATATTAAATTTTTATTGTTAATATCCGGAGTTGCCTGATACAAGTACTCAATTTCAATTCCCAGATCCTCCCCCTCCTTCTCCTCTTTTCTGTATGCGCCTATAAATGCTGTGTCTGCCTGATCAAAAAAATTTAAAAACCCCTGATAAAAAGGGAGTGCCGCTCGGAGTACGGCGATCAAAATGGGCTGCTCCACCATCAACTTCGAATTTTTTATTCCCAAAGGAGTTGAAACCAATGTTTCTTCAAAATCGAAGGTTTTTGAAACCTCATATGCCATAACTTCACCTAATCTCTCGAGGTTTCTGCGGAATTTCAAGCGGTCATTTTGAAGGGTTTTATTTCTAAGCTCAGCAAGAAAATGGTTTGCTATACTGTTTGTGTCTTCTAAAATAAACATATCAAAAGAATTTAATTAAGATCCATTCAAATATCGTAAATATAAAAATACCCAAAAGGCAATAAGTTTTTAAATAGAGTCAAAAAAAAAGCCCGACTCTTAGAGTCGGGCTTTAGGTTTTATAAGTTTGATATTATTTCACTTCGAAACTTGCTCTTCTAGACAGTTGTCTTGCGTCAGCAGAGTTTTTATCTACGCTAGTATCTTCTCCATAACCCTTATGAGAAAGTCTAGATGCGTCGATTCCTGCGGCGATTAATAAGTCATAGACAGATTTAGCTCTTCTTTCTGATAACTTCATATTGTAATCCTCAGGACCTAATTCGTCTGCAAAACCTTTAACTTCTAACTTAACACCTGGATTTCTTTTCAAGAAATTAGACACGTAGTTTACAGCGGATGCAGAGAATCCAAGTGGTTTGGCTGAATCAAATGCATAATATACATTGACGTAGTTTTCATTGATTGCTCTTTTGAAGAAATCAATTTCTTCTTTCACCTGCTCTACCGGGCAGCCGTTGTTAGATGCAGGACCTGGAGCAAATGGACATTTGTCCAAATGGTCAGGAATACCGTCTCCATCAGAATCAATTGTTCTACCGTTTGAATCTACCCTCGCTCCTCCTGGAGTATTAGGCTCTTTGTCTAGGTAATCAGGAATACCGTCACCGTCAGAATCTTTCAGCATGTCCTTGATCTCTCCGATTTGTTGAGCCAATTCAGCTTTGGTTGCATATTTATCTGCTTCAACATACCAATCAGCATGGGTAGCAGCTTTTCCAAGATAGAAAGTCAAACCTAAAGTACCAGTCCACCAAGTCCCGTTTGTTCCATAAAAACCTGGATCTGCAGGACCAATATTGGTATTTCCATCAAAGGTTACTGTTTGCCTTCCATTAAGAATAGTGCTTACATCGCCTGTTAGAGCAACTCTTTCACCTAACTTAACTTGACCTGTCAATCCTGCAATAATGTTATAAACATTATCGTCAAAAGTAATAGGTGGACCGTCGTGCTTCACTTGACCAATACCTGCACCTAAGTGTCCTAGCAAATTAACCTTCCTTGTGAAAGTTTCCCATTTCATAATCCTACCAAGGTTAGCTATACCTTGAAGGTTTAGCCTATAGTAGCTTGTAGAAAATGCGGGATTATTGTCTTTACTAGATTCACTGAATGAACCTAAGCCATAATCCAACTTTGCACCAAATTTGTCATTGAACATGTACCTTACGCCGAAGTCAACGTGACCAAGGTTTAATGTAGGTGAGAAATATCCAGGTGACAACGGGGCCATAGGCTTGTTAAAACCTCCATTGAGTTCTAAAGACCACTTGTTAAAGTCGTCTTGGGCGTTAACTCCTAAAGCTAAACAGCCCGCCATAATTGTAGATAGTAATATTTTTTTCATAATAAAAAATTTTTTGTTCAGATTTTTAGGTGTTTAATTGATTTGACTGCAAATTTATAAACTTTTAACTATTCACAAATGTATGTTAATATTTTAAAACTCTACCAAAATTCTTTTTGATTTTTAATCAATTTACAATTTTGATTGATGTGAAATAAATTAAACTATGACAAAATTACTATTTGATCTTTTAAATATAAACAGTGTTTCAGGAAATGAAACACCAATGACTGAATTTCTAATTGATCATGTTATCATACGGAAAGGGGATTGGAAGGTTCAGCCTGAGGTATATTTTGGAGATAAATTACATGATTGTCTGTTACTTAAATTTGGAAATCCGAAAGGTGCTGTGTTTGCACATATTGACACCATAGGGTTTTCGACACGGTACGAAAACCAACTTGTCCCGATCGGAGGTCCGGAAATTGAAGATGGGACCAAACTTGTAGGGAAGGATAGCTTAGGCCTTATTTCGTGTAAAATAATTTTGAATGATGATTTGGTTTTCCATGATTTTCCCAGATCAATTGACAGGGGGACCTTGCTTTCCTATGAACAGTCGATTATCATTGACGACAAATTTATCCAAGCGGCCTATTTAGACAACAGGCTTGGCGTCTATAATTGCTTGAAGTTATGTGAAGATTTGGAGGATGGCTGGGTAGTATTTTCAACTTATGAAGAGCATGGAGGAGGAAGTGTTCCGTTTTTGCTTCGATTTATACAAGAAGTGGCTCCGATCAGATTTGCCTTGATATCAGACATCACCTGGATCACAGAAGGTGTTCAACATCATGAGGGGGTTGCTATTTCATTGAGGGATAGATACATTCCAAGAAAAAAATTTTTAGATGAAATATTGGAATTAGCTTACGAAAGTGGAATCCCCTATCAACTAGAGGTAGAAGGAAACGGTGGCAGTGATGGCCGAGAAATCCAACTTTCACCCTATCCAATAGATTGGTGTTTTATCGGGGCACCCGAGGATAATGTCCACACACCATTTGAAAAGGTTTCATTGACAGATCTTCAAAATATGATTGACCTTTACAAATATTTGATGAAGCGATTATAGGATTACCAATTAATTAGATGAAGAGGAATCTTTTTTTTTTATATTTGCGCTGCCCTTGAAAAAAGGGCATTTTTATTTGATCCTATGATATCAATTAAAAACAAAGTGTTTGTTCCATATATTACTGCCAATTCACTTCAGCGGAGAGTGACAGAAATCGGTAATGAAATATCGAAAGACTTCAAAGAGGAATGCCCTATCTTGATTGGAGTTCTCAACGGGTCATTTATATTTCTATCCGATTTGGCGAAATCTATCACCATACCTATTGAAGTAAGCTTTGTCAAAGTTTCTTCCTATTCAGGAACAAGTTCTACCGGGGCAGTAAAGAACCTCCTTGGCTTGGATTTTGATTTGAATGAAAGATCAGTAATCATCGTGGAGGATATCATTGATACAGGATTGAGCATGAAGCACCTTCTTGAGATGATCCAAAGGGAAAACCCGAAAAGAATAGCTATTGCAACGCTTTTGTTAAAACCTGAAGCCCTGATTCATCCAATCAATGTAAATTATATAGGCTTCGAAATTCCAAATAAGTTTGTGGTGGGATATGGAATGGACTTTGATGGATTAGGACGAAACCTTCCGGAATTATATCAATTGAAATAAATAAAAACATATTAATAAAAATAGAATATGCTCAATATTGTCTTATTTGGCCCTCCGGGAGCAGGCAAAGGAACCCAAAGTGAAAACATTATTTTAAAATACAAGCTGACGCATTTATCGACAGGGGATTTATTCAGAAAGCACCTTAGTGAGGGAACAGACCTCGGGAAACTTGCCCAAAAATACATGGATGAAGGCAGGCTTGTTCCCGACGAAGTAGTAATTGGCATGGTTGATTACAAAATAGCCCATACTCCCGGTACAAATGGCTTTATTTTCGATGGATTCCCGAGGACTGTTGCTCAAGCTGAAGCCTTGGATAAATTGATGGAAAAGAACAACCTTGAAATTTCAGGAATGATTGCACTTGATGTGGCTGAGGATATCCTAAAGGAAAGAATAAGAGAAAGAGGAAAAACCTCTGGAAGAACCGATGACCAGGATGAAGCCAAAATTGAAACTAGGATAAGGGTTTACCTTGACGAAACCCTCCCTGTGGCTGAATACTATGAAAAGCAGGAAAAATTTACCAAAATTAACGGAGTAGGAACCATCGAAGACATTTTTGCTGACATTACAAAAGTCATCGACCAATACTAAATACTGAATATTTCTTACCTTTGCAGGGAAGATTATCCGGCTAAGCCTTCAAGCTTAGCCGTTTTTATTTTAAACACATAGAAAAAGTGGCAGATTCCAACTTTATTGATTACGTAAAATTCTGCTCCAGATCTGGAGCTGGGGGAGCAGGGTCAGTCCATTTTCGAAGAGAAAAGCATGTACCAAAAGGTGGACCTGATGGTGGAGATGGTGGCAGAGGTGGACACATCATATTAAAAGGCAGTACGCAGGTTTGGACATTACTCCATTTGAAATATAAAAAACACGTCATCGCAGAAGAAGGAAAAGGGGGAGAAGGCGGCAGAAGAACAGGTAGAGACGGAAAAGATGTCGTCCTCGAAGTTCCATTGGGGACCATTGCCAAAGACGTTGAGACTTTTAATATCAGGTTTGAAATAACCGAAGAAGGCCAGGAAGTGATTCTGACACGAGGGGGAAGAGGCGGTCAAGGAAATGACCACTTCAAAACTGCTACCAACCAAGCGCCACATTATGCACAGCCTGGCGAAGAAGGAATTGAAGAATGGATCATACTGGAGCTCAAGTTATTGGCAGACGTGGGGCTAGTTGGATTTCCAAATGCAGGAAAATCAACCTTACTTTCCAGCATTTCTGCCGCAAGACCTGAAATCGGCGATTATCCCTTTACCACATTGGTCCCCAATCTCGGCGTAATCCCGTATCGGGATGAAAAGTCCTTTGTGATGGCAGACATTCCCGGAATCATTGAAGGCGCTGCTGAAGGAAAAGGGCTCGGGTTAAGGTTTTTGAGACATATTGAGCGCAATTCCATTTTATTGTTTATGATTCCTGCCGACTCGGACAATATCATAAACCAATACAAAATACTTATTGGTGAACTTCAAAAATACAATCCTGAGTTGTTGGATAAGAAAAGGTTGTTGGCGATTACGAAAGCGGACATGCTGGATGAGGAACTGATGGAGCAAATGAGAAAAGATGTTCCAAAAGACCTGGCCTCGGTTTTCATATCCTCTGTTTCTGGATATAACCTCGACAAACTCAAGGATATGCTTTGGCAGGCCATCACCACCCAATAAATGCCAAGTTGTCAGTTTTGAGCCCTTGGCAAACAAATTGATAGAAAATAAAAAGTCAAATTTTGAGATAGAAAATGGAGGAAAAACAAATGTTCAACGAGGATCCAACCACATCCCAAGAAAATAGAATGCAAGAGGAACAGGTTTTAAATGAAGATCAAAAGGAAAATCCCGAACATTCAGGAAAAACCGATACTTCCCAAGAAGATAAACTGGTCAAAGAAGTAGCAGAACTGAAGGATAAATATTTAAGGCTTTACTCTGAATTTGAAAATTACAGAAGGAGAACAGCCAAAGAAAGGCTTGATCTCCTTAAAACAGCATCTGAAGATTTGATGACAGAAATACTTCCAGTAGTGGACGACTTCGAAAGGGCTTTTAAAGCCCACCAAAAGGAGACAGACGCCTCAAAAGTGAGAGAGGGAAACCAACTGGTTTTTCATAAATTATTGAAAATACTGGAATTTAAGGGGCTTAAATCAATGGAAAACCTTTCCGGAAAACCCTTTGATCCTGAGACGCAGGAGGCTATAACCCAAATCGCTTCTCCCAATGAAGAAATGAAAGGGAAAGTCATCGACGTGGTAGAAAACGGGTATACCCTTGGCGATAAAGTCATCAGGTTTGCCAAAGTTGTAATCGGAGCATAAGTAAGTAATATGGCAAAAAGAGACTATTATGAAATATTAGGGGTAACAAAAAGTGGTACTCCAGAGGAAATAAAAAAGGCTTACCGAAAGCTGGCGATCCAATACCATCCTGATAAAAACCCCGACAACCCTGAAGCTGAAGACAAATTCAAAGAAGCTGCTGAAGCCTATGAGGTTTTGAGTAATCCTGAAAAACGTCAAAGGTATGACCAGTTTGGCCATCAGGGACTAGGTGGCAACGGCGGTTATAGCGGTGGTGGGATGAACATGGAAGATATCTTTTCCCAATTTGGAGATATTTTTGGAGGAGGCGGATTTGATTCTTTCTTCGGCGGAGGAAGAGGTGGAAGAAGGATGAAAAAAGGAACCAACCTCAGGGTGAAATTAAAGATGAACCTCAGAGAGATCGCCAACGGGGTTGAAAAGAAGATCAAAGTAAAACGTCATGTCCTAGCCGATGGGGTTACTTTCAAAAACTGCTCTACCTGTCAGGGTACGGGTCAGATCAAAAAAGTAGTAAATACCATGCTGGGCCAAATGGTCTCAGCCAGCACCTGTCATGTCTGTGGCGGAAACGGACAGATCGTTGACAGAAAACCTGCCGAGGCAGACATCAGAGGCCTTATTTT
>JBBRFK010000023.1:0-24944 GCA_038224435.1 Cytophagales bacterium | reverse complement strand
CATCCTGTCCATCCGCCATTCTTTTGCAAGCTCGACGGCAGCCCTTTTCATGTTGTTGCCATAGGCACCCATTTTTTCTTCAAATTTTTCGAGCAGGGTAAAGGCATCCGCAGTAGACCCCGCAAATCCAGCGACAATTTTGCCTCCCTGTAATTTTCTGATTTTATTCACAGTGCTTTTAGCAACGGTATTACCTAAAGTTGCCTGACCATCTGCGCCGATGACGACTTCCCCGTTGTGCTTGATGGCGACGACGGTGGTTGATTTTATTTTTTCCATTTATAATTTAGACTTGAAATATGAGACTTGAGACAAAACTGAAATAACCATTAACCTAATAACTTTATTCAATAACCATACAAAAGCAAAAAGTCCTGCGAAAACAGGACTTTTTGACAGTAATAATTTTTTCTGTTAGATCAACATCCTGACCGGATCTTCAAGCAGCCCTTTCAAAGTAAGTAAGAAGGAAGAACCTACCGCTCCATCCACTACCCTGTGGTCACAGGATAGCGTCACTTTCATGACATTGCCGATCTGCATTTGACCGTTTTTCACGATCACCCTTTCTTTAATTCCTCCAACTGCAAGAATGCAGGCATCCGGCGGATTGATAATGGCGGTGAATTCGTCGATACCGAACATGCCCAAGTTGGAAATGGTAAAGGTATTTCCCTCCCAATCCTTCGGTTGCAGTTCTTTGTTTTTCGCTTTTCCTCCGAGCGATTTTGCTTCGGTAGAAATCTGCGACAAGGACTTGCTATCCGCGAAACGGATTACCGGAACCAAAAGGCCCTCTTCTACCGCTACAGCCATGCCAATATGAATGTGGTCATTGTACCTGATTTTGTCTCCCAGCCATGAAGAATTCACCTTTGGATTTTGTTTCAATGCCATGGCTGAGGCTTTGATCACAAAATCATTGAAGGATATTTTGACCGGAGATATCTCGTTCATACTCTGTCTTGCCACTATGGACTTGTCCATGTTTATCTCCATAGTAAGGTAAAAATGCGGAGCACCAAACTTACTTTCAGCCAATCTTTTGGCAATTATTTTACGCATTTGGGAGACTTTCTCTTCTCTGAAAGATTCTTGCCCAATTGCCGGTGCGGAAGCAGCGACTGATTTTGATTCTCCTTGTGTAGCAGCGACAGGTTTTACAGAAGCCGGATCAAAGGTCTCCACATCTCTCTTGATGATTCTTCCACCTTCACCACTTCCCTTTACCAAAGAAATGTCTATTCCTTTGTCTGATGCCATCTTCTTGGCTAAAGGCGAAGCGATTACCCTGCCATTTTCTGTTGAAGTCTTTTCAGCAACCGGTGCGGTGGATTCAGCAGGTTTAGATTCTTGGGATTTTTCCTCCGAAGGAGCGGACTTTTCTTCTTTTTTCTCCTCCGGCGCAGGTGCTTCAGCGCTTCCGGATTTCGATTTGTGGGCTTTAAGCAAAGTTTCGAAATCTGCTCCCTTTTCACCGACAATGGCAATGACACCATCCACTTCCACAGAATCTCCAGCTTCCACGCCTATATAAAGCAATATGCCGTCATCATAGGATTCGAGTTCCATAGTGGCTTTGTCTGTCTCCACTTCAGCGATGATATCGCCGGATTTGATGTTATCTCCTACTTTCTTCAGCCAAGATGCGATAGTTCCTTCAGTCATGGTATCTGACATCTTAGGCATGGTCAACACTGTCGCATTGATCCCGGACGCGTCTATGGTTTCTTTCGGTGAAGCTGTTTTCTCCTCCTTAGGAATCTCTTTATCCTCTTTAGGTGCCGTTTTCTCTTCTTGAGGAGGATCTTCGGTTTTTTCTTCTTTTTTATCTTCAGCTTTAGTCTCAGAACCTCCGTCATCGGAGATGTCTTTCAGCAATGCATCTATATTTTCACCTTTTTCACCAATGATGGCAATTACTCCATTGACAGCCACAGCGCTTTTTTCTTCTACACCGATATAAAGCAAAATACCTTCTTCATAAGATTCAAGCTCCATAGTCGCCTTGTCGGTTTCCACTTCTGCCAGTATATCTCCAGGTTTTACTGCATCTCCCACTTTTTTCAACCACGCTGCGATCACCCCTTCTTCCATGGTATCGCTCATTTTGGGCATTCGTATTATCTCGGCCATAAGTTGATTATATCCTAGTCAAAATTTAAGGAGACCAAAAATAGTTCTTAAAATGTCTTAATTCAAATATAATAGTAGTATTTTCAAGATTGAAAATTTCGAAAGAGCTGAATTTGTTTTAAAATGCCTGTTGTCAAAAAGACAGAATATGCTTATCCAAAATGGCTTTTCAATGGCCATTTACAGACCATAATTCCAAGTTTATTCCGTGATTCACCTGCTTTACCTTTTGAAAGAGAAAGGCTTGTTACTCCCGATGGCGACTTTTTGGATTTGGATTGGTTGAGGAATAACTCCAAAAATCTTATCATCATCAGCCACGGACTTGAGGGGAACAGTCACCGTACTTACATGACCGGGATGGCGAGACATTTTTTTTCAAATGGCTTTGATGTCTTGAATTGGAATTTTCGGGGATGCAGCGAAGAGATGAACAACACGCCGATTTTTTACCATTCGGGTGCTACCTACGACTTGGATTCAGTAGTCAGGCATGCTTCGCGAAATTATGATACTGTGAACCTCATCGGATTCAGTTTGGGCGGAAATCTCACTTTGAAATACCTCGGAGAAAAAAGAGACAGGAGCCCAAAAATCCAAAAAGCAGTGACCATATCTGTTCCTTTACACCTTGAATCTTCCTGTATCAAAATTTCAAGCGGAGAAAATATCATGTATTCAAAGCGCTTTTTGAAAACACTAAAAGAAAAAGTGGTCAAAAAAGCAATAAAATTTCCTGATGAAATCCCAACTGGAATTTTGAGAAAAATCAAAACCTTGCAGGATTTCGATGACCATTATACAGGACCTCTTCATGGATTCAAAGATGCCCATGATTATTATGAGCAAAATTCATCTTTGTATTTTCTGGAAAACATTGAGGTTCCTTCCCTGATTCTCAATGCACAGAATGACCCTTTTCTAAGTGACAAGTGCTTTCCAATCTCTGTTGGAAGAAAATTAGAGCAAGTTTGGATGGATTTTCCAAAATATGGTGGCCATGTTGGCTTTAGTCCGAGAAAGAAGGCCGATATTTATTGGTCCGAAAAAAGGGCGTTCGAATTTATCACAGGAGATCAGTAATTTTCAGAAAAACCATTACCATGTGCGGCAGATATTCATTAAGTAAAAGTAAAATTGAATTGGAAGAAAGATTTCAGGCAGAGATGTTGGTCGATTTCAAGCCACGGTTCAATATCGCGCCTACCCAACTCGTGCCCGTCATCACTTCGGAAAGCCCAAAAGGTTTTTCTTTTTTTTATTGGGGCATCACGCCGGATTTTGCCAAAAACAAACCCGTATCGCAGAAATTCATCAATGCCAAAGCCGAAACAGTGAATGAGAAAATTTCTTTCAAATCTTCTTTTGAGAAAAGGAGATGCCTGGTACCTGCTGACGGTTTTTATGAATGGAAGAAATTGGGAAAGAAAACCAAAGTTCCCTATCGATTTACTTTGGCCAACGATGAAGCTTTTTCATTTGCGGGTATCTGGGAAGAATATGAAAACGACAAAGGAGAAATCAACCATACCTTTTTGATTTTGACAACTGAACCAAACAGGCTTGTTTCGGAAGTTCATGACAGGATGCCTGTCATCCTAGCAAAAGATGATGAGAAAAAATGGCTTGACAAATACAGTTCTGAAGCCAATCTGCTCAAGATGTTGACTACATATTCAGCTGATGACATGCTGAACTACACTGTTTCGCCTTTGGTAAACCAAGTTCAGAACGACAGTCCAGGAATAATCCGCAAAACATCCCCCATGGATCAATTTGGGAATTACACTTTATTCGGATAATGGAAAACATTAAAATTATTGACCTGCATTTTCAAAAGACAAAAGATGCAATAGCAAGCTTTTTGGTCGAAACATCTGATGGACCTATTCTTATTGAAACCGGTCCGGCAAGTACTTTTGACCAACTCAGCCGCGGAGTTTCTAAATGCGGCTATTCCCTTGATGAAATCAAACATGTATTGCTGACTCACATACATTTTGACCATGCAGGAGCAGCTTGGAAACTTGCTGAAGCCGGGGCAAAAATTTATGTCCATCCTTTTGGAGTGCCACATTTGGCTGCACCTGAGAAGCTTTGGAATTCTGCCTCCCAAATTTATGGAGATGACATGGACGGGCTTTGGGGAAAGATGAAACCCATTCCTTCCAACCAGTTGGTCAGTGTAGAAGACAAACAAGAATTTGAAATTGGAACTACAAAAATCAAATCACTCCATACTCCCGGACATGCTGTCCACCATATTGCGTGGAAAATGGGGGAAATTATATTTACCGGAGATGTAGCAGGAGTCAAAATCGGGAACGGACCCGTGATGCCTCCCTGTCCTCCTCCCGACATCCATATTGAAAATTGGAAAAAGTCCCTTGCCATCATCAAAAGCGAAAAACCGAAGGAATTATATCTCACACACTTCGGGATCATTGATGAGGTGGATTTTCATTTGGATTCCCTTTCTTATATTTTGGATGATTGGGCTGCATGGATCAAACCTTATTTTGAGAAAAATATTGACCAATCAGAAGTGGTGCCCATTTTTATGGAATATTCAAAATCCCAATTTTTAAAGGAAGGCTGTTCCAAAGAAATTATCCAAACCTATGAATATGCAAATCCGAGCTGGATGTCAGTAGCAGGCCTATACAGGTATTGGAAACTTAAAAGTCAGGGAAGGCTGAAATAGTCCCTGATTTTCTCCATTCATGTACGAATTGCCAATTGTAAGTTTGTTTCATTTTTGTTTTTTGGTATTCAACAAAGGAAGTGGGATATTTGCTTTCACCAATTAAGGGCATATCTACCAAACCCAAAATATTTTTACAGCCATGTACAAATCCAAAATCACCGGCGTGGGACATTATGTTCCTGATAGAGTCATCACCAATGAATATCTATCCACTATCATGGATACAACTGACGCATGGATCGTGGAGCGAACCGGAATCCATGAAAGAAGGTGGTTTACGCCAGGCAAGGATACATTGGCCAGCATGTCGGTAAACGCCTCAAAAATGGCTTTGGAAAGAGCCGGCCTGTCAAATAAGGATATAGATTTTATCATTTTTGCTACGATCACACCTGATTATTTTCTTCCCGGAGAAGGAGTATTGTTGCAGCGGGAACTGGGCATGCAGGGGATCGGAGCTTTGGACATCCGAAATGCCTGTTCGGGATTTATATATGCATTATCGATTGCCGACCAATTTATAAAAACCGGAATGTATAAAAACATTCTTGTAGTCGGAGGAGAAATTCAGTCCTCCGCTTTGGACAAAAGTGATGAAGGAAGGTCAAGTGCCGTGATTTTTGCAGATGGGGCTGGTGCAGTCATAGTAAGCAGGACTGACTCTGAAAAGTCAGGGATACTCTCCACTCACCTTCATGCTGACGGCGATCATGCAGAAGAATTGTATTGCTCCTCTCCCAGTAGTTGCCAGGAAGTCAGGATATCGACTGAAATGATACAAAGGGGGGACTTTTTTCTCAAGATGAACGGAAACGCTGTTTTCAAACATGCGGTGGTAAGGTTTGCCGAAGTAATCCAAGAAGCCTTGGATGCCAATGGCAAGACAAAATCTGATATTGACCTTCTAGTACCACACCAAGCCAACCTCAGAATCAGCAATTATATCCAACACAAATTAGGCTTGCCTGACGAAAAGGTTTTTAACAATATCATGTATTTTGGCAATACTACTGCCGGAACAATCCCGATTGCTCTGAGCGAGGCTTTTGAACAAGGAAGGCTCAAAGAAGGTGATCTTATATGCTTGGCTGCATTCGGAAGTGGTTTTACATGGGCTTCGGCGTTGCTGTACTGGTAAGAAAATGTCCGATTTGATTCTTGATCTGGAGTTACTCAAAAACAACACCTTGTTCCAAAAAATCAAGGAACAGTCAGATTTAATTGAAGGTCTTTTTAATGGCCTTGCAAATGAATTCCCCCAAAAAGAATTAAAGGAAATCCATCAAAATTCTAAGGGAACAAAAATCTCAAAAGGTTACAACCTTGCAAATGCACCCTATCAGGTTTTGGATTTGGTCAGGGATTTTGACGCTCAAACAGGATTTAATATCCGGGTTTTAAATTGGTGGGGAAATGGCCTTTTTATTTTTGTTTATTTTGGAGGACTGACTTTCGAAAAAAATATTGAGTCAAAATCGAGATTATTGTCCACTTATAGCGATTGTAACCATCCTTCCCCTTGGGCATATGGCCAAATCATTTCCAAGGGAGTAGCTACCGGTGGTTTTAAAACAAGAAAAGCAGGCTTTTTCCAATTCTTTAAACAGATTGAGCCTTACTCAGAATTTACCAAAACATACAAGGCAATAAAAAAAGAAATTAGGTTTGTCTTAGATAATCATTATTAAAACTTTCCTTATTTCATAATTAGCGCTAATTTAGAACTTCATTTGTGGGGATACCGTTATTCAACAAAAACAAGAAGCCAACTTATATGAAATATATTTTTGGAATTTTATTCTTTATTATTTCTCTCAGATCAATAGCCCAAGACAATCAAACTCTGGTTTCTCTCTACAATGCAGACTCCTCGATAATAGGAACAGGGGTTTTGAGAGATGGAAGAATGGAAGGGCTTTGGAGACTTCAAAATCCCAAAACAAACTCTCTGGTACAGACCATTACTTTTAGCCAAGGTTTGAAAGAAGGGCTGACAGTGAGCTTTTACCCCAATTCAACCAAACACATTGAAGCAGAATACAGGAGAAATCAGCTTAATGGTTTCTACAAAGAATTTGACCGAACCGGCAGCTTAAAACTCGAAATGGTTTTTAATGACAGTGTCAAAGTGGGTCCATACCGAGAATTTTATGGCAGAGAAGGACAATCTGAATTTGTTAATCCCAAACAGGTAAAAGTTGAAGGTCAGTTTACAAATGGAAATAGGCATGGAAAATGGGTCACATTCTATAATACCGGGGACTTGGCAGTCATCCAGACCTACCAAAACGGAAAGGTAGAAGGACCGCATATTGAGTATTCACAAGATGGTGAAATCATGCTCCAGGTCAATTATAAAAACGACCTCCCCCATGGACAATTTACCAGATTTGCATTTGGTGGAATGGTGGAAGAAACCGGAGAGTTTGAAAATGGAAGAAGAACAGGCAAATGGCTAACCTATTTTCCCGAGACTAGGACAATCGAATCTGAAAAGTTTTATGACGCTTTGGGCAATAAAACAGGGGAATGGAAATTTTACTACGAGAATAAAAGGGTCGCCAGGATAGAAATGTATGAAAACGACATTCCGGTCGGAACTTGGGAGGAATTTTTCCCAAACAAAGCACTATCCAAAAGAAAAACATATGAATTGGGTTTACCTACCGGTGTATATATTGAAAACCACGCCACCGGCAGTGTCTCCGTTCAAGGCCAATACGTAAATGGGGGGAAGGACGGACTTTGGAAAAGCTATTTTCCGGAAGGTAAAATTTATTCTATCGGTGAGTACAAAAATGATCTGAAAACAGGTCTTTGGAAGTATTTCAACAAAATCGGTATTTTGATCGCTGAGGGGGAATATACTCTTGGTTCGGAAAACGGGCAGTGGTTCTATTATTATGATGGGGGTCAATTGAAATCAGTAGGAAGCTATTTCCTTGGATTTGAAGACGGAACCTGGGGGCTGTTCTATGACAACAAGCAACTTACCCAAGAAGAGTTTTGGACCAATGGAAGGCTAATTAATATTGGAGATTATTTTTCATATGACGGTTCTGTTACCTTGGAAAAGGGATCCTTAAAAGACGGCAACGGAATCAGGATAACCTATTACATCGATGGCACCAAAGAATCAGAAGGTAATTATTCGAGTGGCAAGCCGGATGGTTTATGGATTTATTATCATGAAACAGGCAAAAAAGCTTCAGAAGGCCAAATGAAAGAAGGCAAAAAAGAAGGACCTTGGAAATATTACAACATCAGTGGCAGGCTAGAACAAATTATCAACTATAAAGAAGATGAAATTGTGCCAGAAAATCAGGAAACTGTTGATTCAAGGTTCAATTTTTGATTTGGGAAAACACTTTTGAAGTTCTGGGAGTTTTAAAAATAAAAAACCATGTTTGGACTATTCAAGAAAAAAACAGAGTTGGAAAAACTCCAAGACAGTTATAAGGAAATGCTTGAGAAAGCCCATAAAATATCTCATAGCAATAGAACACTCTCAGACAAGTTGGCAGCAGAAGCTGAAGAAATAGCAAAAAAAATAGACCTCCTCAAAAAAAACGGATAATCATAAAGTCCGATAGCAATACTATCGGGCTTTTTTATAATACCATTTTTAATTGATTTTTAACTTTTTCCGGTATTTGATATTTGTCGATAATAAAATAATAATTTGCTAAAACGATTTTTCAAAATATATTATTTTTAGTATATCAATATTATAGAACTTAATTCTTTAAACTACCGTAAAACCCACCAAGAAATTAAACCAAATAAATATGAAAAGGTCAACTATTTATCGGCTAAGTTTCCTGACCATGTTTGCGTTGGGAATGGTATTCAGTCAAGAATCCAAAGCAAGCCCTTATCACGGCATTTCATTCCAGGTATTTTACAATGAATTGAGTCCTTATGGGGATTGGGTCATGGACCCTACTTACGGTTATGTCTGGGTTCCTTTTGTGGAGCAGGGATTTCATCCATATGGCACCAATGGGTATTGGGAAATGACAAATTTTGGAAATACATGGGTATCAAATTACCAATGGGGATGGGCAACTTTCCACTATGGCCGTTGGTTTTGGAATGATTACTATGGTTGGGCATGGGTTCCTGATTATGAATGGGGCCCTGCATGGGTAAATTGGAGAACAGGCGGAGGTTATTATGGTTGGGCACCATTAGGTCCCGGACTTCAAGTCAGCGTTGGATTCAACATCCCTTCCAATTATTGGGTTTTCATTCCACAAAGGAGATTCAGATCAAGAAATTTCTTTAGGTATTGTGCCCCTTCTTATTATGTGTCGCAAATCTACCAAAGAACGACTGTCATCAGCAACACTTATGTCTACAACAACAGCACTTATTATTCAGGACCTTCCAAAAGAGACATTGAAAGGTCAACAAGAACCGTCGTTCCTGTGTACCAAGTCAGCGATTCAGCGAAACCTGGAAGATCAGTCGTTCAAAAGGATAGGATAAGTGTCTACAGACCTGAGGTAAGGGAGAATAGGGCAGGAAATGAAAATCCAAGACCTTCTAGGGCATTCACTTCAGAAGAGTATAAAGAAAAGTCTATCATGGAAAACCGGTCTCGACAATCTTCTACAAGGAACGTCCAAAACCAACCGTCTAATCAATCAGATAGACAAGTTGAACGGAATGGGGAAATCAACAGGAATAGTCCAGGCAATTCCAATGTGGGACGAAATGAATCTGTTACTCCTTTTAGAAATGAACAAAACAGAAACAGTTCCTATGAACAAGCCCAGCCGAGAATTCAAGCAAGACCCGAACAGGCGCCAAGCGCGGAATCAAGGTCAAGGAACAGTTCTCCGGCAATAACAAATGGAAATTCAAGATCCAGTCAGGCAACTCAGTCCCAAAAGCCTAATATTTCAAGAATTATTGAAAACTCACAAAAGAAGGCTGAATCCCCGAGGCAACAGCCCACCCAAAGAAGTCAGCAGGAATATAAAAAGGTTGCCCCAAGTCGTCAAAGTGCTCCAGCGGTGAACCCACAAAGTGAACCAAAACCAAGAAGTACCCAAGAATCTAGACCAAACTCGGGAAATAGGTCAACCTCATCATCCCGGGGAGGAAGAGGAGGCAACTAAATCACAAAAAGAGAGGTTCCATAAGGGCCTCTCTTTTTGTGATTAAAATCGTTTTTAACCAAATTCCATTTATCGCTGCTTTACTGTGAAAATTTTGGCGCCAAGATTTAATTTTTTTTGGAAGGAAGTTTTCTACAATCAAAAACCCAATCTCTGCTTCCTTATGAAAGAGGTTTCTGCAAGTTTTCCTTTAATTTGAAAAAGACCAAGAGGAATGGAGAACTTGGAAATCTGGATATATAAAACAAAAACTTCTATAACCTTCCCATTAAATCGCTTAATCTTCAGCGTATTTTACAAGGATTGACCATTGATAACTGATTTTTTTTAATAAGCCCTTTTGATATGCTCTAAAAAATCATTTAATTGGCTTTCTTAAAGAAGGAGAATGAACCTAATAGACCCTAAAAAAAACCTGGAAAAAATTCTCGGTGTGGTAGAAACAAAAAGTTATACCAACAAATTGAAATTGATCAAAAACCTATATACCAAAAGGAGCAACACTGCAGGGGAAATATGTACTGAAGTGGGGATTTCATTGCCGACTGTCAATTCCCTATTGGGAGATTTGATGGCATCAGGTGAAGTGATAAAAAACGGAAGAGCGGAGTCTCAGGGCGGCAGAAAACCTGACTTATACCAGTTGGCCGGCGATGCGTTCTTTGTGTTGTCTGTGGACATCAATAAGTTCCGCGTCAGAGCGGCTATATATAACAGTTCAAATGAGGCCGTTACTGAGGCCGAGACCATAAAAATCACTTTGAACAATGAAAAAGAAACCTTTGAGCAAATATGTGATTTTATATTGAGCCATAAGGGTAATTCGGGAATCGCAGAAGAAAAAATCATTGCCATAGGGATTTCTATGCCGGGATTGATAGATTCTATCCACGGCATCAACCATACCTATTTGAAATTCGGAAAGAAAAGCCTTGTTGAAAATTTTGAAGCAAGATTGGAAAGAAGGGTGTTCTTAGAAAACGATGCAAGGGCAATGACTCTGGCGGAATTTAAATTTGGTCAAAAAGACAATCACAAAAACGTCCTTGGGATTTTTATCGGATGGGGTATTGGATTGGGAATAATCATCGACGGAAAAATTTATCAAGGTGCCTCAGGTTTTGCCGGAGAATTTAGCCACTCGCCTATTTTCGAATCAAGTGATATTACCTGTGTCTGCGGAAAAAAAGGATGTCTGGAATCTGTGGCCTCAGGTACTGCGATAGTCCGGATGGCCAAAGAAGCAATTGCCACAGACAGCGATTCGATATTGTCCCGAATGGTAAGGGAAAACAACCATGAAATTGAACCTTTCCTAGTGGTAGACGCGGCACTGGCAGGAGACCAAAGGGCAATCACCATCCTTTCAGAAGTTGGTCTTGATCTGGGAAGAGGGATATCGATTCTCATACAGCTCCTCAATCCGGAAATGATCATCATTGGAGGTTCGGTAGCGGAAGCAAAACAATATTTGATTACCCCGATCCAACAGGCTTTAAATATTTATAGCATGGCAAAAGCTAGGGAAAACACCGAATTGGCATTGTATAAGCTCGGTAAAGAAGTGGGACTATTGGGAGGCGTTGCTGTAATCAATGAAAAAATCTTTGACGACGTTCTTGTTTAAAGTGGAGGTATTCAGGTTACAGTTGCAATTCAGGTTGACATAAAATATTGTTGAAAGTAGTATGATTCAGAAGTTTTCAAAATCAGTGTTACTTGTATTATTGGTCATATCGGGGGCAGGGCTGTTTTTCTTTTCAGGAACAGAAAAAAACAAATCCGGTGCATTTGAACTCCTTTCCCCAAAAAGAACCGGAATTTCCTTCTCAAATACGCTGAAGGAAGATCAAAAAAACAACATTCTTACTTATGAATATTTTTACAATGGCGGAGGTGTCAGTGTAGGGGATATTAACAATGACGGACTGGAAGATATTTTTTTCACCGGAAATATGACAGATAATGTCCTCTACCTCAATCAGGGTGATTTTAGATTCAAAGACATCACCAAAACAGCAGGAGTAAAAGGAAAAAAATCCTGGACAACCGGCGTTTCGATGGTGGACATAAATGCTGACGGATGGCTTGATATTTATGTTTGCTATTCAGGAAACGGAAATATCGAAAGCCGCAGAAATGAATTGTACATCAACCAAGGAAATCAGACTTTCAAAGAAGAAGCCGCGGCTTATGGCTTAGATGACCCTTCCAACAGCACACAAGCATTGTTTTTTGATTTTGACAAGGATGGGGATTTGGATATGTTTTTACTCAATCACCACATAGAGGTCATCAATGAAATAGAGTTTGATCAGGCAAGGGCAGTCAGGCATCCGTTTGCAGGAGATAAATTATACAGGAATGATGGAGGTAAGTTCAAGGATATCAGCGAGGAAGCAGGAATCAAAGGGACCGCTTTGGGATTTGGACTTGGGGTAGCAGCCTCTGATATCAATGGAGATGGATGGATTGACTTATATGTCAGCAACGATTATATCGAGCCGGACTATCTCTACATCAACAACGGAGACGGTACTTTTTCTGACCGTATGACCGACATGTTACAGCACATTTCCCACTTTTCGATGGGCTCTGATATCTCTGATGTCAATAATGATGGATTGATGGACATCTTTACCTTGGACATGCTTCCTGAAGACAATAAGAGACAAAAACTGCTCTATGGTCCAGAAAATTATGAACAATATGCCTTGATGGTAAACCGTGGTTTTTACCACCAAAACATGCGCAACATGCTCCATCTCAACCAAGGAAACGGCTTATTTAGCGAAATAGGTCAATTGGCCGGTATTTTCAATACCGACTGGAGCTGGTCGGCTTTGTTTTTTGACGCTACCAATTCCGGTTTTAAAGACCTCTTTATCAGCAACGGTTATTACAGGGACTATACCAACCGGGATTTTCTGAAATACAAAGGAGATTATTATTTCAAGGCCGCAATAGCTCGAGAGAAACCCGATACCCTTCACCTTGTCACTACCATGACTTCCACTCCTGTTTCAAATTATATTTTTGAAAACGGAGGGAATTTAGTTTTTAAAGACAGGTCAAAAGATTGGGGAATCTATTCTCCCAACTTCTCAAGTGGATCTGTTTATGCCGATCTCAATAATGACGGACAGCTTGACCTCGTGGTAAACAATCAAAACCATCCTGCTTTCATCTACGAAAATAAATACAAAGAATATAGCGGAAACACTCAAAATTGGATTCAGATCAACTTAAAAGGTGACAGTCCAAACACTTTTGGAATTGGTGCCAAAGTAGCCATATACGGCGCCGGTCAAAGCCAATATCTGGAACAAATGCCCACCCGCGGATTCCAATCCTCTGTTTCCAATCGGCTTCATTTTGGTTTGGGAGAAAAATCCAAGATCGATTCAGTAGTGGTGATCTGGCCAAAAGGGAATATATTGGTTTTGAAAAATCCCGAAATCAATAAAATATCTGACATCTCAGAAAGTGCCTTGAGGGATTATGAAATCCCCAAACGTTCCCAAAAACCACTTTTCAAACAAACTGAAAGTCAAATCCCATTTATTCACGAGGAATATGGTTTCAATGATTTCAAGCGCCAGCCACTTTTACTCGAAATGCCATCGTATGTCGGTCCTGTCTTGGCAGCCGCTGATATCAATGGTGACGGAATGGAAGAAGTTTTTGTAGGAGGAACAAAAGGATCAGCCGGAAAATTATATCAATTTTCCAACGGAAAATGGCAGACCGTCAATTCTTTCAAATCTGAAAGTGAATTCACGGATGCAGACGCTGTTTTTTTTGATGCCAATGGTGATGGACACATTGATTTGTACATCGGCAGCGGCGGCTACCACGATTACCTTTCCAATGAAGAATCCCTACAGGACAGGTTATACCTCAATGATGGCGTTGGAAATCTGAATATCAGCGCGACTTCTCTGCCAAAAATGTTGGTCAGCACCTCATCAGTAACTGTGGCAGATTTCAACAAAGATGGAAATCCAGACATCTTTGTAGGCGGAAGAATCATACCGGGAAAATATCCGCAAACTCCCCAAAGCTACCTTTTGCTCAACGATGGCAGTGGTAATTTTTCTGATTTTTCAAGTCAGTTCCTTCCGTCGGAAGGCAAAATAGGAATGGTCACCGATGCCGTGAATTTGGATTTGAATAAGGATGGATTTCAAGATTTAATCATTGTCGGAGAATACATGCCAATCACAGTTTTCCTCAATGAAGGGGGAAAAAGTTTTAAAGATGTAACAAAGGACTGGGTCGGGGAAGAAACCAAAGGCTGGTGGTCGAGTCTTGCAATCGGGGATTTTGACAACGACGGGGATATAGATTTGGTGGCAGGTAACTTTGGTTTGAATTCGCAGTTCAAAACCAATGTTGCCGAACCACTGAAACTGTACTTTGGAGATTTTGACGACAATAGCTCGACCGACCCTATCTTGGTCAATTATGTGCAAGGAAAACCTTATCCCTTCCCGAGCCGGGACGAATTACTGGATCAGGTTTATGGTTTTAGGAGTAAGTTTACAGATTATGCAAGTTATGCGTCAGCCACCCTTGAACAGATTTTAACCACAGAACAAATAGCAAAATCATCAAAATTGGAAGCCCATGAACTGAAGAGTATGTACTTTGAAAACAATTCTATGAAATTCATTCCCCATGTTTTGCCGATAGCAGCACAGTTTGCTCCGATCCATGCTATCCATGTTTTTGACTATGACAGTGACGGGAATAAGGATATCTTACTTGCCGGAAATCAAACTTACACCAGGCTTAGACTCGGTATGATGGATGCCAATATGGGCCAACTTTTCCGGGGAGATGGCAAAGGGAATTTTCAATACATACCTCAGAGCGATTCGGGATTTTCAATATTGGGAGATGTTAAGTCGATCCTTCAACTGCCTTCCCAACCAAATCTCTTATATTTCGGCATAAATAACAAAGGCATTATCAACTTCCAAAAAAATGATTGAAATGGATCACTTGAAGAAAAGTTGTGTTTTAATCCAATTGGTCATCTTTGTATTTGTTTGGACTGGTAACCCAACACCTGTTTTTTCGCAGAAAAACGGAGGGCCACCGGCAAAAATTTTTGCTGAGAATTTGTTTCACATTACAGAAGTGATGGTGACAGATGTAGCCTCCCCGCCTGCAGCAGCAAGGTTTTATTCCTATGCTACTTTGGCAGCACACCTTGCTTGGGATCAGTCATCGAATATCATAGCGAGTGAAAATCTCTTGTCTAAATCCAATCTAGAAACTCCTCAATTTATCTCAGAAACAGGGGAAACCTTTTCATCTGAATTTGTTTCAGTATATGCGATGCTGGAAGTCGGGAAGAAAATCATGCCTTCGGGAAAGCTCCTTGAAGCAAAGCAAAAAGCCCTCACTGCCCAATTTACCAAGTCAAAGTGGATTTCGAAAAAGGGTGTTGAAGCCAATATTTCATTTGCGGAAAAAGTCTCTGAGCAGATTTTGGAAATGGCCAAAAATGACGGTTACCGTCAGTTGAGTGCGCTGACAAGGCATAGTCCTAAGAAAAATGAAGGACATTGGTATCCTACCCCTCCTGCATATATGGGCGCAGTGGAGCCCGAATGGCGTACCATTAAGACATTTTTCCTCAAAGAATTAAAACCATACAAACCGGCACCACCGGCAAAGTTTGACTTGGCTGAAGGAAGTCCGTTCAAAAATCAGTTGGATGAAGTGTTTCAAGTAACCTCCTCCCTTTCTGAAGAGCAGCAATTGATTGCGAATTTTTGGGATTGTAATCCTTTCAAAGTGACTTTTTCAGGCCATATGGCGATTGGCCTCAAGAAGATTTCTCCTGGAGGCCATTGGATCGGAATTACAGGAATTGCAGGGGAGAAAGCCAAATTACCTTGGCGGGAAACCATCTATATCCATGCACTTTTGGCAATGGGACTGCATGATGCCTTTGTAAGTTGTTGGGAAGAAAAATACGATTCCGAGAGAATCCGACCCGAATCCGCAATCCAAAAATACCTGCATCCTTCTTGGAGACCATTATTGCAAACTCCCCCTTTTCCTGAATATACAAGTGGCCACAGTGTCATTTCAAAAACTAGTGCCATCATCCTGACCAATTATTTTGGTGAGAATTTTGATTTTGTCGATACCTCTGAAATTTATTTTGGATTGTCCGAAAGACCCTTCAAGTCGTTTTTTCAGGCAGCAGATGAAGCAGCCATTTCAAGGCTTTATGGCGGTATCCATTTCCGGGATGCCATAGAAGAAGGTGTCAAGCAGGGAGACAAAATAGGAAATTATATTTTACAGAGAGTTGGCGAGGGGAAACAAAGGTCTCATGCCATCGATCAATTCAAATTCTGAGATTTCCCTTTCAGGATAGAACCAAGTTTGATTTGAACATTTATATGGAACTCCAAACACCTTTAAAATTCCAGTTACACCGATTTTTTGATCTGCCGCAAAATGCGGATGGTCTGTCGGAATATCTATAAATGGTATTAGATAGGCATTTTTATCTAAAAGATTTTGCTGAACCATTCCGACTTGGACCTACTGCAAACTCTATTGGTCCAGGATACCCATCCCTGCCAAAGCTCCTGCTGCCGTTTTCATTCTTCCAAGCCAGGATGATTCTTCCAAAATAACCGTTTTGACTCCTATTCTTGTAACCTGAATTCCGGCAGATGTGCCGCTTGCTCCTCCGCCAATGATGATTAATTGGGATTCTTCCTGACCAAAAACAGAAAGCGAGGTAAAAAGAATTGACAAAAAGAAAGTCACCAATAAAATTGGCTTCATGGAGTTGTGGTTAAAAGAAACGAAGTGTCAAGTTAAGATACTTGGTCCAATCCTAATAGCACTTTTTGACCAAAAAACCGGGATGCCGCTCCATAAAGTGCACTTCTATCCCCAAAGTCACTGATAAAAACGGGTACATTGATTTGGTTTTCAACCAGAATAGAAATTGTTTCTTCCAAAAAAAACTCGTGTGCCCTTGAGATATTCCCTCCTAAAACGATGGCGTCAATTGGCATTTCTTCAAATCTCATCAGAATAAATTCTGCAAGATTTTTGGAGAATGCACCAAACGCAGGCAAGGCCATTTGAAGCAAATCAAGATTTTCTGTGATTTCCCTTACTCCTTTAACCTCCAAGAAAAGATTGTCCCTGCACCAGCCGATAAACCAGGCAGTGCCAAGATAATCCTCTGCAATCCCATCTTTGAACTTAGAAGACCATAGTTCGGCGTCAAAAATCTCCTCTTGCAGTTTTTGAGAGGAGCCGAGACCTGTTCCCAAGGTCAGTCCCAAAATGTTTTCATAACCTGAAACTTTTCCAAATTTAGATTCTCCCATCAAAAATGCCTTTGCATCATTGACAAAGTAAATTTGGGAATGTGAAATTTCCAATCTTTCGGACAATTCCATTTTAAGATCAACGCCAAAAAGATGGATGAATTTACCCTGATCGAGGATCTGACAGATTCCATTGGCATAGTCGAATGGGGCAGGCATGGCTAGGACGATACAGCAATGGCTGAAATCAGAGATCAAATCCCTAAAGACTGAAACCCATTGTTGGAGGATTAAATCCTTGGATTGTTTTGAATCAATGTTTTTTCCTGAGATAGCCTTTATAGCAAACCCATCCGACTTTTCTACAAAAGCTGCGGCAGTAATATGGGAACCACCGATATCGGCAGATAATATAAATCTATTGGACATAGGTGCTTTTTCCAATTACAACTGAGGGGAAAATCCAAGAAACCTTTTAAACATTCCGAAATAAGCATCAGGATTTTGCTAAAAGGATTTACCAAAAGTAGAAAAATACTTTCAAATTACTGCCGATGGAAAGGCTTTACTTTTTGAAATCTGAAGATTCCCTGACATGAAGGATATTAGGTAAAACTACTTTAAAATCCTGCTTGCTTTTCTCATCATCCTCAAGCAGCATCAGCATCCCCTCCATCAGTTTCTCAGCGATTGATTCCAGTGGTTGTTCGATCGCCGAAATATTGGGTTGAAAAAGTGTGAAGAAATAATGGTCATCAAACGAAACTACCAACAGGTCCTCAGGAATACGCTTCTTTAAGTTATTAAGTGCCTGCAGACCCTCAAAGGCCAAGTAATTGGTGGCGAAAAACAGACCATCAAGGTCATTGTTATTTTGGATGTATTCTTGGATTTTGTTGATGGCAACTGATTCTGAAATGGTGTGGAAGGGCAACATGAACACGTTTTTCTGCAACCCGTGACTCTCGACGGCATTTCCATATCCCTTAAGCCTGTCAATCATTTGCATCTGATCGGATTCTACAATGATAAACCCTATATTCTTACAGCCATTTTGAATCAAATGCGTAGTGGCCTCAAATGCACTTATTTCATTTTCGACCACCACATAGCTACAATCAATGGATGGTATCCATCGGTCAAAAAGCAAAACAGCGAATTCTTCCTCTATCAGTTCCACGACAGTGCTTTCAAGTGCCGGAGTAGGTGTAATGATAAACCCATCCACACTTCTCACTTTGAAGGTGTCTATCAGTGCTTTGGCTTTCTCAGGATCATTGTCGGTACTGCAATAGATAATTTTATAACCGTTTTTATAGGCTCTTTCTTCAATCTTCCTCGCTATGGAAGCAAAAAATTGGTTGGAGATATCCTCCACCATAAAGACAATCACTTTTGATTTTCCCAAGCGGAGACTTTGAGCCAAATGGCTAGGTTTGTAACCTACCTCTTTGATATACGCCTCCACCTTCAATGTCAATTCCTCACTGATTCTTTTCTCTTTCGCTTTCCCGTTCAGTATGAATGATACGGTGGTAATAGATATCCCCAAGGACCTTGCAATATCTTTGATAGATGTCTTTTTCTTTGCCATTTCCTTACTTTCCAGTCCTTCGAACGAGATAGCAATATGCTGAATTTTGTTTATTTATACACCAGATCGAGAACTTTTAGGCTATTTCAGACTTTCAAACAAGGCATTCAACAAAATATGATCATCGGTATCTTCATTGTATTCCCAAAACATAGCCCCTCCTATTTTGTGTTTTTTAATAAATTCGGCTTTTTGGAAAATTGATTTTGGGTCCTCAAAAGTCACAAAGATTTTTTCCTTTTCATTCCATAAATAAGAAGCTTTGGAATTTTCATCCCAATGACGCACAAAGGCGGAATCCTTCATCAATTCAGAAATAGCACTGTATGGATATCCCTTTGACCCTTTCCCCAGCTGGAAAAGTCCATTGTTTTCAGGGGAGACTTCAGACCAGCTTCGGCCGTAAAAAGGAATTCCCATCACCAATTTTTCTATAGGAACCCCGGCAGCCACGTGGTCATTTACGGCATTTTCTACTGACCTTCCATTTGGATCAACGGTATGCAAATTGGCATGGTGACCCGTGGTATCCCTCCAGGATTGGACTATAAAATCATAAGACATGATATTGATAAAGTCAAGGTACTTCTGTGCTTCACCAAGGTCATTGACATCAAGGTATTCCTTAAATCCTGCAGAGGCAATGGTGCTCAAATAATGGGTTTTGTCGATTGAACCAAGACTGTCCAAAGCCTCTCTCACTGATTTGAGCATCAAAACAAAATTCTCTTTGTCTTCCGGTCTAAAGGGGTTATCGTCGCCGGGATAAGCAGGATATTCCCAATCGAAATCCAGTCCATCTAAATCATGACGTATCAGATAATCTAAGGCAGAAGCAGTGAATACCTTTCGGGATTCTTCTGTCAGGACTGCATCAGAAAAACCCTTGGACCATGTCCATCCTCCTATTGAAATCAATATTTTCAAGTTGGGATTAGAATTTTTGAGCGAATTCAATTTGGCTATATTTTCTCTGTCCGCTTCTTCTCTTCCTTCTCCTTCAATCACTTTGCCGTCTATGACGTTTGCGAAAGCGTAGTTGATGTGGGTGAGTTTGGATGCATCGATTTTTGTCGTATCGACACCTTTCCAGCCTGCGATATAGCCGATGATCTTGTAATCGGAATTTTCGGTTTCCACTTGAGAAGTGGAGGTAACTTTTGATTCACAGGATAGGAATGCCAATACTACAAAAGCAAAAATTATTCTATTCATTTTCTTTGTCATCTAGATTTAATAAAAAAAGGTGCCCGAAAGCACCTTTTTTAAGTATGTTATTTTTGGAAAATCAATTTCCCCCATCCCACCACATTTTGGTCATCAGATTGTCACCACCCATTCTGACGCGGGCAGCTTCATAATTTGCAGGATTAGCACCAATCTCAGCTTCCCAGTACCTCAATCTTCTAGGTATTTGGTTGGCTTCAAATCGGTTTGGATCTTGTGTAGGAACCAATGTTGGAAAACCTGTTCTTCTCCAGTTTGCCCAAGATTCCATATCATTCAACCAAGTAGCTGCCCAAAACTCTTCTCCGATCAGCCTCAATTTGTTTGGATTGGAAGCAGCCGCAAAACCTCTTCCTACGATGTATGCATTGATTTCGCCACTTGTCCTTAAAAAAGAAGGATCAAAATCAACCCAAGATGAGATGGCAGCAGCCACACCATTGGTGAAATGTGTATTGGCATCAGAAGTAATCCATCCATTGACCGCAGCTTCTGCCCTCATCAATTCTGTCTCAGCAAAAGTAAGCAAGACATAAGGATCTTCCCAATCCAAATACTTCAGGTTAAGCATGGCAAACATTCTGTTTCCTCTTGGTTGAAGTGCTTCGAATTCTGCCAATTCAGCAGGATTAAGAATCGTTCTGATAGTCTGAGTGTTATAACCATTTGGCATACCGCGTTGAGCTGCCGGATTTACATTCCAAGTACCTGCAGCGGCTTCTGGATCACCGAGACCGCCAGATACAATCATTAACCTTGGGTCATTGTTGGATTTCATCCAATCAACAAAGGTTTTACTGATTTTGCAATCTCTTGAGTACTTATAAGTGTTCCAATAGCCATCATTCAGCCCATTTCTATTATCTCCAATTGGCCCTACTGTAAATTTGATGTAGGCATTATCAGAAATAGAGGAGAATGTACCGCTGTTGCTTGCCTCAATAAACACTTCCCTAGCTTTCGCAGCATCTTTAATAGACATTCTCAAAGCTATCCTCATCAAAAGCGCATTGGCAAATCTTTTCCATTTGTCAATATTTCCACCGTAAATGTAATCTTGGACACCCAAATTTCTGGCAGATGGATTGAATTTATCCCTTGCTGCTTTTAGTTCATCAACCATATCGAAATAGATGTCTCTTTGGTTGTCATATTTCGGAAACCAGTTTTCCTCACTGATAAGACCTCTTCCGGCTTGGAAATAAGGGACATCCCCGTACAAGTCTGTCATTCTATGCAGATCAAAAATCCTCATAATCGTAGCAGCTGCATTCAAATTAACATTTTGAGGATTATCTTTAGTTCTTTCAATAACCTGAGAATAAGGCATGATGACGCCAGAGTAATGTCTTTCCATGTAAGCGCCACTATACTGCGCATTATAGAAATACTTATCACCGCTAAAGTATCCTGCCAACGAAGATGAATGTTGGATCATTGTTGCAGAATATAACATATTTGCTCTTGTGTTTTCATATTCCCCTCCGATTCTCAAAGTGGCTAGAGAAAACAAGAATGCCATGTCTATATCTGTAACTGCGTTTGGATCAGTATTCAAATCCAACAATGCTTGCTCTTCACATGAACTGAAAGTCAATGTGAATGCGAGTAGTAGTCCAGTTATTTTATATATACTTTTCATTTTTCTTTGAATTAGTTTATGAAGCATCCGTTTAGAAACTAAGATTAACGTTGAATCCGAAACTTCTTGTGGTCGGCATGGCGAAGAATTCCAAACCTTGTGAATTACCTCCTACAGTGTAGGCAGATTCAGGATCAATGTTAGGTACTTTTGACCAAATCAAAGCCAAATTTCTTCCCACCAATGAGACTGATGCCGCTGTAAAAGGAGTCTTGCTCAAAAGTGTTCCAGGAAGGGAATAGCCAAATGAGAACTCTCTTAACTTTATAAATGAGGCATCATACACGATATTTTCTGTGATCTGAACATATCTATTGAAATAGTCATCAATCAAATACTGTGAAGGATCAGACGAATTAGCAGGGATATTCCATGTCCTAGCTTCACCATTAATATTCACACCAGAAACAGTCAGACCATTTTCTCTAGCGGCTACTGTTTCTTGGTGCAAACCATTGTTGTAAGCAAAGTTATTGGTTCCAGAAACTAAATGCCCTCCAAATCTACCATCAAATAACACCATTAACCTGAAGTTTTTGTATTGGAAGTTATTTGAAAAACCTGCAGAAATCGGGTGACGACCCGTAGCAATGGTTTCTAGTCCATTAGTAGGGACAGGAAAACCTCTATCGTCATAAACTTTTTGTCCTTCAATTTCCAATTGCTTGAAACCTGTAATCATCCCTAATTGCTCACCAACGATGTGACGGATTCTTTCTCTTCTCAATCTTGATTCGTCAAGGTTGATGAAATCAATGGGATCACCACTTGCGTTTGTCCCAAGACTCAAAACGTTACTCTGATTGTTCGCATAATTCAAAGAGAAATCCCATCTGAAATCTTTCCTTTCGTAGGCCACCACATTGAATAACAATTCTAAACCTCTATTGGTAAGTTCACCAATATTGATGATAGTCGATCCAAATCCAGAAGTCGAAGATATACCAGTTGCAAGGATGTCATTGGTTGTAGTTCTCCTGTAGTATGCCACATCCAAACCGATTTTGTTTTCGAAAAACCTCAAATCTGCTCCGAATTCATACTCGGTAGAAAGGTATGGCTTGAGGTTTCCATTTGGAATAGAACCATTGTTGATCTGTCCCAAGCTTCCTCCCAAGTGTCCTGCACCTACAAGACCATAAGTCAAGTTGAGCGCATAAGGATTCGGAGCTCCTCCACCTGCTTGTCCCCAAGAGGCCCTGAATTTGGTAAAGGTGAACGCCTTAGGCAATTCGAAGGCATCCGACAAGACAAAGCTTGTTCCGACAGAAGGGTAAAACAGTTTGCTATTTTCTGGGGAAAGTGTTGAGAATTGATCTTGACGGGCAGTGAGGTTTAAGAATAAGAAATTCTTATATCCTACATTGGCAGAACCAAATACGGAATTGATTCCTTGTTCATCGAAACCATACCCGACTTGTGGTGCTGCTACGTTTCTAACGCTTGAAAAGAATGGAACTACAAGGTCGTTACCACCACCAGAAATACCTTCAGAAGATCTTCTCATTCTGTTGCCACCGACTAAGGCGTCTAAAGAAAAATCACCAAATTGCTTTTGTGCTCCAATAAATAAATCTAAGTTATCTTCCCTTATTGTTCTCTTCTGTACAGTATAATCTCCTCTAGGCTTGAAAGCCGTTCCATACCCAGTTGAAGAATCATCTGTCCTTGACTGGAAATCTGTGCCCGCTCTACCCATGACATATAGCCAATCTGTAATGTCATATCTCAATGAGATTTTACCTAAAACCCTATCGGTCAAATCTTGACGAGAGAACCCATAGGCTGCCCAATAAGGGTTGGTCTGAAAAACGTTTGGTTGATATCCCAGTTCAAAACCATTTTCCTGCGCACCTAGCTTATCTGTTGTTCCTCTCATGGCTGACAATGGCACATTGGTAGGTCTTGTCATCATGGCAAAGTTGGCATTACCTGGCGAATCAGATAGTCTCGGTCTATTTGTAGCAATTTGCTTAGAATATTGTCCACTCAAGTCCAAAGTAAGTCTTTTCAATTTGCTGTTGACATTTAAGTTGACAACGTCTCTTTTGAAACCTGCATTTGGCATAATATCCTTGTTATCCAACTTGGAATAGGCAAGTCTGTAAGTACCTGTTTCATTTCCACCACTCAAGGCCACTGAATTGTTGACAGTATAACCGGTTTGATAAAAATCGTTGAGTCTCTCGCCCGTATCAGAATAAGGTCTTAAAACTCCGTCAAACTGAGGTGTGCTGGCACCATTGTATCTTCCTCCCCAATGTCCATTACCTGCATCAAATGCATCTCCTGAGTTAATAGGAACTGTTCCGTCTCTACCAGGTCCATAAGACCTTTGGTAGTCTGTGAGGTCCTGTACGTTGTCAAAAGTGATGTTAGAGTTCAATGATACACCAATGCCTTTTCTAGCTTTACCTGTTTTGGTAGTGATCAGAACCACACCATTAGCTGCCCTAGCTCCATAAAGTGCTGCTGCAGCATTTCCTTTCAATACAGAAATGCTTTCGATGTCATCTGGGTTGATAGAGGCAAGACCGTCACCGGCATCATTTCCTCCCCACATACCTGCACTTCCCAGGTTTCCGGAATCTATTGGCATACCGTTGACTACATACAATGGCTGATCATTTCCTGTCAGTGATGCACCTCCACGAATAACCACTCTGGTAGAACCTGCTGCACCTGAGGCAGGTGGAGTAACATTCACACCTGCGATTTTACCGGTCAGGGCGTTACCCACATTGACAGCCCTAGATTCAGTGAATTTGTCTCCACTGACTTGGGTTACAGAAAAACCGAGGGCTTTCTTGTCTTTTTCCATACCGAAAGAAGTCACGACAACCTCCGATAACTCAGAAAGATCTTCTTGCAAACCCACATCTAGCGAACTCCTATTTCCTACCACAAAGTCTTGGGGAGTAAATCCGATAAATGAAAATACCAACACCGAGGTATTGGTCACCGTGATTGAATACCTACCATCCAAATCGGAGGTGGTTCCTGTATTTGCTTGCTTGTCCACGATATTGACACCTGGGATTGGTTCTCCGGCAGAATCTACTACCCTACCGGTGAGAACTCGGCTTTGGCCATATGCCTCAAAACCTGAGGCAAAAATCATGACCATTGCTAACATAAATAGTACAACTTTGTTCATAGGGATTATTTAAAGGTTACATTTTATTGGTTTAGGAAA
>JBBRFK010000022.1:0-24983 GCA_038224435.1 Cytophagales bacterium | reverse complement strand
GCTCCGGCGATAGCGCCGTTTTTGCCCATCCGCTGCACTCCCGCGGTATCGGTTCCTCCTGCTGTGAGGATTTCGGGTTGCCATTTGATCTGATGCTGATCGGCGGTTTGCTTCATAAATGCCACCATCCTGTAATCGCAGATGGCGGAAGCATCCATGATTTTGATTGCGGTTCCTTTGCCCAATTCGGTGATTTTCTCATGAGGCTGTGCACCGGGAACATCAAAGGCGATCGTAGTGTCAAGGGCAATCCCAAAATCAGGATTGATACCGTGTGCGGCTACGTTGGCGCCTCGGATCCCAACTTCTTCCTGGACTGTAAAAGTGGCATAAACATCATAAGCAGGATTATCCAAAACCCTCAATGTCTCCAAAAGTATAAATACTGCCACCCTGTTGTCAATGGATTTGCAATTGACACAGGCGCCCATTTCTATCAGTTCCCTGTCTCTCGTAATGGGATTGCCGATGGTGACATACTTTTCCACCTCCTCTTTATCCATACCAAGGTCTATGAAAAAGTCTGAAATCTGAGGCATCTTGTTTTTTTCATCTGCTGTCATGACATGGATCGGTTTGCTTCCCATCACCCCTATCAAATCTGTTTTTCCATGAATGATCACCCGCTGAGCGGTCAGGGTTTTGGGATCAAACCCTCCCAAAGTATGGAACCTGACAAATCCCTTGTCATCGATATGGGTGACTATAAAACCGATTTCATCCATATGGGCTGCCACCATCACTTTCTTGGAATCAGGATTTTTTTTGGATTTTTTGATGGCGATGACGCTGCCCATGTTGTCGATTTTGACCTCATCGACGAGAGGTGTTGCCAATTCAATGACCATGTCCCTGATTCTTTTTTCAAAACCTGAGGCACCGGCGATTTCGCAAATCTGTTTCAATAAGGGTACGTTTACTTCCATATTTTTTGGTAGTCTTTCAAATGAAAATTTAATGATGTAATTGTGGGCTATTCTGCCAGTGATCGAATTTTATTTTCTTTAAATCGCCGGAAGCCTGCTTGCCGGCATAGGCAGGACCGAAGACCGAAGACCGATGTCACCTGCTTTTTAGCATTTAGATTTGATACTTTTTGTATTTAAGGTTTACAGGAAGAAGCGTATTTCCACATTAAACAAACGATGACCAAAAACAAGGGCTATTGACGGCTTGCTATTTGGTCATCGGATTTAATCAGGGAGATCGATCAGTATGCCCTGACCACTTTTCCTTCCATGTAGTTGGCAAAAGCCCTGTTTACCACCCGCATCCCTCCTGCCGTAGGAAAATCGCCGGTAAAATACCAATCACCCGAATGGTCAGGAATGCATTTGTGCAAGTTGTCTACGGTTTGGTAGATGACTTTCACCTCTGCGTTGATGTCATCGGTGGTGATGATATCGGCTATTTTATCCGAAATTTCTTGGTCTGTAAAAGGCGCATAAATGGCTTTTACATAGTTTTCTGTCAAAATCTGATTGGTATTGCACTTTTCGTATACCTCATCGAGCAGGTAGCTCATGCCTTTGTCTTTTAGCAGTTCCACAGTTGCACGGAAGGCAATAAACTCCTTCAACTTAGACATGTCGATGCCATAGCAATCCGGGAACCTGATTTGTGGCGCGGAGGAAACGATGATGATCCGCTTGGGATTGAGTTTGTCCAAAGTGGTCAAAATACTTTTTTCCAAAGTAGTCCCCCTCACAATACTGTCATCTATGACGACCAAAGTATCAAGTCCTGCCCTCACCACTTCGTAGGTGGTATCATAAACATTGGCCACCATCGCATCCCTATCGGAATCATTGGTGATGAATGTCCTCAGTTTGACATCCTTGCTGACGAGTTTCTCTACCCTCGGACGGAAGTTGAGGAGTTCCTCGAGGTCTTCAAGATGGGGCTTGCCTTCCAGCAAGACTTCCCTCCTTTTGGCACTCAGGTAATCCTCAAGTCCTTCGATCATTCCAAGAAATGCCGTTTCTGCGGTATTGGGAATGTAAGAAAATACAGTGTTTTTCAGGTCAAAATCAATGGCTTTGAGAACTTGTGGCACAAGTGCCCGCCCAAGCGCTTTTCTTTCCCTGTATATATCAGGGTCTGTTCCCCTTGAAAAATAAATCCTCTCAAAACTGCAGGATTTCTTTTCCCTAGCAGGCAGGATTGCATGCTCGGCGTAGGAACCGTCTTTTTTGATCACCAAGGCATGCCCTGGTTTGATTTCTTTGATTGCTTTATAGTCCACATTGAAAGCGGACTTGATGGCAGGTTTTTCAGAAGCGACGACAACGATTTCATCATCGGCATAATAATAAGCCGGACGGATTCCGGATGGATCGCGGACAACAAAACTTGATCCGTTGCCGATGATTCCCGCCATGGCATATCCTCCGTCAAAATCCCTGCAGGATCTTTTCAGAATCCTTGTTACATCGATTTCATCTTCTATGACTGCGGTGATCTGTTCGTTGGAATACTGATGCTTGTACTTGTCAAAAATACGTTGGTTTTCTTCATCCAAAAAGTGTCCGACTTTTTCCATGACGGTGACGGTATCCGTTTTTTCTTTGGGAAACTGTCCCAGCTGTACCAGTTTGCTGAACAATTCTTCCACATTGGTCATGTTGAAATTGCCGGCCATGACAAGGTTTCGGCTTCTCCAGTTGTTTTGCTTGAGAAAAGGGTGACAGGTCTCAATGCTGTTTTCTCCATGGGTACCGTACCTCAGGTGCCCTAGCCAGACTTCCCCGGAAAATGCCACATTTTCCTTCAGCCAATTGGCATTGGCAAGGCCTTTTTTGCCTCCCAATTTTTTGGCTTTTTTGTATTTCTTGTAAATTTTGTCAAATATGTAATTGACAGCCTGCGGCTCAATCGAACGGTACCTGCTGATGTATCGGGTGCCGGGCTTTGTGTCAAGTTTGATGTTGGCCACTCCCGCACCGTCCTGACCCCGATTGATCTGCTTTTGCATCAGAACATACAATCTGTTGGGAGCATACAGTGGAGAACCGTACTTCTCGATGTAGTATTGTGGCTCCTTTCGAAGCCTGATCAGCGCAATACCACATTCATGTTTGATTTGGTCACTCATTGGATTTGTCCTCAGGTAAATGATGGAAATGCAAAGTTAAATCTTTTTTAGAAGTTAATAGAAGTAATAAAAGTTCGGTTTATATAATATTTTGTCCCTCACCACAGATAAACAGGAGCATACTTCCACAAATGTTTTTACAAGCAATCAATTCGATTTTGAGTGATAGATTTTTCAACCCCACAAAACAAAATAAAGATTGGAACCGACTATTTTTGATTTTTCCCAAAACTTCCCAGACAAAGACATTTATCCATTTTAATGGGAAATTTTTCCACAGATTGGGAAATGAATCCACACTTTTAAAGATTAAAATCTTTGTTTTTAGCCAATTAAGGCCACTTTCGCCATTGGCACAGCATGTGCAAATGGAAAAGATGATACTGTCATCAGGAGCTTCATTTCTTGGGTTGGTGATTTTGACAACAGAAAGTCTGAGGATCAGATATTTCAAACTCGACATCACAAACACCGTGACATCAATTAATTCCATTATCATGCCAACAGCATGGTAGGATCCTCTTGTAATTAAAATAAACCAACTATTATTTTTAACTAAACCAATTAACTATGAAAACCCGATTTATCATTCCCGCAATGTTTGTTATTGGATTGGCAACCGCCCCTTTGATGGCAAACCCAACAATCGCTTCAGATGTAAACACTGAAATGAAAATTTCTCAGAGTGAAGAAAAGGTAAAAGTTGATCCGGCTTATCTTCCGGTTCCTGTCAAGGAAGCGATAAAAGAAGATGAAACTTTGAAAGCTTTGAAAATCAGCGAATCCTGGAAGGTAAGTGGCAAAGATGACCCGAGCCATTTTGTAATCAAATTTGACAATCAGGGCGAAGAACTTGTCAAAAAGTATACGGCCCTAGGAGAAGTGATTGAAGACTAATCCAAATTAAAATTGTCAGATTTAAATGCACTGGAAATATTCTGGTGCCTTTTTTGTTACATCTCCCTTTCAAAGAAGAACGGACAGAGATGCAAAAAATACTTTTGATAGAAGATGACATAACTTATTCCAGGATAATCCGGAATTTTTTAGAAAAAAACAACTTTGAAGTCCAATCAGCCAACACTTTGGCCCAAGCTCTGCCTTTGGTCCAATCGGGTTGGGCCCAACTCGTCATCACGGATTACCGCCTGCCGGATGGAAACGGCTTGGAGTTGCTAGAGCATTCCATCAAAAAGAATCCGGAAATCAATGTCATCCTGATTACAAATTATTCCGATATCAGAATCGCTGTGAAAGCGATGAAAATGGGTGCCTTTGAATACATCACCAAACCCATCAACCCCGATGAGTTGCTCATTACTGTGAGGGAGGCCCTTTCCAGTTCTGCCGAGTCAAAACCGCAACAGGCAGCCCCCGATGAAAAGGTCCTAGATTATGTGAAAGGGAACAGTGCCAATGCTGCCAAAATGGAAGAGTTCATCAGCCTAGTTGCCCCCACTGATCTGAGCGTATTGATTTTGGGCGAAACGGGAACAGGAAAAGAGTATATAGCCAAGAAAATACACCAAAATTCCAACCGCAAAAACAGTCCTTTTGTTGCGATTGACTGCGGGGCCTTGTCTTCCGATCTTGCCGGCAGTGAGCTATTTGGACATATCAAGGGTTCTTTTACCGGGGCAATGGACAATAAAACAGGGCATTTTGAGCAGGCAAATGGGGGAACCATTTTCTTGGATGAAGTGGGAAATCTCGGATACGATATTCAGATCAAATTGCTGAGGGCCATCGAGGAGCGGAAAATCCGGAGAATCGGAGCCAATAAAGAAACTGAAATAGATGTGAGGATCATCGCCGCTACCAACGACGAGCTGAAGTCTGGCAGTCAGGACGGAAATTTCAGGGAGGACCTTTACCACAGGCTGAATGAATTCACCATCAACCTGCAACCACTGCGGAATAGAAAAGAAGATATCGAACTTTTCACCTCTCATTTTATACAGCAAAGCAACCTGAGGTTGGGTAGAAATGTCACCGGCATCGACGGTGAGGTGGAAAAGATTTTTATGGAATATGGATGGCCGGGAAATCTACGGGAATTGAAAAACATCGTGAGACGGGCAGTTTTGCTCTGTGGAGATGTAATTATCACCAAAGAATTGCTTCCCCAGGATTTATTGGAAATCAAACCTGAATCCAATCCACCTGCAATGGATTACAAAAACAATCTGGTTAACCAAGAAAAAGAGATGATTGACAAAGTTTTGAAGGAAGTCAGGTTCAATAAGTCAAAAGCTTCCCAATTGCTCGGTATGGACAGGAAAACCCTCTATAACAAAATGGAAAAATACGGCTTGAAGTGATTTATTTGGCAGTTTCCAACATCCAATCAGCTTTGATTTTGACCATGACATCATTGGTTTCTTTGGTCAATCTGTGTATCGATTCTATTGTTTCAACCGTTTTTCCAAGTTTCAAATCCCTCTCAATTTCCATTGCCAATTTGCTGCAGGGAACCTTCATCTGTCCGAGGCGGCTGGACAACCGGTGTACAATTTCGAGTATTTTTCTAAAATCGGATGTTTCCAGGGCCGACTTTAATCCTTCTACATCCTCATTTGCGGCCTTGACAAAATCCTGAAGAACTTCCATCAGCATTTCCCTGTCTCCCATGCAGAATTTCATCAGGTCGGAAAGATCATAGTCTTCCCCTATCAAATCCGGAAATACTTCTGTTGGGCTTTCTTGATTTGAAGTTTTTTGGGCAAGTCCTAGCAGCAATCCTATCTTACTGATTATTTCATTTTCGTTGAAAGGTTTCAAAATCAAGCCATCAAAACCGCCCTCTGTCAGTTTTCTTTCTTCTTCCACAAAGACATTGGCAGTCATAGCAATTACCGGAAGTTTCCGGTATTTCTCATTGGCCCTGAGTATTTTGATTACTTCCAATCCACTGACTTCCGGCATCTGGATGTCAATGACTGCAAAATCAAAGTCCGCAGAACCAAATTCTTCCACAAACGCCGCTCCTCCTTTGATATCCTTCACTTTCGCGCCGCGGCTTTCGAGAATCATTTTGAGCAATTGTAATCCAAGCGGATCATCATCAACCAACAGTACCCTCAGTCCTTCGAGGGAATAATCAAGAGTTTGATCAACTTCTTTTGGAAGCGCTTCGATGACTTCGCATGGTAGTTTCAGGGAAATAACTGTTCCGTTATCGACCTCAGTTTCTACCTGAATGGTGCCACCTAGTTTATCTACCAATTTTTTGACGATCGCCAATCCCAAACCGGTACCACCGAATTTCCTGTTGATGGCCGTGTCGCCCTGGTTAAATTCCTCGAAAATATTCTGTCTGATTTCCTGAGTCATCCCCATCCCGGTATCTGCAATCTTAATTTCGAGATGCTGCTTTTCCCATTTTATATCCACCTTTATACCTCCTTTTTGGGTAAACTTTAGCGAGTTTCCCAAAAGGTTGTTCATGATCTGATTGATTCTCAGCTGGTCACCGACGAGCCATTTTCCATTGGGAAGGTCAATGTTCCAATCGAAAGACAAGTTCTTTTCTTCCGCTTTCAAGGCAAAAAAACCTTTGACGGAAAGAAAAAATCCAAAAGGCTCGAAGGGTTCCTTTACTACCTGAACCTGCCCTGCTTCAAGTTTGGAAAAATCCAAAATATCGTTGACCACTGCAATTAGCGTATCCGAAGCAAAACCTATCCTCTCGACAAACTCTTTCTGTTGGCCCCCGAGGCCGGAGTTTTCCAAAGCTTTTTGGTACCCCTGTATGGCATGAAGCGGGTTCCTAATTTCATGGCTCATGTTGGCAAGGAATTCCTGCTTGGTTTTGGCAAGTTTGTCAGAATGCATTTTGGCTTCCTCCAATTTTTCCCGGTACAGGTTGGCTTTGTCCACTTCTTTCAAAATACTGAACACAAATCCCAATGAACCCGCTACCCCCAGAAACACCAAAATTCCCAAAATCCAAGAGACAGTATAGGTCAGGTTGTACGCAGATTGGTTTTGGGCTTTGTATCCCATCATCAAATCGTTTTGAAGGTCAGAAACCATTTGTTGGATCTGTGAAAAAATTTCCGTGTTTTTATCCATAAGACTCGCCTCCAGCTGTAGGAACCTGTTTTGGAGACGCAGTTCGGACCTGTAAATCTTCTCTACTTCTTTCCGGATTGAAAGGAGGGTTGAATCTTGGTTGCTCGATATTGAGAGTGCAGGTTGCACTTCGGCTATCTCAGACTGCTTGATATCATTGGCTATTTCCACCAATTCATCTTGGATATCAAATTCACTTTCTGTCTCAGGTTCATTGATTTCTGCCCCGATGGTATCGGGTTCTGCAGGTTTCGGCTTTAACGAAGAGAGCAAGTCTTTGGTCCTAAGCTTTCCCAAAAACTGCATATCGCTCAGTTCCTGCTGTCTTTTGATCCTAATCTCTATCCCTTTCAGTGCCTCCGCACTGAAATTCCTGTTGGTAAGGTAATTTCTGACTTCCTCCAACCCGGCAAATACCACCATCAGTTCCGAAATAGTGAGTCCGATCTGTTCATAGCTACTGATTTCTGCCGAATCGGGCGTGTTTGTTTTAAGCCATTCCAACCTTTCTTCGACCCGGCTTCTTGTCAGTTCTGAGACAGAATCTTTGTCCGATGTGCGCTCTGTTTTATTGATGTCAAGGACATAGACATCTGCCATGAGGCCATTGAGCTGTTGCAGTTTTTCGTTAGGCTGGGTGAGTTTCTGGACGGTATCGAGCAGGTTTCGGATGCTGAAATACGTGACAGCAACTACGCCTAGCACCAAAAAAAAGGCTAAAACAAATCCAATAACGACCTTTCCCCTGACCTGATATTTAGCTTTAAGACGCATCGATGTCTTTTTTTACATTCAAAAAGGCAATAACTGTTCCATTATCCTTTTCAAATAATCAGGAAGAAGAATTGCTTAAATAAAAAAAGCTCTAGACCGTCCTAAGTTCAAGGTAAGGAACCCATTCTTCGGCATGCCGCTCTGCATATTCTGCCAAAAAATATCCCAAGCTGGGTTTGAAAGGTGGGGACCTAAGCAGCATTCCTGCCTGCTCCGGGGTTTTGTCTCCTTTATAGACATTGCATCGATGGCATGCGGTCACGAGATTGATCCAGTTGGACTTTCCTCCTTTGGACCGGGGGACCACATGGTCAAGGGTAAGCTGCTTTTTGGATCCGCAATATTGGCATTCCTGACTGTCCCTTCTGAAGATATTGGACCTGTTGAGCAAAACTCCCCGGTAAGGAATGTTTTTGTATTCATTCAATCTGATGACGGCCGGATACTGAAAACTTTTGGTCACGGTCCTGATGGTCAGATCTTCATAAAAAATCAGGCAACTTACTTTTTCCAGATAGCTCAGGACGAAGGCCTTTTGGACCGTCACCACAGCGACAGGGGAATGATCCAAGTTTAAAACCAAAACACGTCTTTCCATAATCCACTAATATAAAATCTTTGATTGGAAAAACCCGTTGTCGAATTCAAATGTTTTAAAACTTCATTTTTGCAAGCTCTCTTTTCACATCTTTTTCTTTGATGTCTTCCCGCTTGTCATGAAGTTTTTTACCTTTTGCAACAGCGATTTCCATCTTGGCCAAGCCTTTGTCATTGATAAAAATCCGGATGGGAATGATCGAAAGGCCTTTTTCAGAAAATTTGGTTTCTATTTTTTCAAGCTCTCTTTTGTTCAGCAGCAGCTTGCGCTCCCGGACTGCCTCATGGTTGAAGCTTGCCGCCATTGAATAGGGTGCGATGTGCATCTGCTTGACAAACAATTCGCCCCTTTGAAAATAACAATAGGCTTCAGTTAGGGAAACTTTGCCTTCGCGCACAGATTTGATTTCTGTTCCGCTGAGCATGAGGCCCGCAGTATAGGTATCCAGGAACTCAAATTCATGGCTTGCCTTCTTGTTCCTGATGTTGATGATTTTATCGAACTTATTCTTTTTGACTATAGACATGAGATGGGAGACTTGAGATTTAAGAGCAAAAGATTTGGTTTTTACCCTTATGTACGTGGTTTCGGTGGTGTAATTGTTATAGTGGTTTTAATTGTTGTCTGCTTCGCATTATCAAATTCTCATTGTTACCTGCTGCTTGTTATCTTGTTGAAATTGTGGAAAAATTTTTCTTTGAACGCTACTCTTGCTGCCTACTGCGACTCTCGATTCTTGGTACTTTGTATTTAATACTTTATTCGTGGTATTTGGTACATTGTACATCCTACTTGCTCCTTTTGTCTCGACTCACGCTTCTTGCCTCTCGCTTCTCGCATCCTGTATCTCTCTTCTTGTCTCTCGCTACTCGCTTCTCTCTAAATCTTCATCCTGGCTTCCGGCACGACATCCAGACCACAAAATTCACCTTTGAGGTATTTGAAATGCGCGGCCATGGCAATCATCGCGGCGTTGTCGGTGCAGTATTCAAATTTTGGTACGTACACTTTCCAACCGTATTTGTCAGAAAGTTTGTTCAATTCCTCCCTGAGTCCTGAATTGGCTGACACCCCTCCGGCAATGGCGATTTCTTTGATCCGGTGTTCCTTCGCTGCTTTTACCAGCTTTTGGGAAAGCATTTTGATCAAGGTATATTGAACAGAAGCACAGATATCTGCCAGATTTTCTGAGATGAAATTTGGGTTTACTTTGAGGTTATCCCTGAGAAAATAAAGAACCGCTGTCTTGATGCCTGAAAACGAAAAATTCAATCCGGGCATGTCCGAAACCGGAAATTTGAAAGCTTTTTGATTGCCGGTTTTGGCATATCGGTCTATCAACGGACCGCCCGGATAAGAAAGCCCGAGTAGCTTGGCAGTCTTATCAAAAGCCTCTCCCACTGCATCATCAGAAGTCTCGCCTACTACTTCCATGTCCATGTAATCTCTGACCAAAACAAGCTGGGTATGTCCACCGCTCACAGTCAGGCAAATAAATGGAAAAGCAGGTTTTGGTTCATCTATAAAGTGTGCGAGAATATGCGCCTGCATGTGATTGACATCAATCAGGGGTATATCAAGGGCAAAGGCCAAAGATTTGGCAAAAGACACGCCAACCAATAAGGAACCCATCAAACCTGGACCTCTGGTAAAGGCAATGGCCGAAAGCTCATGCTTGCCGATTCCTGAAGAAGACAGGGCTTCCTGGACCACCGGAATCAGGTGCTGTTGGTGGGCACGGGAGGCGAGTTCAGGAACAACCCCCCCATATTTTTCGTGTACGGATTGCGTGGCGATGATATTATTGAGTATTTTGCCATCAGAAATGACCGCCGCAGACGTTTCATCACAAGATGATTCAATAGCCAGAATATTTATCTTCATTTCGCTTGCCTCTTGGAAAAGAACCCCAAAGTTACGGAAAAATTACTGAAAGCCTTTAGGCTCCTCTTCAGGCTGGTTCTTTTACTTTTTTTGGCCTTTTTGTTGGTAGTGATTGCCGTTCAGATTCCAGCAATACAAACCAAAATCACCAAATCTTTTACCGCTTACCTCAGCAAAAACACCGGATTTGAAACCAGCATATCCAAAGTACGGATCAGGTGGTGGGACGCCATCAGCCTGCAGGATGTCGTCATCTACGACCACCATGACAGCTTGATGGTAGACCTGGAAGATGTTTACATTGATTTTTCGATTTCAGGGCTTTTGAACAGCTCCAATCCAAGCTTGGACCAGATCAAACTGGAAAAAGGTACCGTCAGACTCCTGTTTCATCCGGAAGAGAATTTTCTCAACCTTTTGGAGTATTTGTACCAGATCAATTTACTTTTTCCAAGAGGTCCAAGAGATCCGGACAAAAAGTCCCCAAGGTTTGACATCAAAAATATCAGTCTGAAAGAAACCTCACTGGATATCATCAATTACGGGAGTATTCCGGTGGAAAGCGGGTTTGATTTCAATACGCTTCAGTTTCGTGACCTCATCGCGGATGCAGATGATTTTTATTCCGAAGGGCCAACCATCGGGATTAAAGTCAATTACCTCAGGGGATTGGAATCTACCTCCGGCCTTGTCTTCCAGCAGCTCAAAACAGACTTTACTTACAGTCCGACTTTTATGGAGTTTGACGATCTCTTTTTGAGATCCAATGATACCGAAATCAAAAATTACCTGAAGTTCAGCTACAGTTCTACCAAGAGTCTTTCAAATTTCAACCATGAAGTCAATATTTTAGCCAGGCTGGATGAAGCTGCCTTGGATATCAAGGACCTGAAATATTTTACCAAAAGCCTATCCAACATTGAAGACCGGGTTTTTATCAGCGGAGAAATCGAAGGCACAGTCGACGACCTTGCTTCGGATGAGCTCTTGATCAGGTTTGGAGAAAAAAGTGCACTTTTTGGAAAGTTCAAAATCGACGGCCTGCCCAATATTGACAGCACTTTCTTTGAATTATCACTACTGAATTCGGTCCTGAACAGCAATGACCTCTCCCCCTATATCGGTGAAACCGCCAGGAAAGAAATCAACAAATTCAGAGACGTGCGGTTTGATACGGATTTTTCGGGGTACATTAATTATTTCACTGCAAACGGAAATTTCAGAACAGGAATCGGTAACATCATCGGCCGTCTGAGTTTCAAAACAGAAAATAACGCCCCTACCTATACCGGCAGACTGCAATTGGAAAACCTGGACATTGGGGTACTGTTGGAAGACCCCGAAAGGTTCCAAAAAGTCACCATGACCGGGCAGATCAAAGGAACCGGCCTGACTTTGGAAACCGCACTCCTTCAGGTGGATGCAGATATCAAAAGTGCCGGGATCAATGGCTACAATTATGTAAATATTGTGACCGACGCTACCTATGGCAAGGATTTGTTCCGGGGCAATCTAAGGGTAAATGATCCCAATCTCAAAGGTGAACTCAGCGGGGTGTTGGATGTGAGAGAGGGAAGAGACTCTATCAGGATGACTGTAAAATTGGATACTGCTTTTCTCAAAGAATTGAAATTTCTGGATCAGGATACATTTGTAAGCGGAAAGATCGCCATAGATACCAAAGGGGTGACTCTTGATGACATCGAGGGAATCGCAAGGTTCAGTGATGTAAGTCTTAGCTATGAGGGCAGAAACCTGTTCGTTGATAACTTCTATTTTCAGTCCCTATTCACAGATGAATCAAGGTTGATATCACTCAATTCGGATTTGCTTGTGGCCGGTATTTCGGGAAACTTCAAAGTAAGACAACTGGTAGAAGACATCCAGAACCTCAGTCAGCAATACCTTGCTATCCTGACAAATTCGGATGAGAAAATTACACTCCGGGCTGATGCCAACGAGGAACCATACAGCATTGACCTCAACCTCAAATTCATTGATATCAACCCCATCATCAACCTCCTCGAACCACGGGCATCCATCTCCAAAAACACTGTCATCGAAGGGGCTTTTTACCAGACTCCTGACAACACCATCTTCAACTTTTTCTCAAGCATTGATACCATTTATTATGATGGTAATTTGCTGTATGATACCAATCTGGATTTCAACACCTCGAAACTGATCAGCAGCTCAGAAGTATTGGCTTCATTCTATATTTTCTCCAAAAAGCAAGAACTGAACAGTGGGCTAAAATTTAATAACCTGGCGATAGAAGCCATCTGGGATGAGTCGAGCATCGATTTCAGATATGACCAAGACCAGTTGGAGACCGGCAGCTATGTCCGTATCAAAAATGAAATCACCATCTACCCTGACCATACGACCGTAGTATTTGAGCCATCCGAACTCAAAATCCTTGACAAAACTTGGGGTTTCGATGCTGATAACAGCATTTATATCGCACAAAAATCCTTCTTGTTTGACAATATCAAACTTTTCAACGGAAATCAGTTTATTGCACTCAATGGCACGGTTTCACCTGACCCAAATGAAATGCTTGGCTTGGAAATCCACCAAGTCAATCTCGATTTTTTCAATACCCTCAGCACCAGGGAATTTAAGGGACTTGCCAACGGAAATTTCGGATTTACAAATTTCTATGAATCCATCGGCATCAATGGACAGCTCAATATCGATGAATTACACATCAACAACTTCCTGATCGGAAATATTGAAGCGGCGACCTTCATTTCCGACCAGCTGGTCAATGTTGAAATCAGCAATATCCGTAATGGAAAAAAAGTGATTGCCATTGATGGATTTTTGGGAAGTACCGACAACCAACTTCAACTCAATGCCAAATTGAAAGAGGCGGATTTATCGGTTCTGGAGCCATTCCTTTCCAACTATATCACCAAAATGGGAGGCAGTGTTTCAGGGGATTTTGACATTGGAGGTTCATTGGCATTTCCTGTAGTGGTGGGCAATGGCCTAGTCAAAAACGGGACCCTACTGGTCAATTACCTCAAAACACAATATACCATAGACGGCAACCTGGTCTTCAATACCAATGAGATCAGCTTTAAAGAACTTATATTAAAAGATGTCAACGGCAACAGGGCAAGGATGCGGGGAGGTATTTCCCATGATTATTTCTCTGATTTTATCTTAGATATCTCCTCCACTCTTGAAAATTTTCAGGTGCTCAACACCGGATCTCGGGACAATGAACAGTTTTACGGGACTGCTTTTGTAACCGGCTCCCTGAACATCTTTGGCGCATCCAATAACCTGGATATCACAGCACGGGCCACCTCGCAAAAAAATACAAGGATTTTTATCCCTCTCGGTTCTAAAAGTTATGAAGCCCAAGAGGATTTTATCAAAATCATCAATGTCCTGGATACGGCAAGAATCATTTCATTGGAAGAAACTGTCAACAAACTCGACATCAACAACGTGAGGATGAATTTCACCTTCGATGTGACCCCGGATGCCTATACAGAAATCCAGATCGATCCAAGAACGGGAGAAACGATCCAAGGCCGCGGACGAGGGGTTTTGACAATGAACATTGATACGCAAGGCAATTTTTCGATGTCTGGAAATTATGAAATCACCGAAGCCAAATACAATTTTTCACTCTACAATATCCTGAGGAAAGAGTTTATCGTACAGCCCGGCGGCAGGATTTCATGGTTTGGCAACCCTTATGAAGGCGTGATGGACATCAATGCCTACTACCTCGAGAGTGTGTCGCTCCAAAGCCTTCAGACAAATCAAAATGCAGCTTTGGAAGATCCTGCAATGCGGCGAAGGTTTCCCCTGAAGGTTCTCATGAACCTCAAAGGCCAACTCCTCTCTCCGGAGATAACCTTCAATTTCGATTTTGCAGAATTCCCGACCGAGGGCAATATCCAGAACTATATCTCTGCTTTCAAGAACCGCATCGCAAACGACGAGCAGGAAAAAAACAGGCAGGTATTCTCAGTCATCATGATGCGCTCATTATCCCCGGAAGGACAGTTTAGTGGGGTCAGCAACATCGCCACATCCAACCTAAGCCAGTTGTTGTCCTCCCAGCTCAACAGCTTTATCGCCCAAGTGGACCAAAACCTGGAAGTCGATATCAACCTCGCCAACCTTGACCAAAATGCTTTGGAGACTTTTCAGCTGAGGGTAGCTTACACTTTTTTGGATGGAAGGCTCCGGGTGTCAAGAGATGGTGGATTTACCGACCTTCAGGGCAATGCCGATCTCAACAGCATTGCCGGAGACTGGCAAGCGGAATACCTAGTCACCCAAGATGGACGCTACCGGTTGCGGGTTTACAACCGGAATAATTTCAATACCTTCACCTCTCTTTCCCTTGCTCGGAATGTAGCTACCTACGGAGTTTCTATTTCACAAAACCTGTCATTCAATACCTTTGGTGAGCTTTGGGACCGAATCACAAAAAAGGAAAAACAACGCCTCCGCATCAATGACCAAGACGATTTTTTGAGATACAATGAAGGTGGAAAAGAAAACTGGAAAGTGATTCCGCTGGATAGCCTCCAAAGAAAGGTAAGTCCCTTGGATTTTCAGATGGATCCTCCTGTAAAAAATCCCCCGAAAGGCAAGCAAGATTAAACAATTTTGCCTTTAGGATATTGATAGCTGAAATGACACAGACAGTATGGAAAAAATCAGCCTATTTTGGTTCAGGAGAGATTTGAGACTGGAGGACAACACCGGTCTATACTATGCCTTCACACAGGAAAAAAACGTCCTTCCTCTTTTTATCTTTGACCGGGATATTTTGGACAAACTGGAAGACAAAAAAGATGCACGGGTGGAATTTATCCATTCCCAAGTATTGAAATTGAGAGAGGAGTTGAAGGAATTCGGAAGTTCTGTTTTGGTCAAATACGGCAAACCAATAGAGATCTGTCGGCAGCTGTTGAAAGAATATGACATCCAGAATGTCTATACCAACCGCGACTATGAACCTTATGCAAAGGAGCGGGATGAATCTGTAAAACATCTTCTCAAGGAAAATGGAATCCAATTCTTGGATTTCAAGGACCAGGTGATCTTCGAAAAAGAAGAAATCGTCAATGGAAGTGGGGAGTTTTATAAAGTTTTTACGCCTTACAGCAAAGTTTGGCTGGAGAAATTCAACAAAGCATCCATTCAGCTTTTGAGTCTCGACCACAAAAACAACAACTTCTTTCAAACACCTCCTCTTCCTGTTCCAGGATTAGCGGAGATGGGTTTTGAAGAATCAGACGTACAAATCCCGCCACTGAATATTGATAAACCGCTGATACAGAAATACGACTCCCAGAGAAACTTCCCTGGGATCAAGGGAACTTCAAGGCTCGGTATTCACCTAAGGTTTGGCACCATCAGTGTAAGAAAACTCGCTTTGGAAGCCTCAAAACTCAATGCTACTTACCTCAATGAATTGATCTGGAGGGAATTTTACATGATGATTCTCCACCACAATCCGCAGGTGATGGACCATGCCTTCAAGCCAAAATACGACCAAATCCCCTGGAGGAATTCCGAAGAAGACTTTGAAAAATGGTGCGAAGGCAAAACCGGATATCCCATCGTCGATGCCGGCATGCGGGAGCTCAACAGCAGTGGATTTATGCACAACAGGGTGAGGATGATTGTCGCAAGTTTTCTCACCAAACATCTTTTGATTGATTGGCGATGGGGAGAATCGTATTTTGCAAAAAAGTTGTTGGATTTTGAATTGTCCTCCAACAATGGCGGCTGGCAATGGGCGGCCGGGACGGGGACGGATGCACAGCCCTACTTTCGGGTATTCAACCCAGAGTCCCAAACTGAAAAGTTTGACAAGGAACTCAAATACATCAAAAAATGGGTTCCCGAATACGGAACGTCATCCTACCCTAAACCTATGGTTGACCATAAATTCGCCCGGGAAAGGGCAATAGAAACTTACAAAAAAGCAATTACAACATGAATATAGGAGACAAAGTGCGTTTGCTTCACGGCAAGGAAGAAGGAGTGATTGTAAAAATTTCGCCCAGCGGAAGGGTGGAAGTAGAGATAGAAGACGGGTTTAGGATTCCGGCCATGAAAAATGAAATCGTGGTGATTTCAGGAGCTGAGAAGCAGTATTTTGGTGGGCAAAAAGAAAGTACACCTGACCAACCTACCAACTTTTCCAAAGCAAAATCATCTAAGGAAGATGGGCTTTTTATGGCTTATATCCCCCTCAATGACAAAGACCACAGCATTTACCTTAGCAACAATACGGACAGGGATTATATACTCGTGGCAACGGAAGTCTATGGCGGAAACGGACAAACCATTTTTGCAGGACAGCTAAAAAAACAAACCTTCCAAAAACTGGGAGAAAAATCCATCCAGGATTTTGAAGAGTGGCCGGTGTTTTTGGTTCAATTTTTCCCTATCCATCCCAAAATCGAGAAAATGGAACCCTCTTTTGAGAGAAGGCTAAAATTCAAAGCATCCTCTTTCTTCAAAAGTAAAGGGACAGCCCCTCTTTTGGATAAGAGCGGATTCGTTTTCAAACTGTCTGATCAGACCAAAGAAATAGACATCAAGCAATTGAACGAGCAGCTGAATACTGAAAAAACGATTCCGGTTTTGAAATTTCCAAAACCTCCAAGAGAAGTTGACCTGCATATCGAGCATCTTACCGATGAATCCCAATCGATGAGCAACAGCGAAATGCTCCGTCTCCAAACAGAAACATTTGAAAAAAACCTGAACTACGCCATCGCTTCAGGAATGGATGAAATCACCTTTATCCATGGCATCGGCAACGGCGTCCTTAGAAAAGAAATCCACAAGTATTTAAGCCATTTGGGAAATATTAAGTATTTTCAGGACACACAAAAAAGCCGGTTTGGATACGGTGCTACTTTGGTCAGAATTTCTTAAGCCATGCAAGGAAAGATGCCCCCTATTTTTAGGTTGTTCACGCAGCAGTTTGATGATGCAAAGTCCGCTTTCTTATCATTGAGCAAACAGTACAGAGGTAAAAAGTCGGGAGAATTAGAACAAAAACTTATATTTCTTGAAATCTATGTTGACTTTCTTTCCCGCATCCATTTCAAGGAAGAAAACCTCAAGTTCCAACTCTTTTCCCCTTTCAAAAAGATCTTCAAAGGACTAAAGAAAACCAAACACATCAAGATGATCATGAGGCAGGTGGAATCTGTCAAAATGAGGGATAATGTGGTCTTTGATTCCTACACCAAATCCCTTGAATCAGAAAAAAATAAACATTATTCAGAAGTTTATGATTTGATTGTTTCCACCCCCTTGCAGGTCTGGGATGAGCTTTTTGATTCGGCTTATGCATACAGCAAAAGCCTGAAGCCTTTGATGATCAATACTTCCACCACACAGATTATCAATGAAGAACTGGAGTTTTTTAACCTTGACAACAAATCCAAATTGGACACCAAAGCCCTCAAAGATATTTATGAAGGTATCCGCGTCATTATTGCATTGGAAAACCTCAGGATAGAATCCGGTTTCAATTCCATTTTTGTGAAAGAAGTACATGACAGGATGAGTGAGCTTCAAAAAGATTTGCTGGTATGGTATGAAAACCAGCTTTTTCTGCTGCATCTGACAGGCTTTTTGACTGACAAAGAAAATATTTCAAAAAAATACATCGATCTTTTAGCCTCTCTCAATCAGAATAAAAAATCCCGTACTGCCAAAGTAGAAGCAAAATGCAGGGAATTATTTGATCGGATATTAGAATAAAACAACAACCAATATGTACGTAAATAGGAACTACGGTTTTTGGATGACTTTCAGGTGGTCCAGAAAACCATTTTATTATGGAGTGGCTTATGCTGCGGTCATTACCATTCTCTATCAAATCACAGAAATCAAATTTACATTACCCTGGGAACCTATCAGCATCATCGGTATCGCCGTCTCATTTTATCTGGGTTTCAAAAACAACTCCTCCTACGACCGGACTTGGGAAGCCCGAAAAATATGGGGAGCAATAGTCAACGACAGCAGGACCTTTGCCACGGCAGTATTGACTCTGATGAACGAAAACCCCAATGAGGATACCGCTGCCATCAAAAAAAGTATCCTCTACCGACACCTAGCTTGGGTGATTTCTTTGCGGTACATACTTAGAATCCCAAAAAGCTGGGAGCATAAATTCGGGCCGAAAAACATCGTTTTTGTCCCTACCTATTCAGAAATATTAAAAAACGGACTTGACAAAGAATTGCTTGAATACATCTCTGAAGCGGAATTAGAGCACCTCAAGACCAAAACAAATATTCCATCCCAAATCCTCAAAAAGCAATCCGATGTCATCAACGAATTAAAAAACAAAGGGTTGATCAGTGACTTCAAACAGGTTTGGTTTCACCAGATTATTGCCAAGCTTTATGACAATCAGGGCATGTCCGAGCGTATCAAAAACTTCCCGCTTCCCCGTCAATACGCTTCTGTCGCGCTGTGGATGACCTACGTCTTCTGTATCCTTATCCCATTTGGGCTGTTGGATATCTTTTTGACCTCCCACGAATTGTGGCTTTGGATGACCATTCCCTTCTCCGGCATGATCATCTGGATATTCTTTTTGATGGAAAAAATCGGAGATTATTCTGAAAACCCTTTTGAAGGAGCTTACAATGATGTGCCGATTTCTTCTATTACCCGTAGTATAGAAATTGATTTGAGGGAAATGCTGGACGATGAAAATATTCCTAAACCTTACCCTGTAGAAAATGGCTTTTTGATGTAAATTGTCACCACCATTGACAGCTAAAAGTCAGTGGTTTTTCATCCCATGTCCCTAATTTTCAAAACGGCCGAAACCTTCGAGGAGTTTGTTGGCATCCTAGATTTACAACAAGAAAACCACATCAAAAACCTCATCGACCTCGACCAAGGATTTGTTTTTGCTGAGCACAGTGTTGAGGATTTAGCCAAAATGAACGCCTTTGCGCCGCACATTATTGCCAAAGATGGCGACATCCTCGTAGCCTATCTCCTAGGCATGACTGTCGAAAGCAGGTATGATATCGAGATGTTGATACCGATGTTTGATCAGTTTGATGAAATAGAAGTCAACGGGACGCCGCTTTCGGCATACCATTATATCGTGGTAGGTCAAGTAGCAGTCTCCAAAAATTACCGGGGAACGGGAGTTCTTGACGAATGCTACGCACTGTACAAGGAAGTTCATAGGGACAATTTTGATTTTGCCATCACCGAAATTTCCGAACGGAATCACCGCTCCCTAGGTGCCCACTACAGGGTTGGATTCCGGGAACTTAGCCGCTATACCAATGAAGATGGAGAGGTCTGGGTGATCGTGGTATGGGACTGGTGAGAAGTAGTGTTTTCAGTTTTATTGCTTCAATTTCTACATTTGGATTGCAATTTCCACTGATTTCTTTGACTACACCCTGATCACTTTTTACTCTGTCTTTGGATCAAAATCTCCATCACTTCATCCAATTCGATTTCCTTGGCTTCGAGCAGGATGAGGTAGTGAAACAGCAAATCGGCTGCTTCTCCCAAAAACAAGTCTTTGTTGTCATCCTTGGCTTCAATGACGATTTCGACAGCCTCCTCCCCTACTTTCTGGGCGATTTTATTGATGCCTTTGGCAAAGAGCGAAGCAGTATAGGATTTTTCGGTTGGATTGTTTTTCCGGTCCTTGATGATGTCCCGGAGTTTGTCGATGAAAAGTGTTTTGCTGCTGTTTTTCTCGGCCCAACAGGTATCCTCGCCGGTATGACAAACTGGGCCGACAGGGTTGACTTTGATCAATAAGGTATCATTGTCGCAGTCCGATTTGATGGATTTGAGAAGGAGAAAATTGCCTGAAGTTTCTCCTTTGGTCCAAAGCCGCTGATTGCTGCGGCTAAAAAAAGTGACTTTTTGGCTAGAAATGGTCATGTCCAATGCTTCTTGGTTCATATAACCAAGCATAAGTACCACACCGGTTACTTCATCTTGGACAATGGCAGGGACTAACCCATCTACTTTTTCAAAATCTATATTTAAGGTGTTCATTACAGTTTTTTTGGTAATTTTTTACTTTGTTAAGTAACGGGAAATATGGTAGAAATAAGGTAGATAAATAACAATAAGGCCAATCGGTGAGGCAAGTATCAATTTATTTCGCGAAGCATATTTCTACTGTATTTCCTTAACCCACTTTATCTTCTTATGGCAATTCCTTCTTCATCCAAATAAGCCTTCAAATCCGGAATTGGAATCTCCTTAAAGTGGAAAATACTTGCCGCCAATGCTGCATCTGCTTTGCCAAAGGTAAACACATCTTTGAAATGGGCCATATTCCCAGCTCCTCCCGATGCGATGACGGGTATCGGAAGCATAGCAGAAATCTCTGCCATGATCTCATTTGCAAATCCTCCTTTGGTGCCATCGTGGTCCATGGAGGTCAACAAAATCTCTCCCGCTCCCCTGTCACAGACTTCCTTTGCCCAAGCCTGTGTTTGAAGCAAGGTTGGTTTTCTTCCCCCATGTGTATGGACAAAATCAATCCCATCCACATTTCGGGTATCTATCGCCACCACCACACACTGACTACCAAATTCCAGTGCCATGTCATTGATGATTTGAGGATTGTGGACAGCAGCTGAATTGATTGAAATCTTATCCGCACCGGCATTGAGAAGGACTTTCACGTCCTCCACGGTGGATATTCCTCCGCCGACAGTAAAAGGGATATTGATGGCCTTTGCGATCTTGGTTACCAGTTCAGCCAAGGTCTTCCGCTTGTCCACAGTGGCTGTGATATCCAAAAACACCAACTCATCGGCGCCTTCATCAGAATAAATCTTGGCCAACTCCACCGGGTCACCCGCATCGCGCAGCTGCACAAAATTCACTCCTTTAACTGTCCTGCCGTCTTTGATATCCAAGCAGGGGATTATTCTTTTTGTTAACATGAACTAGATGTGAGATTTGAGATTTGAGAAAAAAGAGCCGAGAAATTGGTCGACCCTAACTTTCCAACTTTGAAACTTTCCAACCTTTGGAACATATAAATTTCCAAAAACTCTTTTTCCTCTAACCAAATTTGATCAAGGAAAAATTCCCAATTCTGTATAACTCACCGCAATTCTCTCCAAAGCCAATATGAACCCGGCGGTTCTCAAGCTTTTGAGGTTTTTATCCTGTCTTACTTTGTTCATGGCATGGTAAGCATTGACCATGGTCTCTTCAAGTCCGGAAAGCACCAAGTCTCTTTCGGAAGCACCCTGGATCAGTTGCTCTTTTTCCTCATCAGTGAATTCCTCCCCTGTGGCATTTTCGATTGTGCCAAGGAGCTTTCTGTATTTTTCCTGGTCGTACCGCTTTTCCAGTTTACCGAAAGACACACGGGAGAGGTTTTTGAGCCATTCAAAATAAGAAACAGTCACCCCACCGGCATTCAAATACATATCAGGAATGATCATGACTCCTTTTTCGAGCAATATCTTTTCAGCCTCTTGGGTTACAGGCCCATTGGCTGCTTCTCCTATTATTTTGGCTTGGATCTTGGCGGCATTGTCTTTGGTGATTTGGTTTTCCAAAGCGGCGGGCACAAGGATGTCACAGGCGTAGGTCAGCAATTCTTTGCTTTTCTCGATAAACTCTCCTGAAGAATACCCTTTGAAGCTACCCGTCTGGGTTTGGTATTTTTTCAAAGATTCGATATTGATTCCCTTTTCATCGTAGATACCGCCATTATACTCTGCGACGCCGATCACTTTCGCTCCTGCTTCGCTCAGGTATTTGGCAGAATAAAAACCAACGTTTCCAAGGCCTTGAACGATCACTGTTTTGCCTCTCAGCCCTGTCGTCAAGCCTAAAGCAGCCATGTCTTCGGCAACACTTACAGCTTCACGGATTCCAAAAAACACGCCTTGACCGGTGGCTTCGTTCCTACCTTCAATTCCATGCTGAGAGAGTGGCTTACCTGTGACGCAACCTTTGGCGTTGATCACTTCGGGGTTGAAAGCCTCATAGGTATCTACGATCCATGCCATCTCGCGTGCACCGGTACCATAATCCGGAGCCGGTACATCGATGGCAGGTCCGATAAATTTTTTCTTGATCAATTCTGAAGTATACCTCCGGGTAATTCTTTCAAGCTGGTTTACAGTATATTTTTTAGGATCGATGCTGACGCCGCCTTTGGCACCACCAAAGGGTACATTGACCAAAGCGCATTTGTAAGTCATCAAAGAAGCCAATCCTTTTACTTCCTCTTCATCCACCTGCGTGCTATATCGAATACCTCCTTTGCAAGGCAGCTTGTGATGCGAATGTTGAATCCGAAACCCTGTTATAGTTTCGTAGGTACCATCGTCGTTGCGAATCGGAAAATTGAACTTGTAAATACTGTTACACTGCTTGATCTGTTCCAATAATCCGGGATGGATATCAAGGTGCTTTGCAGCTTCATCCACAAATCCACAAACATCATCAAACAAACTGTATTCCGTCTTCTTGCTCATAAAAAAAGGTTATTTGGTTAAGGCACGAAGATACGAATCATTTGAAGGAAGTCCTTAATTGGCCGGAATGATATTTCTCAGTATTCCCCATATGTCGTCCAAAAAAGTAAACGGCACCAAAGCCTGATCGGGACTTTCTCCCATTCTGACCAAAACCAGATTTTGGGAAGGAACAACACACATATACTGTCCATCTTTGCCCAATCCACAATACATGTCATCAGGACCATTGGGAGCGTATGATCCCGGAACTTTCACCTGTACGTTGGGAGGCATAAACGATTCTTTCCCATTGAGCCACCAAAGGTATCCATAGCTGACATTGATGTTTTGGGAGGTATTGACCATGGCAGTAAGATAGTTTTTATCTCTGATGATACTCTCCCCGTCCCAGTCTCCATTGGCCAAAATCAAAAGCCCAAACCTCGCCATGGATCGGGCGTCACTGAAAAAAACATTGTTGAATTCCACCCGCTGCCAGGTTCCTGTCATGCCGATTTTTGATCCTAATTTTTCATTGAAATACTGGGAGAATGTTTTTCCGGTTCCTCCCTCAATCACTTTGTCCAATAAGGTGTAAGGGGCATTATGGTAGGCCCACCTAGCGCCCGGTTCGGCTTTGTAATTGAGGTTTTCAGGTGAAAAATCATCACGATCCGCTACTCCATCGTCCAAACCTGTCGTCATCATAAGTTGATGTCGGACAGTAATTTTTTCTTCTTGCAGGGGTGTCAAGGAAGTCCAACCTTTTCCCAAGTAGCCAGAACTTGGTTTTTGGATATCAAGTTTACCTTCTTCTTGCGCTATTCCTGTCAAGGTGGCTGTAAGGGTTTTGCCTGCAGAAGCCCAATACCAAAGTGAATTTTGGTCAAAAGGTTGGGTTCCGGTAATCTTCGTGCCAAAATATTCCTCCACGACGATTTTGCCATCTTTGAGTATGATAAAAGCCCGTGTGCTGTTGCTTTCCAATAATTGCTTAAGCTGATCCAGCTTTTCCATATCCCAGTTGAGGGAAGCGGGCGTCACGGTTTCCCATGTATTGCCCGATAGAGGTGGAAAATACAAAATCGAAGGATTGGGGTTGGGAGTTTCTTTTTCATTGCAGGAAAATAGAACCGCAAAAAAAAGGAGTAAAAAGAGTTGATTTTTCATAGGGTGTGGAGATAGATATTTTAAAAAGGAATATGAACCTTAGACATGGTTTGTCCTGATGGGTTTAAAAACAAAATTTTACTGTTTGATGATATAGATTTTGTGATTTGATTAAACCTGATGCAAAAACAGATTCTGAGATATTTTCTCTTTTTGGGGAAATGGATTCTTGGGAGGAGTCACAGGAAAAAATCAAAAATGATAACCCTAAAAAAATAGCATTGAAGTATTTCATATGAGACAGGTTTGATGATCTCAATTTACAGGTATATCATCAATAATAAATTGCCCTCTTTTTTTTAATTGCCCATTTTCCCTATCAACCACTCTCCTATTTTGGGTAAATGCTGCCCAATGAAAGCGATGACCCGGCCATGTCCTGTAAAGACAAAGGATTTTTTCCTTTTGCTGATTGCCCTCACGATCACCTTTGCCGCTTTGTCAGTTGGCCACATCAGGTTTTTGGGTCTTGGATCTACGGCTTCAGGATGAAACCCTCCATCGTTGTCCACTCTGGTAATGTCAGAATCCACAAATCCCGGATGGATGACCGTGCAGCTGACCCCGGTTCCTTTCAATTCCAACTGCAAGGTCTGACCGATTGATCGCACTGCGGCTTTTGATGCACCATAAGCTCCAGTTTTGGGATTGGGCACATAAGCTGCCACACTTCCGATCAATGCCAACCTGCCTTGGGATTTTTTCAAATAGGGAATCGCAAACTTGGCTGTCATGGCTAATCCGGTTACGTTGATATCCATCTGCCGGCGCCATTCTTTGGAAGTCAATTCCTCGATTTTGCCGACTACCCCAAAACCTGCATTTGCAATTACCACATCCAATTTTCCAAAATGTTGGACAACTTCTCTGATCGCTTTTTCTATTTCACTCTCCT
>JBBRFK010000021.1:0-25487 GCA_038224435.1 Cytophagales bacterium | reverse complement strand
GGGAATCTAGCCTAAAAAGTAGTGATCTCCTTCAATGTTGTCAAAGCCAATTTCAATTCTGCTTCTGAGACAGTGCCGACTTTTTCAATAAGTCTTTCTTTTGAAATGGACCTGATATGGAAAACCAACATTTCAGAGACTTCCTTCAACCCATTTTCTCGATTTGGCAAAATAATTGGGTTGCCTGTATAGTTTTTGATTTTTGTCGTAAGCGGGACTGAGATTACTATTCGCAGGTATTTGTTTAGCAAATTGCCACTGACAATCACGACAGGCCGATATCCCGCTTGTTCACTGCCTTTGACAGGGTCAAGGCTTGCGTACCAAATCTCACCTTGCCTCATCGGTCAGTTGCTTGAGGTAATCTGCCATTCCTTCTTCGGCCACAAGCAGGATATCATCGTCATTGGCAGATGTTTTGTAAGTTTTGACATATTCAGACCTTCGAAGATGCTCAAGATAAATCCTGAGGGCATTTTCGATCAGCTTGTTTTTTGGAAGAGCGAGTTTCTTTGCTTGGTCAGAAAGCATTTCAAGCAGGTCGTCAGGTAGGGAACTTGTAAATGTTGACATGGTTATTTTATTAGTATCAAAAATAGTATTTATGTTTTATAAATACAATTCATATTTTAATGATTTTGCCAAAGTCAGTATCTTCACTGACTTTTTCCATCCAGAAGATTCACTCAACTTGGTGTTCTCAACCACCTCATCCTGATTCCGAGGTAAAGCCTGATGAGTTTTTACGGGAAGGATGAAGGATCTCCTGATTACCTCCGTCATTCTGAGGAACGAAGAATCTCGATGGCGAGGCTTATAAATGTTTCGTTTCACTCAACATGACGTTCCTAGCCCCGTCATCCTGAATCCGAGGTGCAGCGTGATGAGTTTTTTCGGGAAGGATGAAGGATCTCTCAAATTCAAGAGACTCTTCAATACGTTCGTAGGTAAGAATTCTAAAATCTCTATATGCCAAAGTCATGTCTCCAATGACTTTTTTTCAGGTCAGGCAATTTCGATTTTCCTATCGCCACAAGTAATTTACCTTTTATAATTCACTAAGAGCTAATTACTCAAAGCAAATCCAACCCCAATTATAACGTTTAAATTCATGATTTTAACGGAGTATAATCCTTTAAAGTTATGACTTTACAGGAATGTAATCCTTTAAAGTTATATATTTGTATCAGGTTAACTGCAAATCCAATGAAATTTAAACGAAAAATCATTGACTCGATTGAAGAAAAATTCTTTTCCGGGAAAGCTATTCTTTTGCTAGGCCCAAGACAGGTTGGCAAGACAACCTTGCTCAGATCAATATTGGAGAACAGAAAGGAAAAATATCTTTATCTTGATGGAGATGATCCTACAGTCGTAGATATTCTGGAAAATGCCAACACTGAGACTTTAAGGAGTCTGATTGCAGACAATCAGATTGTATATATAGATGAGGCGCAGCGGATCAGTAAAATTGGGATCAAGGCAAAAATACTTGTAGATCAATTTAAGGAAGTACAGCTTTTGATCAGCGGTTCATCTTCATTTGAACTTAACCAACAGATCCAAGAACCACTTACCGGAAGAAAATGGACCTTTAATCTATGGCCGATCTCTTGGGGTGAGTATGAGAAGGAAGCTGGATTTTTGAAGTCAGAGCAAAGTTTGGAGAACAGGCTGATTTATGGTTTTTATCCTGATGTAATCAACCAATCAAGACAAGAAGAGAAAGTATTAATTGAATTGGCGGACAGTTACCTGTACAAAGATGTTTTGATGTATGGGAATTTAAAAAAGCCTAAGTTGATACAGGATATTTTGAAAGCTTTGGCCTATCAAATCGGTCATGAGGTAAAATTCAAAGAAGTAGCTGAAACCGTAGGAGCCGATCCCAAAACAGTGGCTTCTTATATTGAAGTACTAGAAAAAGCCTTTGTGGTGTTTAGTCTTTCCTCTTACAGCAAGAACCTGAGAACAGAAATCAAGACTGCCAGAAAAATATATTTTTACGACAATGGTATTCGAAATGCAATTATCAGAGATTTCACTCCTTTGGCCTCAAGGCAAGATGTGGGTGGTCTTTGGGAAAATTTTTTGGTCAGTGAACGGTTAAAGCGAATTTCTTATCAAGAGAGTTTGGCCCGCAGCTATTTTTGGCGAACCAAGCAACAGCAAGAAATCGATTATGTGGAAGAATTGGCAGGTAGATTAGATGCTTATGAATTCAAATGGAACCCTAAGAGAAATCCGACTTTCCCCAAAACCTTTACAGAAGAATATAACAGTAACAACCTTTTGGTAAATAGAGGAAATTTCAGAGGGTTTGTTGGGGATTGAAATTTGGGAAAAGCCGGTTATTCAATTTTACATCCTCGTCAAATCACCTACGGCTTATATACCAAATCTCACCCTTTATCAAAGTCAGTGTCTCCACTGACTTTTTTTAAACTAGAGACTCTTTTTTTTTTCAAATGATTTATTAAAAAGTGAAATTTTGTCGTTTGCATTGTTTCTAATGTCGGAAATTGTTAGATTCATGCACTTTATTTTTTTTTGAATACACTCAAAATTAATTTCATATTTTATGAAAAATCAATTTCTAGGCAGTTCACAAATGAAATTTGGATTAACTGCTTGTTCTAGAGTAAGTATATTTGCCCTGTTAATTTTCATATCCTGTTTGGGAAGTGACTCAGACTTTGATGATATCAGTAATGATCTTTTAATACTTTCGCAGGCACATGCTGCAAAATATGGAAAAATTGGGATATCAGATTCGGCAAATGACGGAATTGACGAGTTTTATTTTTTGATGCCTACGGTCGCCAAAAACCCCAGATATTCCGGGAAGTTCAATTCCAAGCTTTCGCCTATAGTGGAGATCAGCGATGATCTCGGATTCAATAGGATCCATCAGATATTCAAAAGGTCGGGTCAGAACAATCTCATCACGGTAAGCGAAACTGAAGAGCAGTACGTGCTCTCTTGGGATACGTCTAAATCCAAAGCTGAATTGGGAAAGATCTACAGGGTGCGAGTCAGGGTCGGAGAGAAGATTTTGGGCTATATAGACGTGGCCATTGTTGCCAAAAAGCATGGAAAGGTAAATGGCAGCTTAGTACAACTGGAACAAAATCAGTCTATGAGAATCCATTTTAGATTGGAGGAAAAGAATTGTCCTTCTTATATAAGAGTCACTCCTTCATCACCAACAATTTTTGTTGGTCAGAATCAGCAATTTACAGCAAAAGTATATAATTTTTATAACGAGTTATTAGAGGATATAAAAGTCAATTGGTCTGTTAATGATGAAGAAATTGCGTCAATTGACAAAAACGGAAATGCAACGGCTATTTCAGTGGGGTATACAAAAATATTTACCAAAGCTTTAGACGTAACGGGTGAGGCTAACCTATACGTTGGAGATGACAAAGAACCTGAATTTGGGTCTTTTACCGACCAAAGGGACGGACAGGTTTATAAGACAATAAAAATTGGAGATCAGATTTGGATGGCACAGAACCTGAACTTCCTAACAGAAAATAGTTATTGCTATGGAAATAATTCAGAAAATTGTGAAATTTTTGGACGATTGTATAAATGGGAGGCTGTAAAAAATGTTTGCCCTGAAGGATGGTTTTTACCTAACGACGAAGATTGGGAAGAATTGGGAGAATATCTTGGAGGCAGGTTTGTTTCAGCTGGAGGTAAAATGAAAAGTGTTGATAGATGGCTTTTTCCGAACATAGGAGCAACCAATGAAAGCGGATTCTCAGCACTTCCTTCTGGTATTGGAGAATATGATGGATTTAATAATATTGGTAATTATACTTTGTTTTGGAGTTCATCAGAAACAGTTCTTGAATCAGAAGGATTGCTAGGAGGCTTCTCCCTAACAAGTAATAATCCACATTTGCAAGGAAGTTATTTCGCTATAAGTATTGGATCTTCATTTTCTTGTCGCTGTCTAAAAGATAACTGAAACCCAAAAATAATTAGGAATTGCTAAATTCAAGAAAATCTACTCTCCAATTTAAGATTTAAGGCCAGCTCAAAAACTCAATGATTCCCTTCTCCAAAAACCAGTTCAGATTCCATTATGAACCAGTTTTTGTTGTAAAGTAATCGAGAAGCCATGCACCACTTCCCATAAGATTGCCAAAGTCAGTGTCTCCACTGACTTTTTCTAAACATTCGATTTTTTTAGTTTTTTCAATTTGGCAGGGGGGACAAGCCAACGGTGTAGCACCTCAAAGTGAAGCATATTTCACAACCCAGCTTCAAAAACAAAATACCCATAATCCCATTCTTTTTCCTCAGGCTTATTCTCAAAAAGTCCAAAAACAGTAGAGCCTGAACCGGACATCGCAGCATAAAAAGCACCCAAGTCATATAATGAGTGTTTTATGGCGGCCAATTCAGGGTATTGAGGAAAAATACTTTTTTCAAAATCATTGATCAATTCAGTTTTCCAGAGTGATTTGTCCTTTAGGATTTCGCTGAGGTTTCTTTCAGGGTTCTTTGGACTCACTCCTGCATAAGCCTCTTTGGTTCCGATATGTATGTGGGGTTTGATGAGCAAAATATGGTTTCCCTTCAGGTCAACTTCTACAGGTTCGAGGATTTCTCCCCGTCCGGTTGCGATTTTTGGAGTATTGTCTATAAAAAATGGGCAGTCACTTCCCAATTGCGCGGCATAATCCTCCAAAAACCAGTTTTCCAGATGCAGGTCAAAAAGGTTGTTCATCAAGGTAATGGCAAATGCGGCATCTGCCGATCCTCCGCCCAATCCTGCTCCCATCGGGATATTTTTGTGCAGGTGGATATGCACATTCGGAAGGTCATTGAAGTCCTTTCGGAGTAATTTGAATGCTTTGAGAATGAGATTTTCATTTTCATTTCCGGGAATTGGGATCCCTGTGGTATCAAATTCAGTTTTATTTGCCAGAATTATTTCTAAGGCATCATATAGCGGAATGGGTACCATGCAAGTTTCTATGTCATGATATCCGTCTTTCCTTTTGGAGGTAATGTGAAGGCCCAAGTTGATTTTTGCATTCGGGAAAGAAATCATGAGAAAATCAGGTTTTTTTAACGCTTTATGGATGAATAATTCAGCCTTGAAATTAAGATTTTAAATTGGATTTGATGGCGTTGGTCTCTTGAAGAAATCAATAGGGGGGATTTTAATGCCAAAATGCACAAGAAAGTTATCAAAATCAAAATGCTTGTCTTTTTGGGCCTCTTGAGGATGGAATTGTAATTATTCATATTCATTGTTGAATTTCATGGCTAATAATTTTTCTTTTGAAAAAAATTCAAAAAAATTAGCTTTTGGTTAATGATATTTGAAATCAATACATTCTTTTGATTTGTGAATAAATTAGGGGTTATGTTATGTAAAAGTTTTACTATTGTTTATTTATCAAAATAATATATCATATTTAAAACTTTTTGATTCATTATAAATTTACGTTTGCCATAAAATTTGAAATTAAATATTGTATCTCTCGAAATAGAGGTTTAATATTGTGTCACCATTAGCCTCAAAAAAGAACCAAACCATATGTTGCAAATAGTCACCCGGCTGAGCTTTATTATTCTCATTTGTAATAAGCACTGAGGCACCTGACATATTTGACCAACAACCATAAAAATGTTAAGTGCCTCAGATGATGGGGCACTTTTTTTATAAACCTATTAATCCAACCTAATCTAACCATGAGTTTGAAAAAACACAGTTGGGAAATCAGTCAGAATGAAGAGCATCCTGCAGGTAAAGCCATGCTGTATGCAACGGGGATGTCCGACAAACAGATGAACCAGCCCTTTGTAGGGATAGCGAGTTGCGGCTATGAAAGTAACCCATGCAATATGCACCTCAATGACTTTGCCGGTCTGATCAAGGAAGCTTCAAAAGCTCATGATCTGACCGGTTTGGTTTTTAATACCATGGGTATTTCTGACGGGATATCTATGGGAACGTCCGGAATGCGGTATTCATTGGTTTCCAGGGAAATCATTGCTGATTCAATAGAATCCTTTATCCTTGGACACTCTTTCGACGCTTGCGTCGCAGTGGCGGGATGTGATAAGAATATGCCGGGAGTCATTATGGGCATGTTGCGGATCAACAGACCCTCTATCATGGTCTATGGAGGTACGATCCGATCCGGGAATTATAAAGGTGAAAAACTGAATATCGTCTCGGCTTTTGAAGCCTACGGCAAAAGGGTAAAAGGGGAACTCAGCGATCTGGACTATCAGGGTGTAATCGAAAATGCCTGCCCTGGGGCAGGTGCCTGTGGGGGAATGTATACCGCCAATACCATGTCCTCGGCCATTGAAGCCATGGGCATGTCACTACCCTATAGTGCATCAACTCCTGCTACAGCGGAGGAGAAAGTCACTGAGTGCCGGGAAGTATCCAAATACCTGAAAATCCTCTTGGAAAAGGATATCAAGCCAAAAGACATTGTCACCAAAAAGAGCATGGAGAATGCGGTCCGGGTAGCTGTTGCACTGGGAGGAAGTACCAATGCAGTGCTTCATATCCTAGCGATCGCCAAGACAGCAAGAATTGATTTCACTTTGGCTGATTTTGAAAGAGTAAACCAAGAAACTCCATTGTTGGGTGACTTCAAGCCTTCGGGAAAATTCTTGATGGAAGACCTTTTTGAGCAGGGCGGGCTTCCTGCTTTTATGAAATACCTGTTGAACAATGGCATGCTTCATGGTGACTGTATGACTGTGACAGGAAAAACTATAGCCGAAAACCTTGCTGATATTGATCCGGTGGTGCCTTCCATGGTCAATGTCATCCATCCTTTGGAAACCCCATTAAAAGAAACCGGACACCTCTGTATCCTCAAAGGCAATCTTGCTCCTGAAGGCTCTGTGGCAAAAATCACAGGAAAAGAAGGCAAATCATTTACCGGTCCTGCCCATGTTTTTGATTCTGAATTGGAAGCCAATGAAGGGATCAAAAATAAGTTGGTCAAAAAAGGCGAAGTCATCGTCATCAGGTATATCGGTCCCAAAGGAGGTCCTGGCATGCCTGAAATGCTGAAACCCACCTCTATGATTATCGGAGCAGGGCTAGGTTCAGATGTTGCTTTGATCACCGATGGCAGGTTTTCGGGTGGAACCCACGGATTTGTAGTAGGGCACATTACTCCGGAGGCATATTCCGGTGGTCCAATAGGACTCCTCCAAAACGGGGACATCATTACCATCGACGCAGATTCTCTGACTTTGAGCTGTGATGTAAGTGGTGAGGAATTGGCAGAGAGAAAAAAGCATTGGAAAAACAAGGATTTGAGTGACCTTCAGGGAACACTTAAGAAATACAATAAACTCGTGTCCTCCGCTTCGGAAGGATGTGTGACCGATATGTGATTTTAAAATATTCAATTTTATGGTTAGAGGAGCAGACATCGTAGTGAGATCTTTGATCGCCGAAAATGCAGAATTCATTTTCGGTTATCCCGGCGGAGCAATAATGCCGGTTTATGATGCTTTGTATGATTATAGCGATCAGATCAGGCATGTCCTGACCCGGCACGAGCAGGGCGCTATTCACGCAGCACAGGGTTATGCGCGGGTTTCCGGAAAAGTCGGAGTGGTGCTCGCCACTTCTGGTCCGGGTGCCACCAACCTGATCACGGGTCTGGCGGATGCACAGATCGACAGTACACCTTTAGTCTGCATTACAGGACAGGTTGCTGCCCATCTTTTGGGATCTGATGCTTTTCAAGAGACAGATGTAATCGGTCTTTCTATGCCAGGTACCAAATGGAATATCCAGGTAAGAAGGGTGGAAGACATTGCACCTGCAATTGCCAAAGCCTTTCATATCGCAAAAACAGGGAGACCTGGCCCTGTATTGGTCGACATTACCAAAAATGCGCAGGTAGAATTTGGCGAGTTCAATTATGAGCCATGCCTTGGTATAAGGTCCTATAGACCCTATGTTGCTATTAATCCGACCGCCATCGCTGCTGCTGCCCAACTTATCAATGATGCAAAAAGACCTTATGTCCTCTACGGACAAGGTGTAATCCTTGCCAATGCAGAACAAGAATTGAAGGGATTTTTGGATAAATCCGGAATCCCCGCAGCCTCTACACTCCTTGGTTCTGGAGCTATTTCCCAAGATCATCCTTCCTATGTCGGCAAGCTTGGGATGCACGGCAACTACGCACCGAATATATTGACCAACCAATGCGATGTACTGATCGCTATCGGGATGCGGTTTGATGACAGGGTGACAGGCGACCTGAAACGATACGCCAAACAAGCCCAGGTCGTTCATCTCGAATTGGATCCTTCTGAGATTGATAAAAATGTGAAATGTGCAGTTCCTGTTTTGGGGGATTGCAAACAAAGTTTGCCTTTGTTGACCGATGCGGTCAATTCAAATAACCACCATGATTGGTTTCAAAAATTCAGGGAATTGGATAAAGAGGAAAAGGCCGCTGTGATGTCCTACGACTTGGAATCCACCCATGGCGGATTGCATATGGGGGAAGTCATCCAATTGATCAACCAATTCAAAGATGAAAATGCCATCCTAGTAAGTGATGTCGGCCAGCATCAGATGATATCATGGAGATATTTTCATTATAAGGAATCCAGGACCCAAGTCACCTCCGGCGGTCTTGGGACTATGGGATTTGCACTTCCTGCTGCATTGGGCGCCCAGTTGCATGATTTCAAAAGGCAAGTGATCTGTGTCGTAGGCGATGGGGGCATTCAAATGACGATCCAAGAGTTTGGCACCATCATGCAGACCAAAGCTCCGGTCAAAGTAGTGCTTCTCAATAACAATTACCTTGGGATGGTAAGGCAATGGCAACAGCTTTTCTATGATAAAAGGTATTCCTTTACAGAGCTAGAAAATCCCGATTTTATAAAAATTGCAGAGGCTTACAAACTTAAAGCAGTGAAAGTGACGGAAAGACACGAGCTGAAAGAGGCAGTGGCACAGATGATTTTACATGAAGGACCATTTTTCCTTGAAGTAGTCGTGGAGAAAGAAGATAACGTGTTCCCGATGATTGCGACCGGATGTTCGGTTGAAGAGGTAAGGTTAAGTTAGGATTGAAACTGAATTTATGAACCGTTATACCATACTAGTATACACAGAAAATTTTATCGGGATACTTAACCGCATCACGATCATATTCACGAGAAGGGGGATAAACATTGATGCTTTGACAGCTTCAGAAAGCCGTCTTGACGGGATTCATAAAATAACCATCGAGGTCACCGTCACTGATGAGAAGATCATCCAGCTTTCCAAGCAGATTGAAAAGGTAGTGGATGTGATCAAAGTGTATTATTTCATGGACGATGAAGTGGTATATCAGGAAATTGCGCTTTACAAAATCCCAACAGAGAGTTTGGATCCCAGTTTGGAGAAAGTCATCAGGCAATTCAACGCACACATCATTGCTGCGGAGAAAGAATTTGTGGTCTTGGAATTTACAGGCCACAAAGAGGACACGCAGGCATTGTTGGAAATTCTCAAAAAATTCAACCTTTTGGAATTTGCCAGATCAGGCCGGGTTGCCATCGCCAAACCCAAATTTTCCATCACAGAATATTTAAATAATCAAACCTAATTTAACAAACTATGAAACTGAAATTCGGATCAGTAGAAGAAAACGTAGTCACCAGAGAGGAATTTCCTTTGGAGAAAGCTAGAGAAGTATTGAAAAATGAGACCATCGCTATTTTGGGATATGGTGTTCAAGGCCCAGGACAGGCACTCAACCTAAGAGACAATGGCTTCAATGTCATCATCGGTCAAAGGAAAGGCTCCAAAACTTGGGACAAAGCTATGGCTGACGGATGGGTACCAGGAGAAACCTTGTTTGAACTGGAAGAGGCATGCCAAAAAGGCACTATCCTTCAGTTCCTCCTTTCTGATGCAGGTCAGATTGCACTTTGGCCAACTGTCAAGAAATATCTTACTCCAGGTAAGGCGCTTTATTTCTCACACGGATTCGGTATTACTTATAAAGAAAAAACCGGCATTATTCCTCCGGCTGATGTCGATGTGATTTTGGTCGCGCCAAAAGGATCAGGTACATCACTGAGACGGATGTTTGTCGAAGGCCGTGGATTGAACTCCTCTTATGCCATCTTCCAAGACGGAACAGGCAAAGCGAAAGATAGGGTGATAGCATTGGGAATCGGTGTCGGTTCAGGATACCTTTTTGAGACAGATTTCTACAGAGAAGTAACCTCAGACCTGACAGGAGAAAGAGGGACTTTGATGGGAGCGATCCAAGGAATTTTTGCTGCGCAATATGAAGTTTTGCGGGCAAACGGACATACTCCTTCAGAGGCGTTTAATGAGACTGTAGAAGAATTGACCCAAAGCTTGATGCCTTTGGTAGCGGAAAACGGGATGGATTGGATGTATGCCAACTGTTCTACTACTGCGCAAAGAGGTGCTTTGGATTGGTGGAAACCTTTCAGAGATGCTACAAAGCCTGTTTTTGAGGAATTATACAACAGTGTGAAATCCGGAAAAGAAGCCCAAAAATCAATTGATTCCAACAGCAAACCTGATTATAGGGAAAAGCTGGAAGTGGAATTGAAAGAATTGAGGGATTCTGAAATGTGGCAGGCAGGTGCAACTGTCAGAAAATTGAGACCTGAAAATAACTGATTAAAATTATGAGTGAAAAGCTTTGGATATTTGATACTACCCTCCGGGATGGAGAGCAGGTGCCGGGATGTCAGTTGAACTCCCAAGAAAAGATAGTCGTAGCGAAAGCTTTAGAAAAACTGGGAGTGGATATCATCGAAGCTGGATTTCCTATTTCCAGCCCGGGAGATTTCAATTCAGTGGTGGAAATTTCCAAGGCAGTTTCTAATCCGATCATCTGCGCCCTTTCTAGAGCTGTTGAAAAAGACATAGAAGTAGCCGCCGACGCATTGAAATATGCCAAAAAAGGAAGAATCCACACGGGCATCGGAGTTTCTCCCTACCATATCCAATTTAAGCTGAGATCTACCCCTGATAATATCATCGAAAGGGGGGTAAGGGCGGTGAAATATGCCAAGAGCTTTATGGAGGATGTAGAGTTCTATGCGGAAGATGCAGGAAGAGCCGAGTTGCCTTTCCTGGCAAAGATCATCGAAGCGGTCATCAAAGCAGGAGCAACTGTAGTCAATATTCCGGATACCACCGGTTATTGCCTTCCCGAGCAATACGGCGCCATCATCCGCTACCTGAAGGAAAATGTATCCAATATTGACAAAGCTATCATCGCCACACATTGCCATAATGACCTTGGAATGGCCACGGCCAATACCATCTCAGGTGTACAAAATGGTGCAAGACAAGCAGAACTTACCATCAACGGAATCGGTGAAAGAGCTGGGAATACTTCTCTCGAAGAAGTGGTCATGGCCATTAAATGCCACCATGCGATCCCTGTCCATACCAATATCAAGACCGAATTGATTTATGGAACCAGCAGGCTGATATCCAAATTGATGAACATGCCTGTTCAGCCCAATAAAGCGATTGTCGGCAGAAATGCCTTTGCACATTCCTCAGGTATCCATCAAGATGGCGTACTCAAGCACAGGGAGAATTATGAAATCATCGATCCAAAAGAAGTCGGAGTTCATGAATCTACCATTGTCTTGACCGCAAGGAGCGGAAGGGCTGCATTGAAGCACCATTTGGATGCATTAGGTGTAAAACTAGAAGGCGAACCTCTGAGGGAAGTGTACGAAGAATTCCTTGTTTTGGCAGATTCCAAAAGAGATATCGGAACCAAGGATTTACTTTCTTTGGTAGGTAAATTCATGGACAGTTCCACATTCATTGAATTGGGAAAAGTCACATACGAATCCAATGGAGAAATCAAAGCAACTGTCGGATTGAGGTTTGGAGGTAAGGATTTTGAAGCGTCATCCACAGGAAACGGTCCTGTTGATGCTGTTTTGAAAGCCATTGATTCCATAGTTAAGCCGCAGATTGAATTGGAAGAGTTTCTGATACAGGCAATTACACATGGAAGTGATGATGTGGCAAAAGTACACATGAGGCTGATCAACAGTGACAAACCTTACTATGGTTTTGCTTCCAATACAGACATCGTACTGGCCTCGGCACAGGCATTTGTGGATGCTTTAAATAAGATTCCGGTCAAAGACAAAGTGATTGTAGCGTAACTAAGAATGGAAAAAAATACATTATTTGATAAAATATGGGATTCCCATGTGGTACGTTCCGTGCCGGATGGTCCCGATGTCTTCTTCATTGATAAGCATTTTATCCATGAAGTGACAAGCCCGGTAGCTTTTCTTAATTTGGAAAATAGAGGTATCGGTGTCCTTCACCCTGACAGAACGGTCGGTACCCCCGACCATAATGTCCCGACAGTAGATCAGGACAAAACCATCAAAGACAAACTTTCCCGCATGCAGGTAGAAAAACTGAGGGAAAACTGTAAGCGGTACGGAATTGAATTACACGATTTGGGTTCTGACCACCACGGTATCGTCCATGTGATCGGTCCAGAATTGGGAATCACCCAACCCGGAATGACCATCGTATGCGGTGATAGCCATACTTCTACGCACGGAGCATTTGGCGCCATCGCATTTGGTATCGGGACTTCGGAAGTGGAAATGGTACTTGCCACGCAATGTATCATGCAGACCAAAGCAAAGAAAATGAGAATCACCGTAGAAGGTGAGATGGGCCAGGGAGTGACTTCCAAAGACATCATCTTATATATTATTGCCAAAATTTCAGCAGCCGGAGCGACAGGATATTTTGTGGAATACGCAGGTTCTGCCATCCGAACCCTGAGTATGGAAGCGAGAATGACCATCTGCAATATGAGCATCGAAATGGGTGCCCGTGGCGGATTGATTGCTCCTGACGAAACGACCTTTGCTTACCTAAAAGGAAAGCAATACGCCCCCAAAGGGGATGCTTGGGACGAAACAGTAGCTTATTGGAAAACCCTGAAAACGAACGAAGGTGCCGTTTTTGACAAAGAATATGCCTTCGATGCCACTGATATCGAACCAATGATTACCTATGGTACCAATCCGGGAATGGGAATCAAAATCAAAGGCAATATCCCAACTACTGAAGGCATGGAAGGAAGCAATAAAGTTTCTTACCTCAAGTCTTTGGAATATATGGGCTTTGCTCCCGGAGAGCCTATAAAAGGAAAGAAAGTAGACTACGTATTTGTGGGCAGCTGCACCAATGGAAGAATTGAAGATATCCGGTCTGTGGCTGCATTTGTAAAAGGAAAACACAAAGCAGACAACATTACCGCTTGGATTGTTCCGGGTTCAAAGGAAGTGGAAAAAATGGCGCATGAGGAAGGATTGGTAAAGATCCTGGAAGAAGCAGGATTTGAGTTGCGCCAGCCGGGATGTTCCGCCTGTCTTGCCATGAATGACGACAAGATTCCTTCTGGAAAATATGCAGTTTCTACATCCAACAGGAATTTCGAAGGCCGACAAGGTCCCGGTGCTAGAACGCTTTTGGCAAGTCCATTGACTGTTGCTGCAGTGGCAGTTACAGGTGTAATCGCAGATCCAAGGGAAGTATTTTAATCTTAAAGAAAGAACAAATGGCTTACGATAAATTCAATATACTCCGGAGTACAGCTGTCCCATTACCTGCTGAAAATGTGGATACGGATCAGATCATTCCTGCCCGGTTCTTGAAAGCAACAGAAAGGGAAGGTTTTGGAGATAACCTTTTTAGGGATTGGAGATATCATGTAGAAGGCAATCCCAAAAAGGATTTCGTCCTCAATGACCCAACCTATTCGGGAAAAATCCTCCTTTGTGGCAGGAATTTTGGTTCAGGATCCAGTCGTGAACATGCCGTATGGGCGCTTTATGATTATGGATTCAGGTGCGTGGTTTCAAGTTTCTTTGCAGACATTTTCAAAAATAACTGTCTGAATATCGGGGTATTGCCGGTGACGGTTAGTCCTGAATTTGCTGAGGTATTATTCAATGCTGTGGAAGCTGACCCAAAAACCGAAATAGAAATTGATATTGATAAGCAAAAAATCACTTTGGTAAATACCGGCGCATCGGAATCATTTGACATCAACTCCTATAAAAAGGAAAACATGAAAAACGGGTTCGATGACATCGATTACCTTTTGAACATCAAAGAAGAAATTGCTGCTTTTGCTGAAAGCAGGTAATTGGTTTCAAAAAAAGAATGCGTGACACCATTTGGATTTAAACAAGACAATTTAATTTAAGAATTCATAATTCGGTATATACGCTTCTTTGCCAGTAAAGCTTAAATAAAATAAAGATCAAGTCTAAATGCTAAAAAGCTTGTGACATCGGTCCTTGGTCTTCGGTATTCCTACAATTAAAGAAAATAAAATTCGCTCACTGGCAAAATAGTGCACAATCATATTCATAATTTTTAATTCCAATCAGTAAGCGGTTCAAAGAACTTTGTGCCAAACTCAAAAAAATGGGCCATCACAGAAAAATAGAAATCATGGATACCACGCTGAGGGATGGCGAACAGACCTCGGGCGTATCTTTTCTTCCTTCTGAAAAACTTCAGATAGCAAAGCTGCTTTTGGATGAACTGAAGATCGACAGGATAGAAGTGGCCTCTGCCAGGGTTTCTGAGGGAGAAATGGAAGGGGTGAAAAGGATAACCCAATGGGCTTCCGAAAAGGGTTACCTGGACAGGGTGGAGGTTTTGGGTTTTGTAGATACGCCTGATTCTATCAATTGGATCAGGGAAGCAGGAGGAAAGGTTCTTAACCTTTTAACCAAAGGATCACTCAATCACCTGACCCATCAGCTCAGAAAGACCCCGGAGCAACATTTCAAGGATATAGAAAAAAGCGTTATCTACGCCCGTCAAAATGGTATTTCTGTAAATGTATACCTAGAAGATTGGTCTAATGGAATGAGAAACTCCATGGATTACACCATGGATCTTATAGGCGAGTTGGTACAGCTCCAAGTCAGAAGAATCATGCTTCCTGATACTTTGGGCCTGCTCAATCCGAGGGAAGTTTCCCACTTTCTGAAATTGATAACCAGCGAATATCCTGACACCCATTTTGATTTCCATGCACACAATGATTATGATTTGTCTGTGGCCAATGTGCTCGAGGCAATTTATAACGGTGTTGGCGGTATCCATACGACGGTAAATGGTCTGGGAGAAAGGGCAGGAAATGCTCCGTTGGAATCCGTGATCGCGGTATTGAAAGACTTTACTGACTTTAAATTGAACGTAAAGGAAAACAAAATCTATCGCGTCAGTAAGTTGGTGGAGCAGTTTTCCGGTCAGCATATCCCGGCAAACAAACCTGTAGTCGGGGAGAATGTCTTTACCCAAACTGCCGGTATCCATGCCGATGGTGACAATAAGAAAAACCTGTATTTCAATGATCTGCTTCCCGAGCGCTTTGGCCGTCAAAGAAAATATGCTTTGGGCAAAACATCAGGAAAAGCCAATATTGTCAAAAACCTTCAAGAACTTGGCATCTCTTTGGAACCTGAGGAACTTGTAAAAGTTACCCAAAGGATCATCGAATTGGGTGACAAAAAGGAAAGGGTAACCACAGAAGATTTGCCTTACATCATTTCGGATGTGTTACAAAACAACTCCATTTCGCATGATATCTTTATCGAAGGATATAACCTCAGCCATTCCAAAGGGCTTAGGCCTACGGTTCAGCTGAAAATGAATATCTATGGAGATTGTTATGAAGAAGGTGCTTCAGGAGATGGCCAATATGACGCTTTCATGAAAGCCCTGAAAAAAATTTACAAATCTTTGAATAAGGAGTTGCCGGTTTTGACAAACTACAGTGTGACCATTCCTCCCGGTGGCAAGACCGATGCATTTGTAGAAACCGTCATTACATGGGATTTTGGAAGGATATTCAAAACCAAAGGTCTGGACAGCGATCAGACCGTAGCTGCATTGAAAGCCACAGAAAAAATGCTGAACATCATTGAGAAAATTTCTAAAAAAGATTCCGGCCATGAGCATGGCACAGAGGAAAACCCAGAACCAGATAAAAAGAATTTCTATGGAAATGAATATAGCGCTATTGCCGGGTGACGGCATCGGCCCGGAGGTGATTGCACAGGCAGTCAAAGTTGTAAATGCTGTAGCAAAGAAATTCGGCCATACCATCCACTTTGAAGAAGCGCCGGTAGGTGCAGCTGCGATCGACTTGACAGGTAATCCTTATCCTGACGAAACGCATGAAGTTTGTTTGAGAGCTGATGCAGTACTTTTTGGAGCGATCGGCGATCCCAAATATGACAACGATCCCAAAGCCAAAGTGAGACCTGAACAAGGGCTTTTGGCTATGAGGAAGAAGTTGGGTCTTTTTGCCAATGTCCGTCCAACTTTTACCTTCCCGTCTTTGGTTCATAAATCACCATTGAAATTGGATAGAATTGAAGGTGTGGATTTGGTTTTCTTTAGAGAATTAACCGGAGGAATATATTTTGGAGAGCCAAGAGGAAGAAATGAGCAAGGCACCAAAGCTTTTGATACCAATGTCTATTCCAAAGAGGAAATCACAAGGCTGGCGCGGATGGGATTTGAAGCTGCCCAAAAACGAAGAAAATTACTGACTTGCGTCGACAAAGCTAATGTATTGGCAACTTCAAGACTTTGGAGGGAAACTGTTCAGGAATTGGCTCCGGAATATCCCGATGTCAAAGTTGAATATGAATTTGTGGATGCGGTCGCCATGAGGCTGATCCAGTGGCCCAAAGCCTATGATGTATTGATTACTGAAAACCTTTTTGGTGACATCCTTACTGACGAAGCATCTGTGATTTCTGGTTCCATGGGTCTGATGCCTTCGGCTTCTCTGGGTACTGAAAACAAGCTTTTCGAGCCGATCCACGGTTCTTATCCACAAGCAGCGGGTAAGGATATAGCCAATCCATTGGGTATGATTCTATCAGCCGCCATGATGTTCACGTATGCATTTGATTTACAGGATGAAGCCGAAGCTATTTCTGATGTGGTCAATAAATCTTTGGCCGAAGGAATCGTAACTGAAGACATCTCAGAAGGTGGAAAAGCCTATAAGACCTCTGAGGTTGGAGATTGGCTGGCGGCCAATCTTTAAGATCGAAAGACAAGGACAGAAGTACGCATTTAAATTGTTACCCTCCAAGAGTTTCAAACTCTTGGAGGGTTTTGCTTTTGTAAACTTGGTGCCTTTATTTGTCATATACTTACTTAATCCTACATGCAGTCCCGACCATTTACCTATCTATTTTATCTCCAATACCTAGGCCTACGGTATTCCGGTTGGCAAAAACAAACAGGGGTCAGGACCATTCAGGGAACAATAGAAAAGGCCCTGAGATTTATTCTTGGCCATGAGGATTTTACCATTCTCGGTGCTAGCCGTACGGATTCCGGAGTTTCTTGCTATGGGGGAGCATTTGAATTGTTTTTGAAGCATGAAATTCCTTCAGAGCTGCTAGGAACATTAAATGGGATTCTACCTTCCGATATCAGGCTTTTGAAGGTGCATCCAGTCTCATTGGATTTCAATATCATTCAGGATGTGGCTTGGAAAGAGTACCATTATCACTTCACTTTTGGTGAAAAATTCCACCCTTTTGTAGCAGGGAATCTGACATTTTTTCAAGGCAAACCTGATTTGGAACTGATGGAATCAGGTGCTCGGGTGTTTGTGGGCAGCCATGATTTCCGGCAGTTTTGTTCCATCGATAAAGTGACTGATAACTATGTGAGGGAAATAATGGACTCACGTATTTCAAAACACCCAATGGCAGGAGTGGGGTATATTCCTGATAATGCGCTTACCTATACAGTCAAAGGAAATGGATTTCTTAGGTACCAGATCAGAATTATGGTGGGGGCTTTGATAGATTTAAGTTTGGGCAAATTGAATTTGAAGGAAATAAAAAATGCCTTTAATGCAGGTGAAATTAAACCGATTTCTATTGCGGCACCTGCCAATGGCTTGGTCTTGGAAAAAATTGAGTTTAAAAATAAGGGCTGAATTTCTTCAGCCCTTATTTTATTATTTTGCCGTAATTGGCATTTTGACTTTCATTTTATCCCAACTCAGGGAAACAACACCTGTTGAATCGGAAGTGGATTGGATGCCATAAGTTAACCGCTGTACTGTATTTTCGAGAATTTCGGGTATAAATTTTACCCTGACCAAATCCTCGGATTCTTCATAGTCATCCGCTAAATGCATGTCAAAATTTTTATTCAGGATCAATGTCCATTCGTCCTTTCCCGGAATGGTAAAGAATCCATATATACCGGCAGGAATAATTATTCCTTCAACAAGCACATCTTGGCTGAATATAACCGCAGTCGCCCAGTGTGAACCACTCACCCAAACTTGGTCATAAGAGACCAAGCCGTTCCATATCACACGGCCGCGTAGACCGGGAGAACCATAATTTACTGAGATTTCATTGCTGCCGATTTTTCCTCTCGCTTCCCTTCTTGCGCTTCCCTTGATGGTATCCTCTAAGAGGCCTAGGTTTACACTGTCAGCATAGGAGGCTCTGTCCAATTGATGTTCTTTTTCGATGTTGGATAATTCGGTTGTTGATTCTGAAGCATTTTCACCTGTTTGATTGCTTTGTCCACAGGAAGAAACCAATCCTGAAATTGCCAACATGATGAATGATTTTGAAATTTTCATTTTTTATAAAATATTTTAACAGGCTACTATTTTTTACAAATCCATGAATTTATTCATGATGTCTTCTGAAATACCTGTATTGGAATACCCCCCGTCATGAAATAGATTTTGCATGGTTACCATCTTGGTCAGGTCAGAAAACATCGTAACAATGTAATCAGCGCAGGCTTCAGCAGAGGCATTGCCAAGAGGAGACATAGAATCTGCAAAGTTATAGAATGTATCAAATCCTCCGATTCCTGTTCCTGCGGTAGTTTTGGTAGGCGATTGGGAAATGGTGTTTACCCTTACTTTTTTCAATTTGCCATACCTGTAGCCATAGCCTCTTGCGATACTTTCCAAAAGTGCTTTGGCATCTGCCATATCTGTATAAAAAGGATATACCCTTTGTGCAGCGATATACGAAAGGCCAAGGATTGATCCCCATTCGTTCATGGCATCCATTTTCTCCGCCACCTGCATCATTTTATGAAAAGACACCGAGGAGACATCATAGGATTTGGCTGCCCATTCATAATTGAGGTCTCCGTAGGACCGGCCTTTACGGATGTTTGGGGACATGCCGATAGAGTGAAGCAAAAAGTCAAAATTTCCCCCCAAATATTCACGGGCTTCAGTATACAGTTTTTCGATGTCAGCCAAAGAAGTGGCATCTGCAGGAATGACAATGGTTTTGCATTGTTCTGCCAATTCCTTGATGGCCCCCATTCTCATGGCGATCGGTGCATTGGTTAAGACAAATCTTCCCCCTTGTTCGTGTGCTTTGATGGCGGCTTTCCAAGCAATGGAGTTTTCATCTAAAGCTCCTGTGATGATTCCGAGTTTCCCTTTCAATAAATTCTCTGGCATGATATATACTTTTGGTTGGTTCAAATAATCCGTAAAAATAAGGAAAAAAACAAGATATGGGTAGCGTTAAATAAGAATAGGTACTAAGTACAATGTGCCAAGAACCAAGTATCAAGAAGAAAGAAACCAGGCAAGAGAAGAAAAGTGGACACATTGACAAATGAAAACCTGACAACAATTAGTATCTAGAATCAAGAAAAGTGTGAGACAAAGATCAGTTAAAAATTTAACCAAATAACCAATATCCAACTCAACAATTATGACAAATACAACCTACTTAACCAATTACCTCTCCAACAACTCCTTGGCACTTTCAAAAGCACTTGCTGATGGATTAGCCCCGGCGATCATTTTGGCGATTTCCAAAATCCTTTCCTCACTTTCCAACATCTTGATTTTACTGATCGTTTTGTCAGAACTGTTGTCTTTATAGACAAAGTAATGTTGATCTCCCTTTGCAGCAACTTGGGGTAGGTGGCTGATGCAGATAACTTGGTGCTGTTTGGCGATATCCTGCATCATCCTGACCATTTGAAGTGCAATTTCTCCGGATACGCCGGTATCTATTTCATCAAAAATCAAAGTCGGAAGCGCCATTTTATCAGCCATGATATATTTGATGGCAAAAATTAACCTTGAGAACTCACCGCCTGAAGCTACTTGCTTCAGAGCTTGTGGTTTTACTCCTTTATTGGCAGAGAAAAGGATGTCAACCTGATCCATGCCTTTTTTGGAAGGAGCAATAATTTGGTGGGAAAATTCTACCTGTGCGTTTTCCATTCCCAATTGATGCAATAACCTGGCAAGCTGGGATGCAAAAGGGCTAAAAGCGGTTTTTCTTTTTTCTGAAAGGACTTTGCCTTTTTCTATCAATTCCTTTTCAGCTGCCTCTTTGGTCTTTTTCAATTTTTCTAATTCTTCATCAAGATTCTCCACCAAAAAGACTTTATCAGCAAGTTCACTTTCCAAGGCCACGAGTGCTTCTACAGTATCCAAACCGTGTTTTTTCTGCAAATGATAGATTTTGCTCAGCCTAATTCTAACAATCTCAAGCTTGGCAAAATCAACTTCAATATGCCCGTCTTCTTCTTCAAGACTCGCCTCAATATCCTTCAATTCAATCAATACACTTTGAAACCGTTCGCTATAGGATTCAAACCTATGTGCATATTTTGCGAGCTGTTGGACACCTTGATTGGCCAAAGCCAGAAGTTTCAAAGCCCCGAATTGCTCGTCTTCCATTTGGGAGATAACTTCCTGAATCTTTGATTTGATATCTTCCGCATTCTCCAGGATTTCCTGTTCGCTTTCCAACTCATTCTGCTCGCCTTCCTGTAGCTTCAGTTCGGACAGTTCCTCCAGTTGAAATCTGTTGAAATCCGCTTCTTTCTTCATTTCCAAAGCTTCTTGAGAAAGCTTTTCGAATGCTTTCTTTGCAGCTTGAAAAGAAATAAAAGCTGATAAATAGGCGCTCTTTTCTGCCTTGATTTTAGAAAATGCATCTACCAAGTCCAATTGGTATTCTCCTTCTCCAAGTTGCAGGGTGTCATGTTGGGAATGGACATCCATCAATGCCTTTCCCAAGTCTTTCAAGGTTTCGAGTTTGACAGGAGTATCGTTGATGAAAGCCCTGGATTTTCCACTTGGGCTGATTTCTCTTCTGATGATACATTCCGCATCAAAATCCAGGTCTTCATTTTTGAAAAAATCCTCTAAGCCATAATTCCCTATCCCGAAATTTCCTTCGACAACACACTTTTTGTCAGGGTTTAACAATGCCTTTGTATCGGCCCGATTTCCCAGTAAAAGTCCGACAGCACCCAACATGATGGATTTCCCGGCTCCGGTTTCGCCGGTAATCATGTTGAGAAACCGGCTTGGTTTCATTTCCAGGCTTTGGATCAACGCGTAATTGGCAATGCTGAGTGAGCGGAGCATTTATGGGTTTTTATTTTTATTTAGATAAATCTAACAAAAAATGAAATTAAACTTTTAGAAGGTCATTGTACCTTTTTGAGTTGTTTGGATCGATTTTAAGGAGAACCGCTACAGCCTCGCTTCGGACTTCTTTGGGGGCATTTTGAAGGACCCGTATGATTTCGTCTCTTTTCGCATCCAAAAATGCGATCACAAAAATACTGTTCGGCTGTGCAGTATTTGCAGTCTCGACCAATTGAAAGGCGGTTATCATATTCTGATAGGCTTCCTCAGGATTGGTCAGAAGCATATCCAGTCCTTTTCGGTGATACAGGTAAATGGCCTCCCTGATAGGACCAAAGACTGATGACGTATAAATGTCATTGATGAGCCAATACCTGTTTCTTTTATCATTTGGATTTGGTGCCCATCCCGCACGGTTAGATTGCTGGGCATTGTTTACAATTCCATTGGCAATTTCAAAATATGGATTTCCTCCCCGGAGTGAAAAACTGTCATAATCAAAACCCAAAGCGATGTAGGCATAATAGGCCAAAAGGGAACTTATGTTGTTTAGAAACGCAAACCTGTTGAATTCAAGGGGTTGGGAAAGGAGGTATTCAAAACCCCAGTTGCGGTCAATAAAATTGATGACCATGCTTTCATAATTGGTACCATATACCGGTCTGACAGTTTGAATCTGGACAGTGGCGTTGTATACTCCCACTTGAGGCATATCAGAGATGGTGATCAGGACGTTGCCCTTAATCCTTTCAAATGCCTGAAATTGGTCTCCAGTCCATGTTCTTCCATTGAGAAACTGCTCAAAGCTGTTTTTCATGTTATCGAAAATGGCTGTTTCCTGAGTACGCGCTCTTTCACTGTTGATGATTACCGAAAAATTAAGCTCTTGTGAAAATATAGGGTGGGTGGATAAAAAAATCAGAAGGAGTATCGCAAGTCTAATCTTCATGTAGAATGGGTTTTCTTTTAAAGATAACGATATTCTTATAGTCAGATTTTTACAGGAAGGTTTTTAATTTCCTTTAGAATCATCTCGGCAATTTGATTTTTTGGAAGAACAGCGGATTCCAAAGATTTTCCATCTTGGGTAAATATCCTGACCTTGTTGGTATCAAGCTGGAAACCAGCCCCTGCATCTCTCATCGAATTGAGGACAATCAGGTCAAAGTTTTTCTTTTGGAGTTTGGTCTTTGCGTGAAATTCCTCATTCTCAGTTTCCAATGCAAACCCAACATGGATTTGAAATGGGGATTTTTGTTTTCCTAGGGTTAAGGCAATGTCAATATTTTTTGTAAACTCGATGGTCATGCCATCACCTTCTTTCTTGATTTTTTCAGAAGCGACATGCTTTGGTGCATAGTCAGCAACGGCTGCTGCAAATACACTAATATCCATCTGTTTGTGAAGGTTGTTACAAGCTAGGAACATGTCCTCAGCGCTCTTAACCTGGAAAATTTTAATATTGGGATTGGTAGGTTTTACAGCGCCCGGTCCGAGTACCAAGAAGACTTCCGCTCCTTGGTCTGCAAATGAATCCGCAATTGAGGCTCCCATTTTACCCGACGAATGGTTACTGATAAATCTAACAGGGTCAATAGCCTCTTGGGTTGGCCCTGAGGTGATCATGACTTTTTTTCCTATGAATCCTTGGTTCTTTGAGAAATGGGCCAATACATATTCCAAAATATGTTCGGGTTCCATGAGTCTTCCCTGACCGGAGAGCCCACTAGCCAATTCGCCGACTTCGGCTTCAAGGATGATGTTTCCGAAGGAATTGATCTTTTTGAGGTTTTCTCTCACAGAAGGATGTTGGTACATGTCCAAATCCATCGCAGGAGCCACCATTACAGGACATCTTGCAGAAAGATAAGTTGCAGAAAGCAAATTGTCACAGATGCCATTTGCAAACTTTGCCAAAGTATTGGCACTGATTGGAGCTACTAAAAATAAATCAGCCCATAGACCTAAGTCCACGTGATTCGTCCATACTCCCGTTTTTGGGTCATGAAACTGATGGTGAACCGGTCCTTTGGAAAGGGTAGCCAAAGTTAAAGGGGTAATAAAGTCAAGAGCAGAAGTACTCATCATGATTTGTACTTCTGCTCCTTCCTTGACAAGGAGTCTGGTGAGAATAGCTGACTTGTATGCGGCTATGCTACCCGTAACTCCCAATAAAATTTTTCTCCCTTTTAAAAGCATTATTCTGTTGGTGCTTCAGGACGTCTGAAATATAATTTGTCTTCCAAGAATTCTTCCATAGCCAATGAAGATGGCTTTGGCATTCTTTCATAGAATTTGGAAATTTCGATTTGCTCTTTGTTTTCAAATACTTCTTCAAGATTATCGACGGTAGAGGCAAATTCAGAGAGTTTATTGTTCAGTTCTTCCTTCATGGTTGAAGAAATCTGCTTTGCTCTCTGAGAGGCAATGTGGATTGACTCATACAAATTTCCTGTTTTTTCAGAAACTTTGTCCAAATCTCTAGTGATGATTGACGGATTGACTGCCATATTTGATTGATTTAAATTGCTGCTATTTTATTTGTCTTCAATGAGATCTTCACTTTTGGCCGCTTCACTTTCTGCTTTGGCCCTTGCTACTTCTACCTCATATTCCTTTTTTACTTTTTGGTGGGCAAGAAGTTCAGTCTGTGATTTTTTGACAATTTCCTCAACGCTTCCCAAGTATTTGCTTTCAGGGTATTTTCTTTTAAACTGTGAAGCATATTTGGAAACATCTTTCAATCTTTCTTCTTTTTTATCAAAAATACTTCTTTCACCATATGCCAACGTGACCTCTACCAATTTAAACCCGAGTTCCTCATTGTGCTTGCTGTCAGGATAACTTTTTGCAAAATTCTGAAAATTAATGATACATGCTCGGTAAAAATCACCCGGATATAACCCATCTGTCAACCTCAAATACAACAATGACTCTTGGTATGCTTTCTCTTCAAACCTGACCTGAAGATCCTCTATCATCGCTGAAGCTCTTTCATAAGAGTCAGATTCCGGAAATCTACCGATGAAGATCTGAATCGCATTTACGGCATCATGGCTACTTTTTTGATCCAGGTTATAATCCGGGGCATCAAGATAAAGGGAATAAGCATTCATGAACAATGCTTCTTCTGCCATCGGACTTCTATTATAGGTTTGGTAGAAAGTGTTGAAGTAACCGGCAGATTCTATGTATCTCTTTAATTTGAAATGGCTGTAAGCGTAATTGAAATCCGCTAATTCTGCCTTTTCACTTCCCCTGATTACAGGAAGTACTTTGTCATAAAGAATGATGGCTTTGTTAAATTCCCCTTCATTGTAATACTTGTTTGCGGCCTCATATAATTCCTCCCAGTTTGTGCTTTTTTCTAATTTATAGAATCCGGAGCAACTAGAAACTGCAAATAGGAGGATTAAAGGGATTATGTATAGTGAGAATTTTTTCATTGTTTTTTGGAGGCGCAAATATAAAGTAATATTCATTTGAAACCAATTATTTATCAAGTGTGGGAGGGACTTACTTCTTGACAACGAGTTTTTTGGTGACAATATTTTTATTGTCTACGAATAAAGTATAAAAATAAACGCCCGGAATAAAATCAGCGACATTGATAACCAGGTTCTTTTGGAGAGGGTCTAATTGGAATTCTGCAACAGGGTTTCCGATGAAACTATTGATGCTTATTTTTACGACTGCATTCGGGTTTTTGATGGCATAATCAATCTGTGCCATTCGGTGGGTTGGATTGGGATAAGCACTACCAATGCTGATGTCCTTGTGATTGGTTTCATCGGCACTTGGATTAAAAACCTCATAGACCGATTCAATAACGAATACATCCCTGATATTGGTACTGTTATAGAAATGAAGGTCAAAGTTTCCTTTTGTTTCCGTGATGCCCATCTCAAATTCTAAATAAAGATCAGTGAAGATTTCTCCCGGACCGAGTGAAATTTTAATTTTGGAAAGGTCTCTTTT
>JBBRFK010000020.1:0-25566 GCA_038224435.1 Cytophagales bacterium | reverse complement strand
ATTTCCGCTTTGGTGACACAAGCTATACAACTGTTGCCGCTGATAAAGAAATCACCATCCGCCACCTGCTGACCCATACTTCAGGCTTGGGTTATGGCGTGATCGATGGCGATGAACGCGTGCGGATGATCTACAACAAAGGGGGAATCATTGACCTGTACACCACCGAAGATATCAGCATCGAACAAAACATCAAGAAATTGGCAAAACTTCCCCTTCATCATAATCCCGGAGAGAAATACACCTATTCAGAAGGATTGGATGTCTTGGGATATTTGATAGAAATCGTTTCAGGAATGCCTTTTGACAGGTTTTTGAGAGAAAGGCTGTTTGACCCTTTGGGCATGCAGGACACTTGGTTTTACCTGCCTGATTCCAAAGCCTCGAGATTGGTGACCATACAACGCAAAACCAACGGCAAATGGGAAGGTTTTCCGACCACCTTCTATGACCCCAATTATCCGATTACAGGTGTTAAAAGATTTTTCTCCGGCGGCGCAGGCCTATCAAGCACTGCCAAGGATTACGCCACCTTCCTGCAGATGTACCTCAACGGCGGTGAACTCAACGGCGTCCGGATTCTCAGCCGAACTACCATCGAAACCATGATGCAAAACCAAACCGGAGACCTTTGGGGAGGTGGAAAACATTATGGCTTGGCCTTTGGCGTGGTCAATGAAAAAGGAGTGGCCGAAGGTGGTGCAGGAAGTATAGGGACTTTTGATTGGGGAGGCTATTTCAATACACAGTATTTTGCCGATCCTCAGGAAAAAGTAATCGGCATCCTGATGAAGCAGACCCAACAGATCAATGAGGAGACAGGTTGGAAATTCAGGCAGATGGTATTTACTCTGCTGGATGACTTGAAAAAATAAAACAACTTTAGGAATACATATCCGCCTGATTTTAGCCGGATGAATGTCAAATAGGCATTTAATTGTATGTGAATACTTTTGAAAGCATATAATAAATTCAAAAAGAGCATTTATATGTTAGGTATAGTTTGATTGTTCGATGTGGGGAGGACCGACCTTCCGCCACAGCGGGAGTCGGCACTAACCTTGTTCTTGGAAAAGGGATTAAAACGGGAGTTTTAATAACCAAATGGTGCGGTAGGGTGTCTTGCTTTTTTTGTCAAGAAAAAAAGTGGCAATAAAAAAGAAGTTTGCTTAACTCTTAACTTTAAGAATCTCTTAAGATCATATTCCGACACTTAAACTTAAACCAGTACACATAAAGAATCAAATCAATACGAAGGGGTTACTACAGAATTTCATACAAACTCAAAAATAAAATTTCATGATATGTTTAGTCCATCACTCCCTTTGTAATGCTAAGACACCATTCACAAACCGGTTATCTTTATTTGATCGGTTTCGTTCCCTTGCCTCACATTCCCACCAAAAATACATCAATCAATGAAACAGCCCATTTTAATTAAAAACGCAACGATTGTAAATGAGGGGAAATCATTTCTCGCAGACGTATTAATGTCCGATGGACTGATCCGCCAAATTGGTAATATTGACATTGAACCCAAATATCAGGTAATAGATGGTACTGGCAAATACCTCTTTCCGGGGATTATTGACGGGCAAGTTCATTTCAGAGACCCGGGACTGACGCACAAAGGCGATTTATATACCGAAAGCAAAGCGGCGGTAGCAGGTGGCGTGACTTCTTTTATTGACATGCCCAATACGGTGCCGAATATTTTGACCGTTGAAAGCCTGAGAGAAAAGTATGACATTGCCTCCAAAAAATCTTTGGCAAACTATGGTTTCTTCCTCGGTGTCAATGCCGACAATATCGATGAAGTGATAAAAACCGACACCAGTCAACTTCTTGGGGTTTCTGACGATGGCTTGTACTTTACCAAAAAAGGAAATCTATTGGCTGACAGTCCTGAAACAATGGAGAAATTGTTTGCCAACTGCAAGTCCATTATTGCCATTCATTCCGAAAAAGAAGAGATCGTAGAAGCAAACGAGCAGGCTTTTAGAGAAAAATACGGAGAAGATATTCCGGCAAAGTTTCACCCGATTATCAGAAGCACGCAAGGCTGCTATGAAGCAACCGTTCGAGCCATTGCTTTGGCCAAAAAACACAATGCCCGATTGCATATTTTGCATTTAACCACTGAAGCAGAAACCCATTTGTTTCAAAACGACATTCCCCTTCAGGAGAAAAAAATAACCACCGAAGTGTCTGTGCACCATCTTTGGTTCTCGGACAAAGATTATGACAGATTGGGAATGCTGATCAAATGGAATCCGGCTATAAAAACAGCGCAGGACAAAGAGGGCTTGCTGAAGGCACTACTCGATGATCGGATAGATATCATCACCACCGACCATGCCCCACATACCTTGGAGGAAAAGCAAAAGCCTTATTTTCAGTCTATGTCAGGTGCGCCGATGGTGCAGCATTCGCTCAATTGCATGTTGGAGTTTTACAAACAAGGTCGAATTTCATTGGAAAAAATAGTAGAGAAAATGTGCCATAACCCTGCCATTCTTTACCATATGGAAAGAAGGGGATTTATCCGGGAAGGCTATTATGCCGACTTGACCTTGGTGGACTTGGATAACCCATGGACAGTGGCTAAAGACAATATATTGTACAAGTGCGGTTGGTCACCGTTGGAAGGAACTACGTTTCAAACTGCCATCAAACAAACCTTTGTGAATGGAAATTTGGTGTATGACAATGGACGTTTCAACGAAGGAATAATAGGGATGGAATTAAAAGTAAAAACAGAACCAAATTAAGGAGGTTGAAACGGTATGTTCCAAGGCCGAAAATTAATCATTGCTACCAAGCATCAAAAAGAAAAAGTGATTGCTCCGCTCTTGGAAGACGCCTTGGGTGTGGTTTGCTTTGTCAATGAAAGTTTTGATACGGATACATTAGGTACTTTTACCGGAGAGGTAGAGAGGGAACTTGACCCCATAGCAACCGCCAGGCAAAAATGCCTTTTGGCCATGGAACTGAGCAACTGCGATTTGGGCGTTGCCAGTGAAGGTTCTTTCGGTCCTCATCCTTCCCTGTTTTTCGTAAATGCCGACGATGAGTTTTTGATTTTTATTGACAAGAAAAACAGTCTGGAGATCATTGTCAGGGATCTCAGCACGGAAACCAATTTCAACGGCAAAGAAATTGAAAGTGAAAAAGAACTTTTGGAGTTTGCCCAGTCCGTACACTTCCCCTCTCACGGACTCATCCTTCGCAAGTCAAAAACTGACAACAGCGAAATAATCAAAGGCATTACAGACCTTGACCAATTGAAAGCCGCCTTCAAAAAACTGCTTGAAAAATCTAAATCCATTTATGCAGAAACAGACATGAGGGCATTGTACAATCCCTCCCGTATGCAGGTCATAGAAGCAGCAGCCAAAAAATTACTAGCCAAAATAAATGCTGTATGCCCACAATGCAACACACCGGGCTTTGGAATTACAGATGCCAAAAGAGGATTAGAGTGCAGCTTATGCGGCTCGCCGACCCAATCAACATTGAGCTACCTCTATGTTTGCCAACATTGTCAATACACAAAAGAAGAAATGCATCCCCATGGCAAAACAAGCGAAGACCCCATGTATTGCGACTATTGCAACCCATGATGACTTAGAAAGGGCAGAAATGATAAAAGGAAAAAAATACAGATTCTCAAACACTCTAACGGGATTTTGACCATTCTGCCAAAGTTGGGCTTTTCAATGAAAAAGGTATAATAAATGACCGTGATTGGAATTTGATTGACAGTGACAGGATAAGGATATTTTTTTGGGTTGTGAGTTGGGTTTTAATATAAAATTAATCTAAAATCACTTTAAGGTTTATTTATAGATATATTTTTATTTCAATTCAACTTTAAGATTGTTTTTCAAAATTTTTAAATAGCTTTGCAAATACAAGCAAACGTATGAGCACCGAAGCGGAAGTAGCTTATTTTTTGACAGACTTCAAAGAAAAGATGAAGTTTTGGGATGTGCTCTTTCGTGATGATAGAGGTAAAAATTCACAAGCTTTGGTAGATTTAGAACTTCGCCCCATTGAAAGAAAAACCATTCTGGAAGCACTCGAATCCAAGGACTACAGCCAAGGGCCACTTGAAGAAAAACTGTATGGAGGTGCCGAGATGTGGGTGTTTGGCAAAACGGTTAAGAAAAAGGAAGTATATATTAAAATTACAATGGGAATGGTGGGAAGCAATGTAATCTGCATTTCCTTTCATTTGGCACCTCACAAAATGACCTATCCTTTAAAATAAAACAATATGAAAAGTCCAAGCACAGGTAAAGAAATGATATTGACCCAAGAACGCAGGTCATTGGATTTCAGAAAGGAAACATTTGAAATTGTTTTTCATTATTACAAATGCGATGATAGCAAAGAACAGTTTACAACCACATCATTGGATGAGGTGAATATGAATCAGGTGTTTAACCAATACCGTGATAAATTCCATATTCCATTTCCGGATGAAATCATCAGAATTCGCAAAAAGTACGGTTTATCAGCGGCAAAGATATCGGAGATTTTAGGTTTTGGTGTAAACAGCTACCGACAATACGAAGCAGGTGAAATGCCAAGCATTGCAAATGCCAAATTAATTCAAATGGTGGACGATCCTAAGTATTTTATTGATATGGTGGAATTGTGTAGCACGTTGGATGAAAAGTTGAAAGCAAAATACGTTCAAAAAGCACAATTGTTGGTTGAGGAAAGAAAGCGGAACAATTCTGATTTGAATTTCAAGGAATATTTACTGGGCAATCATTTGGCAGATATTTACTCAGGATACCGAAATCCAAACTTTGAAAAGTTTACCGAAATGGTGGTGTATTTTTCGGAAAAGGTTCAGCCATTCAAAACCAAAATGAACAAGCTGTTATTTTACGCCGATTTTTTAATGTTCAAGCAAAGTTGCTTTTCCATAAGCGGCGTTAGGTACAAAGCCATAGATATGGGACCTGTTCCAAGTAACTTTCAAAGCATATTTGAATTTTTAGCCAACAAAGGTGAAATAGATATTTATACCACCGAATTTTCTGGAGGATATACAGGCGAACAATTCAAAGCAAGAATAGATAGGCCCTTTAATTCCAGTTTATTTTCAGAGCCAGAAATGGGGGTTTTGGAGAAAGTCACCACAGTCTTCAAACTGAAAAGTACCAATAACATTATTGAATTAAGTCATTTGGAAGAGGCCTGGAAGAAAAACGAAAAAGAAAAAAGTACTATCAGCTATGAATATGCATTTGATTTGATTCAAATATAAAAAGTACACGAAGCATCAACCATTGACTTATATTTAACAAAACCAAAAAAATCCCGCAGCTTCCGAATCCAAACAGGTTTTGCCTGTGAAGATTTTGGGAACTGCGGGAATTTTTTTTACAGCAACGCTAAGTGATCGTGGTTCTATTTTGTAAATAACTGATTTTTTGCCATCCTTTAAAAGGCTATTTGAATTAGAATCTTGACTAAATGCTAAAAAGCAGGTATCATCGGTCATCCGACCATTTGCTTAGGTAAAATTCCCCTTCTTCCTAAAACTTATAATCAAATTTTTCCCTATCAATAAGCCAAAATCCAGATTGTCTCATCACTGAATTCTTTTCTGAACCTGTTCACATTCCTTGAGGCTTCTTCCATACTTGGATAGACTGCCACCGAAAGCCGGTAATTTGAAGTGCCGTCAGTTGGTGGAACCACGTTGACTTTGTAAGTACCTGAAAGTTCTTTTGCTCTCAAACTTGCCATGTATTCGGTCTGCCAGCTTTCGATGATGATGTAGTGGTTAAAATTGTTTGAGGAAGTTACGGTGTAAACACCATTGATAGACTCATCAATTTCTTCATCCTCCACTTCAGAGATAACTACATCTATACTCACCGGAAAAGCCTGCAATTCGGGCACTGCAAGGGTTTCAATCCTTTCTTTTTGATCAGGATCTTCAAATTTGAAAGCTTCATACGGAAGGTCTTTTTCAAATGAAGCCTGGTTCATGATGACAAATTCTGTCCTTCTATTTCTTTGGTGTTCCTCTTCGTCACATTCCACTACATCCACACAATCATTGACAAGTCTTGACTCTCCCATTCCCACAGACCTTACCCTTCTCGTAACGATACCTTCCGTATTCAGGTAATTCAACACTGACAAACCTCTTGTTTCGGAAAGCTTCTCATTGTACTCAGCCTTGCCTCTAGAATCTGTATGGGAATACATCTGAAGTCTGAACTGTGGATTATCCCTCATCACTTCAATGATCTTTCTCAGTTCTACGGAAGCGTCAGACCTGATGTTAGCACTGTTATAATCATAATAGATATCAAAAATCCTGATGCCTTTGTCAAAGGAAACTTTTTCAGAAAATACATTCAAGTCCAATTTATTGTTTTGGTTAGGCTTGGTGGTAAATCCTTCTTTCACTTGACTGAAATACCCGGAGGTGACAGTTTCAATGGTGTAGGTATTATTCAGAGGTAAGAAGAAAGTAAATCTTCCTGATTCGTCACTTACTACGGATGTATTGACTCCTGAGTTGGTATCGGTCAGGGTCACTACCGTATTCTCGATCGGCGCTCCTGATTCTTTGTCCTTGACGACCCCGGTAACGGTGAAAAACTCCTCCTCCAATTTCTCCACAAAATAGATGTCATCCAAACCTACACTGCCATTCCGGTCAGAGGTTAGGAATATTTGCCCGTTAAGTGACCTATCTTTGAAAAAGAAGAAATCGTCCTTATTGGAATTGAAAGGTACTCCTAAGTTTTCGGGAGTGGAAAATGAAGTTTCGACCATGCTGGATTTGTATATATCCAAACCTCCCAAGCCTCCCAAGCCTTCGGAAGAAAAGTAAAAGGTGTCATCATAGATAAACGGAGACCTGTCGTTCCCGAATGTGTTGATGTCTTTTCCAAGGTTGACAGCAGTAGACCATTTGTCATTTCCCAAATAATCCTGGTAATAAATATCACTTCCACCATTTCCTCCCGGCATGTCAGAGGAGAAATACAGCCTCTTTTTGCTTTCATCCCAAAAAGGATCTGCGACGGCATATTTCAAGGAGGAATTGATGCTCAGTGATTTGACTTCCCCAAATGTTCCGTCTGCCTTTTTTTCTTTGTACAATATTTCGGGAAAGAGTGTCGTGCCAAAGCGTCTTCCCTCTTTCTTGTTGGTTTGATTTCCAGCTTCGGTCACGGTGTAAAACATCATGTTACCTGACTTATAGATCGGGCCGATATGGTTTTCATTTTGAAAAACCTTGGAAACAGCAATATTCTCAAGGTCATCATTTTTTTTGTTCAGATTGCCTTCATAGACGGTCAAAAATCCATTTCCTGTCCAGCCATATCTTTGGTTTTTGAGGTTTTCGGTGAAGCCTCCTCCGGTTTTTTCGGAGATCCTGTCAGAACTGAAGAAAATCACCCCTTCATCTATCGTAAGCCCAAATTCAGAGAAAGTGGTATTCAAGGATTTCAGCGGTTTGATCTGGTATTTTGTGGGGGTATTGAGAATTGATTTGGCCTCCCCGGAGGATCTCCTCAGCATCATCCATTTGGGTTTTTTGCTTACTTCACCGTCTTTCAGGATCATCTTATCGAGGACCTTGGCAGATTCATCAAATTTGGAATTGGCGATAAGTGATTCGGCATATTGGTAGGAATCTTCTGAGGTCAGTTCGTCTTTATCTTCCAAAAACCGGTACCATGCCGCCGCTTTGCCAAAATCCCTCATTTTATAATTGGAATAGGCTAGGCCACGGGCCGTTTCACTATCTTCCTTTTTTTCCCATGCTTCACCAAATTCGTAGGAAGCATCCTTGAAATTAAATAATCCGAGTTGTTGGTTAGCCCTTTTGATACTACTGTTGTATGAAGAGCAGGAGGTCCCAATCATGATCGGGACTAAAAATAGGAGGTGTATGTATTTTTTGTTCATTTTATTGGTATTTAAAAATGTCTTGGAGAGACCACCCTGACGAGGTTCGGAGCAAACATGTATCCGATGGATATATCGTGGGTGGAAAAATTCCTAACATTAAAGCCTGTAATATTATGATCATATGCGTAGCCCACTCTGAGTCCGTTTTTTACAAAAAACTCAAACAAGAAAACTATGGCTGTTCCTTTTTTCAAATTGTCAGACGTTGCCCTGTTGGCATAATCCAAGGCTGTCCTATAAGTAGTACCGAACCAGAATTTTTCCTTGTAAACCATTGAAGCTGTCAAGTCAAGTCTTGCCGGTGCATTGAAATCATCAATCATCATGAAAGTTGGGCGGAGTGCAATATCAGGAGATAATTCTACTAATCCACCTCCTGTAAGGTAAAAATGTGTCCTTGGCTCCACGAAGATATCTGTGTTTTCAGATTGATTCGTAGGCGTAATCATATTGTCTATTGCCACTCCAAAAAATTTGGTGTCATCGTAATAGAACATTCCCAACTTGAGATCAGGGTAAGAAATATTGTTTTTCACAGCCGGAATGCTGGGATCATTGGGATTGCTGGTTGAAAGCGCCAATCCGTCAATCATCGAGTTGATCAGTCCGATCCCGATACCAAAACTCAGGTAACTCGATTGCGCTATATGGAGGTGGTAAGCAATGTTACCATAGACAGCATTGGTACGCTGGGCGCCGATTTTATCCGAAACACCTACCAGTCCAACACCAATCCTAGACTCAGGCAGATATCCATCCGCACCGATAGCAAATGTCTCGGGACTCCCATCAACACCTGTCCATTGTTTTCGGTAATATGTCTGAAGGTACAGCTGCTCCTTATATCCTGTATAAGCAGGATTGATAAACAATGGATTGAACATGTATTGGCTAAACTGAGGCACTTGCTGACCAAACAGATGTTGGGAAAGCATCAGCACAAAGAAAAATAAAATGGAAAACTTTTTCATAATTCTACTTGATTACGGTCAGATAACCGGTGAAAACTTCCTCTTTGCCATCCTGTGCGGTAAGGGTCAACTGGTAGAAGTAAGTCCCTTCACCCACGCCTTCTCCATTCCAATCATTTTTATAATTGCTGGCTTTGAATATCTCTACACCCCAACGGTTGACGATGACAAGCCTATTGTTTGGATAAATGTCCAAAAGACCTTTGACGACCCATTCCTCATTGATACCGTCCCCATTTGGTGAAAAAGCATTTGGAATCGAAAACTCCAATTGACTGTGTGAAACCGTGGCTGTATTATCAAGACTATTAGAGTCTTTCTCATTGGAAACCACCTCGGCAATATTTGTGATTACCCCGATTGATTGGGCGATGACTTCTATCTGCAAAGTGATTTTTTCTCCGGGAAGAAACTCCGCTATTTCAAGAATCACGGCATTTTCGGCGATATCGAAATTTACAGTTCCTTTTGAGGCAGTTGCATTTTTGTATTTGACTCCAACAGGCAATGTATCGCTCAACACCACCATAGTTGCCTTTGTATCGCTGGTATTTTCAACAGAAAGTCTGTAGGTAAAAGTGCTTCCTTTGGCCACGATTGTAGCCGAAACCTCCTTGGTCAACTTGAGGTCCACCTGATTCACTGTCAGCGGAGGGGAGGCTGCTTCCACATCCTCAAAGTTGGTTCCTGTCACGAGGACCTCATTGACGACCGAACCTTCTTCCAAGGTAATCATCACGGATATAGTCAAAGTGAGGGATTGACCAGGCGCTATAATCGGGATATTCCAAGTAACTGAATTATCCTCGATCACACCTAGATTGGAAGCTTCCATGGGGATCATGCCTTCGGGTAGCGTATCTGTTACTGTAATGTCTTTGGCATTAAACCCGCCGATATTGGTAACCATGATCTCATAATCAATCATTTCTCCAGGTGAAGCTGAGGCTACTAAAGCTTTTTTGGTGACAGTAACCTCGGTATCTTCAAGGGAATTGTTTATGGTCACCAAACTTGGATCTGAAATCTTTGTCCCTGTCGGATCTGTAGGTGAAGTTACAGCCGCAATGTTGCTGATAACCTGTCCATCCACCAGATTTTCCAATGCTTTTACAATTAATTTCAAGTCAATTTTTTGCCCCGAATTAATGGTGGGGATTGTCCATGAAACTGTGCCTGCGGAATGGACTCCTCCGTTGTCCGCACTGACAAAAGTTGTTTCGGCAGGCAGCGCATCTGTGATTGCTACATTTCTTGCGGTGCTTGGACCACTGTTCAACACAGAAATGGTATAGACGATTTCTCCTCCTGCCAAAACTTGAGGTGCAGGAGATAATTTGGTGATAGACAAATTGGCCAAAGTAACAATATCAACCTCTAAATCCGGGTCTGGACTGCTTACAACCGGATCATTCAAATCATCCGGACTATCGGCTTCTGCGATGTTCATGATTTTGGTTCCGGACACGACATCTTCGCCGACTTTTACCGCCAATACCAAAGTGATGGAATCACCCGGCGCTATCGTTCCCAATAGCCAGGTTACAGTTCCTGCGGAATGCGTTCCGCCATTACCTGTTGCGACAAAAGTAGTTCCTGCCGGCAATTGGTCTGTAACTGTCACATTGGTGGCAGGCGCATTTCCGGTATTGCTGACAATGATGGTATAAACAATCTCCTCCCCTGCTGTAATGGTGGTAGCATTCGGGGTTTTGGTAATCTCCAAGATCGGAGAACTGTTGTCTATAGTGACCAAACTTGGGGGAGAGGTCTTAATACCTGCCGGGTCAGATGGACTGACCGCTGTCGCCACATTACTGATGACAGTACCATCAGTCAAAGCAGCAGAGGAAGTTACTGTCACCTGAAGACTGACCTGTTCTCCTGATTTGATGGTTCCAACCAACCAACTCACGTTGCCATTGGCAAAAACACCTCCATTTGCGGCATTGACAAAAGTAGTCCCTGCAGGAAGTGCATCGTTTACCACTACGCCAAGGGCATCACTCGGACCATTGTTGATAACAGAAATGGTATAAATAATATTTTGTCCTGATCTAATGGTCGGTCGGTCGGCAGCTTTGGAAATAACCAAAGTGGATAGATTCTGAATTACCACCTCCAGGTTTGGATTATTGCTGCTTAGGACTGGTCCGGCAAGGTTTCCAGGGCTATTGGCCGTGGCAATGTTTTTTATTCTAGTGCCCACGGGTGTACTTGGATCCACCTTCGCTACCAATATAAGGTTGATTGAATTTCCGGCTTCAAGTGTACCCAAAGCCCAAGAGATCAAACCTGTGGCAAAAGTCCCAACATTGTCGGCTGAGACAAAAGTCGTATTTGCAGGTAAAGGATCCGTCACAATGAGGTTGTTTGCCGGTGCATTTCCGGTATTCCTAACCGTGATGGTGTAGGTGATATTTTCCCCTGCATTTGCTGTGAATGCTCCTGGGAGTTTGGTGATGTTAAGGACAGGGGCGATGACTTCGACGGTAACTATACTTGGGCTTGAGTCTGTCACATTGGTCGGTTCAGCAGGACTCACTGCTGAAGCAATGTTACTAAGCACGGTACCATCGGTGAGGTTAGCTGCTGCATTTACCACTAGGGTCAGGTCTTCTTGTTCGCCAATCGGTAGGTTAGCTATTGTCCAGGTAACAGTCCCATTGGAATGAACGCCTCCGTTACTTGCACTGACAAAGACCGTACCTGCAGGCAGGACGTCTGTTACTTTTACATTCTGGGCACCGGCAGTTCCCAAGTTAGAAACTGTGATCGTATACGTGATGTTATTACCTGGATTGACTTTTGGCGAAGCCTCTAATTTTGAAACCGTCAATTGAGGCAAAGAAACCACCGTGACCACATTATCAGGATCAGGAAGGTTAAGTGCAGGTGTGCTGATGTCAGGGCTAAGAACACGCACGCCGTTGATGATGACCGTCCCGTTTGGTACCGTGAGCCCCACCTGGACTACGAGATTTAATATTCTTGTCACTCCGGGGTTGATGGTTCCCAAAGTCCAAGTGACCAAACCGGCATTATGGGTCACTGAATTGTCGGCAGAGATAAAAAATGTTCCTGTCGGCAATTGGTCAGTCACGGTCACATTTCCGGCAGGTGCAGTCCCTGTGTTAGTAACCCCAATGGTGTAGGAAATAAATTCTCCGGCAAATACTGTAGGTGCGTTCGCCTTTTTAGTAACGGAGATTTCGGGTTTCACTTCCAGCAAAGTCACGAGGCTTGGATTCGAACTTTTTGGAGTGTCAGGATCCGAAGGACTGACCACTCTGCCGACATTGCTAAGAACCTCACCGCCGACGAAATTTCCTGTCACCCTAACTTCCAAAGTAATCACAATAGTCTGACCGGGAGATAGCAATCCAAGAAACCAATTGACGGTGCCACTGGAATGGACACCTCCTCTGTCGGTAGAAACAAAAGTCGTTCCGACGGGTAAAATATCTGAAACTACAACGCCTGTTGCGAAGGCATTTCCACTATTGTTGACTGTAATGGTATATACTATCGTATCTCCCAATTTTACTGTAGATCCATTTGCTGACTTACTTATTCCTATTATTGGCTTGATTCCTTTCAAGACAGTCACTTGGGAAACATTGGAGGTTTTTGGAGAAGCCGGATCTGAAGGACTGGTGGCGACAGCGGTATTGTTGAGGACTGTCCCTTCAATAACCCCTAAACCTACCAACACCCTTACTGTAAACACCTCTGTCTGACCAAGAGCGATAGTTGGAAACTGCCAGGTAACCACTCCGGCATTGAAAGTCCCCCCATTGGTGGCAGAAACAAAGGAAGTACCTACCGGAAGTAGGTCAGTCACCGTTACATTATTGGCGGCATCAGGGCCACCATTGAAGACGCTTATAGTGTATATGATTTCTCCACCAGCCTGTACAATGATTACATTGGAAACTTTAAAAACTTCCAATCCAGCTGCCATTTCAGAAAACCCTTCTCTTCCACCACCATGGCTATCGATACCGAAAAGCACATCAGTTCCTGTTCCAGATTTTTTGGCAAAACTGGAAGTCCCTGCGGAAGAATGAAAAAAATCCGGTGATGCTTGAAGTTGAAACCAAGAAATAAACAGGGTGACAAGCAATACAGATTGTTTGCAAAATTGCTTCATGAACAATTTTTTTTAAGTAGAAATTAATTAACAAAAACAAACAACGCTTTAGGCGATTTAGATAGAGTTAGGTCGAGTTTTTACTAGGGGCTTTAGGCTAATTTCCCACTATCGGCGCTTCGGGTGATTTGCCAAACAATGACAAGTTTATCATTTGTTGGGCTAAAGTACATAGATAGTTTGGAAATAATAATATTTTTACAACAATCTTATTTACGGAAATTTTATCAAAAAAGGACTATGAAAAAAGGAAATCGTTCAAATTATTTTTTCGCAAAATGGCGATTTTAAGCCGTAAGGGCATAAAGTGCAAAGGACTGGTGATGAATTCCAAAAAAGTGCTAAAACCAGATTTCAGTCTATTTTTCAATTTTTGGTTTTTGGAAGAATTCGGCCTTAAAATTTTTTTAAAAAAAAATATATTATTTTTCAACCTAAGGTCGTTTCAAGTTTTTTTACGAAAAAATTACCCAAATTCCGTCCTGAGTCAATTTAAAATTTCCATTTTCCTACCAAAAAACCATGGGTGATTTAGCCAACAAAAAGCCAGTCCCGAATAAGGATTCAATTCAAAAATTGTTGACGGAAATTTCCATACTCGAAGAAAATACCAACCTTATCGCCGGTGAAATTTCATCCTTTGAAAAGTCCATTCGCTTAAAGCTAAACCTTCTGATTTCAAGGTTGGTTTTGCTGAACGAAAAAATGAAGGAAAAGCAACAATTGAAAAAAGCAAAGCGGCTTGAACAAAAGAAAAGAGGTAAAAATTACAAAGAACCTGTACTGTTAATTTTCCCAAAAGAAAAAATACAGACACAATCTGAAGGCGACAGCGGGGAGAAGCAAGAACTAAGACGTTTGTACAAGGAAGCGGTCGTCCAAGTACATCCAGACAAGATCAACCATGCCGGCCAACCAGATCAAATCCAACTTGCCCATGAACTCACCACGCAACTCAACGGGATTTATAAAAACGGAGACCTGGAACAGTTGCTGGCTTTTTATCAAAATACCATTTTGGGCAATTCACTGGAAGTAAGCCTTAAAACCGAAATGCCTGCTGTGGATTCCAAAATCAGGTTGAAGGCACTGAAAACCAAAAAAGAGACTTTGGCGATGAAACTTCAAAAGCTCCAAGCCAACTACCTCTACCACGTCCTCAAAACCTACGACAATCCCATGGCTTTCATAGATGAATTAGAGCTACAGTTTCAGGAGAAAATCGGAAAACTCGAGAAAAGGACCAGAAAGTCATGATAACCTTATGGAGCAACCGTTGGAATAAGACTGGTCGGTAAAAAGTTGCCGGATTTGATATTTAGGGATATTGAAAATCGGTGGAAATCCGATGAATTTCAAACATTTTTTATATTGAACTACTTGATTCTGTAATTCAGAGTCAAATTTACCTGTCTCACCACATTTTGAAAATCCCCGGTAGTAACAAATCCCGGCCCCTCTACGATGTACCTGTCTCGACGCGAATTCAGAATGTCCGCCACTGTCAAAATCAATTTACCCCTTCCTTTCAACACATCCTTGCTTCCGGACAAATCCATAAAAAAAATCGATTTTCTCACGCCTTGCGCAGTTTTTTGTCTTGCTTGGTAATTGGCCCTAAGCTGGACATCATACCCTTTGCCAAAAGTAAACCTGGAATTTTGCCTGGCATAAAAAGAATAGGTCGTAGCGACAAAGTCGTCCTGAATGTTGCTCCCGTCTATTTTGGCGTGGAAAAAGTTGAAGTTAATGTCTGCTTTCCACCAAGAGAAAATCGCATAATCGGTCGTGAACTCAATCCCGTAAGCCCTTTCCGAATTGAGGTTTTCGGTGATCGTGACCGCGCTGCCTTGGTTGTCCACTGTTCTGATTCTGTCAATTTTGTCTTTTGTATCCCTGTAATAAATGGTAGAAAAAAGAGATCCTTTCTCAAAATACTTGATGTGGCCGAGTTCAAAAGCATCCGTAAATTCCGGTTCTAGGTCAGGATTGCCACTGAAGAAATTCCTCGCATCGGAAAAAGTCACATATGGACTCAGGTCATTGTACACAGGCCTTCTCACTCTCCGGCTATAGCTCAGCTGGAGCGCGTTTTCTTTAGTGACATTGTAAGTCAGGTGTGCACTCGGGAATAAGTTGATATAATTCCTCGGATTGACTTCATCGGTTTTGACCAAAGTGGTCTTCACATCTGTCAATTCTGCCCTTAATCCTCCTTGATAACTGAATTTGTTTGATTTGTTGCCCAAGATGCCGTAGATGGCGTGGATATTTTCTTGGTAAAGAAAGATATTGTCCAAACCGAGAATAGGGAAAAATTCACCGTTTTCATTTTTCTCCTGAACGATAAAATCATTTTCCATATTCCTGAAACTGCTTCTCAAACCGGTTTCAAATTTCCCTCCTCCTGATCCGATTGGCTTGGTATAGTCAATCTGTATCAGGTATTGTTTTTCAAACTCGTCATTGACTGAAGTCTGGATTAAAGATTGACTGGGGTCCATTTCTCCTTCCGGAGAAAAAGCGTCTTCGGTAAACAGCTGATCGGAATTTTCCCAATAATCCAAGTAGGTAAAGGCTGCAGTAAACTCATGCCCCTTCTGTTCAAATGACCGCTTGTAGCTCACAATGATCTCTGAATTTGGCTCCATCTCCGTTTCATCCTGTCTCCGCTTGCTGTAGCTTTGAAGATTGTCTTTGGAAAAAATATAATCATCATATCGGATATCCGTAATCCTGCGGGCATCACTCCTTCTCCATAAATAAGAACCTGTAAGGATGCTTTTTTCATTGAAATAGTAATCCATTCCTGCCCTTATGTTATTGTTCAGGCTATTGACAACGCCCGTGGTACTTTGGTCAGAAATAAACAACGTATCTCCTCCAAAAGCCTCCTGAAAAAGTGTTCCGTTGCGAGGCTGCCTTCTTTTGGCCAGGCCATAGTTGACAAACCAATTGACTTTTTTGTGCCTGTAGTTGAGGTTGGCCGCCAACCCGAGATTCAGAGGATCGCCCACTGTGGCTTCAAAAGAGCCATTAAAACCTTGGTTGTTGTCTTTTTTCAAAATGATGTTGATCACTCCGGCCATTCCTTCTGCCTCGTATTTTGCGGATGGATTGGTGATGACCTCGACGCTTTCGACCATACTTGCGGGAAGCTGCTGGAGTCCACGGCTTCCTTTGAAGCTCACCAAACCCGACGGCTTCCCATCAATAAGAATCCGTACGTTTCCTGATCCACGCAGACTTACATTCCCCTCTGTATCCACCGAAACAGAAGGCAAGTTCATCAAAATATCCGCCGTCGTCCGGCCTGCATTGGCCAAGTCCTGACCGACGTTGAAAATCCTTTTGTCTAAGGAGAGTTCCATAAACGCCTTTTCTCCTTGGACCACTACCTCAGACAAGTTGCTCATGGTCGCACTCAGTTTGAGCTGGTCAAAGCGATAAACCGGTTGCTCTTTTGAAATCTGAAACTCAGGACTTTTGAAGGGTTCAAAACCCATGAATTCGATCAAAACATAATAGGTACCAAATGGAATATCAATGCTGAATTCGCCCTTATCATCGGTAATATTCCCCTCCACCAACTTATCGGGGTTTTTGTAAATGGCAATTGTAGCGAAGGAAAGTGGGTTTCCGGAATTGGCATCAATGATTTTCCCCGCCACCTTTCCTTTACCTCCCTGCTGGGCATGAAGGGAAGAAAAGAAAAAAAGGAAGATAGAAGACAATAAGAAAACCAAAACCTTTGTATGGGTTTTTGGCAGTTTCAAGTGCGGGTTCAATGTATGAATAGGAAATTAGGTTTATCAAACAGGTCTGGAAATAGCAGGTCAGAAGTACTGCCATATCATTTCTCAACAATATATTATTTTAAAAAACCCGAAAGAATTGATTTTTGATCAATGGGGCTTTTCGGAGGTCCTTTCACCGATTCAATTATTTTAAATTGATAAGGTTAAAAAAATCATTTCTGCAAGAACCTTACCTGTGTGAAGTTGGCTCCAGTAAAAAGAACTGATAAGGTTCTAGCCAAAGGTATTCATGATCGGCACCGACTTGTAGTTCGTTTCCTGTCCAATGATCAAATAGCTTGTCAGGTGATTCGACGTTTTCCCTGAAGGCGTACCACGTCAAGTTCGCCGGTTTGTCACTGAAGTTAAATATCCCATAAAAAGATTTCCCCTCATACCTTCTCAGAAAAGCGGCAATATGGATGTTATGAGGAGATATCCAAGTCAGGTTTTTGAAATCCCCGATCACAGAAAGGTTTTTACGTATTTTGATCAATGCCTGCATCTTGGAGAAAATCCTATTTTCAACGGTCCCTAAGTCTTTTCTTTTGTCGGCTTTTTTCCAGTCAATCATTGGTCTATGAAGCCACCTGTTGTCATAGCTTTTCCCGGGATCGTCAATAAAGCTGTAATCATTGGTATAACCGATTTCATCCCCATAGTACAACATCGGCAAGCCACCCAAAAATAGGGAATGTGCCTGCATCAGGATGATTTTCTGTATAGATTGGTCTATACCATTTGATTTATCTTCATCGATCGCTTTTTCCAGTCCGCACAATGATGCCAACGCGCCACTGATTCGGGCATCTCCTGTTTTGGGATTGAAAGAAAACAATTCCCCGTAAGCAGGACTTCCCGCAAGGTTTCCGGAATAATAATCCATGATGTACCTGCGATGAATGAAGGGTGACTTGCCGGTCATTTCAATCATATAATCCTCATAGCCCATCCCGATATCATCGTGACACCTAGTGTAAGTAATCCATGATGTGCCAAAAGGCTTTTCCAAAACAGCATGCTGTGCTGCAAGCATCACGTCTGTTTCACCTGTCGCTAACATATCCCATTGCAGGGCCATATGCGTCGCATTGTAGGCAAAATCGCATTCTTTGGCGGTGTATTCCCCTGTTCCAAAATATTTGATTATCTCTTTTGGGGCAACAATGGCTTCCCCCAAAATCGCCATTCCGGGAGCAGCTATCATGACGCATTCCTTGACCAACTGAAGCAGGGTATGAACCTGCAGAAGATTCTGGGAGGTAGTCCCGGTTTCTTTCCAGATAAATGCCGGAGCGTCTACCCTCAGGGCATCGACTCCCAGGTTGGCGTAAAAAAGAACATTGTCCAACATTTCCCTAAAGACAAGAGGATTCATGTAATTGAGGTCCCACTGGTAATTATGGAATACGGTCATGACCCACTTTTGACATTCCTCGATCCAGGTAAAATTGCCGGGGGCAGCTTCAGGAAAAATCTCAGGCATCTTCTCCTCGTATTGGTTTGGGATCCATCTGTTGTCAAACATGTAAAAGAAATCCTGAAAATAAGGATCGCCTGACTTGGCTTTTTCAGCCCATTCATGATGGTGGGAAGTATGGTTGAGGACTATGTCAAGCATCATGTACATCCCCTTTTGCTGCATTTCCTTTCTCAAGCCGATCAAATCCTCCAGGCTGCCGAATTTTTTGTCCACCTTCCGAAAATCCGATACGGCATAGCCACCGTCACTTTCCCCTGCCGGACTTTCAAACAGCGGCATCAGGTGAAGAAAGTTCACCCCAAGTTCCTCGAGGTAAGGAAGTTTGGTTTTGAGGTCGGGAAGTCTTCCTGCAAAACGATCCACATACAGACTCATGCCCACCAGTTCATTGCTCAAAAACCAATTTCCTTTCCCGGCTTTTTCGTCATCTCTTTTGCGAAGATCCATTTCACGGGATTGATAAGCGCGGACAAGGGTGGCTATCAATTGCTCAAAGATCTCGTCCTTTTTGGGATGGGTACTGTAAATCTGATAGTAGAGATGGTTGATAGAAGCCAATCCTGCATTCAGCCTTGCGATAAATGGATTGTCTTTGACGGACAAAACAAGGTTGTTAGCTGAAAGTATATTGCGGATGAAATCTGTCAATGAATGGTCTGAGGCCATGGAAATGGAAATTGTCTTTTTTAATGAATAAATAAAATCGCAAAATTACGGCATCAATGTCCGCCACCCGTTGGGGCTGAAGCCGTATTGACATCGTGGGTTTCTTTGATTCTCAACGTGGCCAATGCCGCCAAAAGCAACAGTGCACCTGCAAATGCGATGGCAACACCGGGGTCATTGCCGAGCAGGTTTTTTGATATAAATCCAAAACTCAGTGTCTGCAAAATCATCGGGATCACGATCATCATGTTGATGATGCCCATGTAGACACCATACCTTTCTTTGGGGATTTCATTGACGACAAGCAGGTAAGGTATGCCCATCATGCTCGCCCACGCGATGCCAAAACCTGTCATAGGAATCATCAGGGCATACTTATTTTCGATTTGGGGAAACGCCAGTAAGCCGACTCCTGCCAATATCAGGCAAATGAAATGGACTTTTCGGGGACCGAATTTTTTGGCAACCCCCACCAAAGCAAATGCAGATAAGAAGGTGACCACATTATACCAGCCATTGACCAGTCCGGTCCAACCGACCGCTTCTTCAAACAGCTTCATGTCTTCCGCAGGAGAAGTTTTCCAGACCGATTGGGCGATGCTTTTGGCTGCATTTTGCCAATAAACAAAAAGCGCATACCATTGAAAAAGGTACACCAAAGCCAGCTTCCACATCACAGAGGGCATGTCTACAATGGAATGGATGATTTCAAGATTCTCACCGAAAAGAATGCGTGAGTGCTTGTTCTTCTCCATCGATGTGACTAGCCTAGGAATCAAAGTGCGGTCAAAAATCGAAGGAACCAACAACAAAGCAAAGAGAATATAAACCAACAAGGAGGTAAGCAAGGAAAGAAAAAACTGGATCACAGGATGCGGAAGTCCTTTGTTTTTTTCATCCAAAACCGCCAATTCATCCACTGTGGGCGGAATTTCCGGCGTTTTGTAAATACTCCATCCCACTGAAGTAATTGAACAAACCGATCCCAAAAAGAAAGAGGCATACACCCATACAGGCAGCGAACCAGCCGTACCCGGAATGTACATCTGAAAGATAAAGAGTGAAATATTGGCAAGGGTAATTCCCAGTCCTGTAAAGAAACTCTGGGATAAAAACCCGGTGGCATATTGTTCTTCGGGAAGTTTGTCAACAATCAAAGCCCGATACGGTTCCATCGCTGTATTGTTGGCTGCATCCAATACCCAAAGTAATCCGGCCGCCATCCAAAGCGAACTGCTGAAAGGATAGAGGAAAAGACAGATGCTGCAAAAAACCGCTCCGATAAAGAAGAAAGGTTTTCTCCTCCCAAATCTCGGACTCCAGGTCCTGTCACTCAAGGCCCCAATGATGGGCTGTATCAGCAATCCCGTCATCGGTCCGGCAAGGTTGAGGATGGGTATCTCATGCGGCTGTGCGCCAAGCATGTCATAGATCGGGTTGACAGCACTCTGCTGCAATCCGAAGCTGTACTGAATGCCAAAAAAACCGACATTCATGTTGATGATCTGCTGAAATGAGAGGCGCGGTTTACTCATATGAAGGAGGTTACTTGGGTCAGGTGTTTTTCTATTTTTCTTTTAAATGGAGAAAATCCATTTTTTGGAATTCTAAAATAGAAAAATAAAATCCTAATATTTAAGCCCAATAGAAACGATGAATCGGCCAAAAGACAACTTGGTAGGGTGTTTTGATGGAAAACCAAACCCAAATCCCGTTTTTTGCTCGATCTATAACGGTTGCGGAAAAAGATTGATCTTCTCTTGGTTTTGAGTAAAAAAAATCAAAAACTGGCTAATTATTTTTCGGATTAAAATCAAATCCCTTGACTTTGGAAAACCTTTCCATCACCACATATCCTATCCCCTCCTTTTCAAAAGTGACTGCTGTACCGGTCATCCCGAATTTTTGATAAAATCCAGATTTTGAAATCCTCGCATTGCACCAGATGCGGTCTACATTTTTTTCTTCCAAAAAAAAACAAACTGAAGAAGATTTGATCCATAACCCTTTCCTTGGCAAAGTTCCAAAGTGGCAAATTTCCTGAATTGTGCTCCACGATCCTGAATAAAAACAGACACCATAGAGACCATTTTTCATCCTCCAACAATCCAAAATGGAGGCCTTGGGGATCATCGGGTACGGACAAAATAAATGGATTTTTTGGGCCACATGACCTGTTGGCGGATCGGGAGAATCTGGTCCATAGAAACTTCTCTGATTGTCATCCTGTCTATTTATCTCTTCAAAAAAACATTCCCAACAAAATATAGAACAACGATGGGCAGATCAGGCAACCCAATCCGGTATAGAAAGTCGCCGTCACGGCGCCATAAGGAACCAATTTCGGATCTGTGGCCGCCAAGCCTGCAGCCACTCCACTTGAAGTCCCCATCAAGCCCCCAAATGCCATGGCAGATTGAGGACTGTTTAGCCCGATCTTGTTGGCAGCAATAGGCGTAATGATGGTCACTGCGATGGTCTTTACCACCCCTGCCGCAATGCTCAGCGCAATCACTTCCGAAGTTGCCCCGACAGCTGCCCCAGTCACCGGACCCACAATGTAGGTACAGGCCCCGGCTCCAATGGTACACAGACTAGCCGCATCCCGGTAGCCCCAGGCATATGCAAGCACAACGCCCATGAAAAAGAATAACCCTATCCCAAAAAACAAAGAAATCATTCCGAGCAAACCAGCTTTTCGGACCAAATAAAAACTCGCTCCAATCGCAGTGGCAACAATGGCAAAGTCCCGAAACATCGCCCCGCCCAAAGTTCCGACACCCTTGAAAATAGCGATATCTGCCAATCCTTTTTCCCCTCCCGTAAATACTCCTCCAAGGTACCCAAGTACCAAGCCAAGGAAAATGGCAATCGCAGAACCTGGAATCTTCGAGTTCAATACCTTTTTGGAAAACAGCTCAGAAAAAGCCACAATCATTCCTATCACCAAAAACCCCATTATCAGCCCATTTTTCTCCACCAAATCCATGAATATTTCCATATCAGTTTTTGTGGAAGTTCTTGAGGATCATAGGGAAAACAAAAAAAGCAGCGACCACAGGTACTGCCCCTGCCACGATTGCCAAAGTCCCGGTCGATACTGCGGATTTGACATTGAGGCTTGCTGCCATCGCAATGACCACAGGAATGTACATTTTATTCCAAAAGTCTACGCCCAAATCCATGTCAGTACTCATCCAGTTGTTTTTGACAAACCACTCCTTGAACAGCATCAATATAATCATGGCAAAACCCACTCCGCCGACATTGGCATTGATCCCAAGCAAGGTTCCAAAAAATACACCCAGCCATTGTCCGATCAAATAAGAAAGTGCCAATAGCGCAACACCATAAATTATTTTCATGTTTTATTCTTGGGTTAAAACAGCTTTTTTAACTCATTTTTGGTGACTTTTCCCATGGTATTCCGGGGCAAATCGGCCACAATCAGGTACTTTCTCGGCATTTTGTAGGCAGGCATCTGCTCACGCATCCAGGTATGTAATCTGTCAATATCAACAGGCTTTTCGGTCACCAAAGCAGCCACCACCAATTCCCCCCATTCTTCATTGGGAATGCCGATGACCCCACAGTCTTTGATTCCCGGATATTTACGAAGGACTTCCTCGATTTCTAAGGCAGAAATTTTATATCCCCCCGATTTGATAATATCTATGGAATCCCTTCCTAGGATTTTGAAATATCCGTCTTCGACGACCGCAACATCCCCCGTTTTGAACCATCCATCTTGGGTGAAAGCCTTGGCAGTAGCTTCCGGTTTTCCCCAATATTCCTTGAATACATTCTCTCCTTTTATCTGAATTTCTCCGGGTTGGTCAGAAGGAAGCACCCGATCTGCCTCGTCACAAAGCCTCACTTCCACTCCCTTCAGCGGCATCCCGATATATCCTGCCCGGCGCTCACCGAGATATGGATTGCTGATGGCCATGCCTATTTCTGTCATGCCGTACCTTTCAAGCAGGTAATGGCCTGAGATGCTGAACCACTTTTCCATCACCGACACCGGCAGTGCCGCCGATCCTGACACCATCAACCTGAACCTTTTGAGGCAAGCAGAAATTTGGTTTTGCTCATCTGCCTGAAGGCCTTCAAAGAAAGAAATCAATTTGAAATAAATGGTAGGAACCGCCATAAAGACGTTTACTTTTCCCTGCAGGAAAATTTCAAATACTTTTTTTGTTTCAAACTGTGGCAAAAATTCAACGGTCGCACCGGACCAAAGAGCACAGGAATTGACATTGATGATGCCATGGACATGATGCAGCGGAAGGATGGAAAGGGTATAATCATCGGGACTCCATTGCCATGCCTCGACCAATGTACTGACCTGCGCTTCGATATTGGTATGTGTGGTCAGCACCCCTTTGGGCAAACTTGTCGTCCCGCTTGTGAATAGGATCATGGCGCTCCTGATATTTTCAATTTCCGGCAATTCGCCCTTAATTTTATTCAAAAAATCCGCTATCCGGATAAACCTGAGTTGGGGAATCATGGAGAAGGGCGATAAGATGTCTTCATATTCAGGGCCACAGATGATCATATCTGCGGCGGTATCCTCTACCACATATTGCAGAGAAGGAAATGGATAAGTGATACAAAGCGGAACAGCTATCCCTCCTGCGCGCCAAATGCCCCACTGCACCGCCACATGATCAAATCCCGGGGAAACCATATAGGCTACCCTCATTTGGCCTAGGTCATCCCTGCCCTGTAGGAGGTTTAGCGCGATTGCTTCACTTCTGTCCAAAAGGTCTCTAAAAGAATACGGAATAGATTGGTCCACAATGGCGCAATGGGCTGCGAACTTTTTGGCGTTTTCGATAAGTCGGAGCATAACAGGTTATTTTGGCTTGCTGAAATTAAGATGAAATTTAATTGAATATGGGGATTGGAGGTGAAAATTGTCACGAATTTGAGGGGTACTATCATGTATTCGTGTTTAAAAGGTTGCAATATTTAAAAATCAAACCCTATTTTAGTAAGATATTATAAGCCAAATTCCTATGACATTCAACAGACGTAATTTCCTCAGACTCGCCTCCCTTGCCCCCGGCTTGGCGCTACCCTCTTTCAGTTTTGCAAAACCAGACCAAAAAGACCTCGCCTTTGGTTTAAAAGGTTTAAAACCGATGACAGCGGACATTGTCCCGATCAGCCGGGAAGAAAGGTTGGGCCGCATCGCCAAAGCCCAAAACCTCATGATAGCCAATAATGTCGATGCCTTATTCCTTGAACCGGGAACGAGCATGGCTTATTTTTTGGATTTCGATTTTTTCCTTTCAGAGAGGATGGTCGCGGCGATTATTCCCGCTAAAGGTGATATTGCCTATGTCTGTCCAAAATTTGAAGAAGACAAAGTGACTGAATTGATCAAATTCGGTTCGGATATCCGCACTTGGGAGGAACATGAAAGCCCGTATCAGGTTGTTGCCGATATTTTGAAGGACAGAGGCACTCCCAATCAGACGGTAGGAATAGAAGAGGGCTCCAGGTTTTTTCTCTATGACGGCATAAAAAAAGAATCCTCAAGGCTGAATTTTGTCCTGGCTGACCCGATCACGGCCGGCTGCAGGATGTATAAATCACCAGCAGAAATTGCTTTGATGCAAAAAGCCAATGACATTACTTTGGCTGCATACAAAGTCCTTTTTGATTCGCTCTATGAAGGCATGACACAGGAGGCATTCAGAAACATTGCCACAGAAGCCCACAATGCTTTGGGTGCCAAAGGTTCCATTGGTGCAAATTTTGGAGAATGGTCGGCATTCCCACATGGAAGCAGTACCCCACAGAAACTTAAAGAAGGCGACCTTATTTTGGCGGACGGCGGCTGTAAGATAGAAGGTTATACCTCGGACATCAGCCGCACGATCGTATTTGGCAAACCTTCAGCCAGACAAACCGAAGTATGGAACATCGCAAGGGATGCACAGCAAAAAGCCATTGAAGTGGCGGCCAAGCAAGGAACAACCTGCGAACAAATGGATGCAGTCGCAAGGGGAATTGTGACCAAAGGAGGATTTGGCCCAGATTACAAATACTTCAGCCACCGTCTGGGACACGGCATTGGTCTTGACGTCCATGAGTGGACCAATCTGGTGCGGGGAAACAAAACACCACTTCAGGAAGGAATGTGTTTCAGCAATGAGCCTGGAATATATATTGTAGGTGAATTCGGTGTCAGGGTGGAGGACTGTTTTTATATGAGCGCCTCAGGACCAAAGTTTTTCAGCGCTCCAAGTCCTGCGATTGACAAGCCTTTTGCATAGCAGGAAAGGTTTATCTCATAAAGCTCAAAAAAAGGGTTGCCGTCTACCGGCAACCCTTTTTTTATGCATTTCACTTATTCTCCGTTTTCAGGAAATAAATACCTGATCATTGTTGAGCAGTATCTCATCGAGGTTTTCTCCGGGGAGTGCAATAATCTGTTCATTTTCAGCGTCCCATTCGATTCGTCTGCCGATTTTGTAAGACAAGCCTCCCATGTGTGCAGTAATGGCTTCCTCAAAACCCTCC
>JBBRFK010000019.1:0-25775 GCA_038224435.1 Cytophagales bacterium | reverse complement strand
GGGGAAAGGCATGGTCAATCTTTCTTTAAGAAGTTTGAGTTTCCGGAGGTCCAATATACTCCTTCCGAAAAACTGACTTTTGATATCTACCATACGCCTGATGTGATGTATCATTGGTACAAATTGTGGGCAGAAAAATATGCTGAGATCACTGAGCTTTATGAAGTAGCCAAATCCTTTGAAGGAAGGCCGATCCTTCAAATGACAATCACCAACAAAAAAACTGGGAAACACACAGATAAACCGGCAGCCTACTTTGAAGGAGGAAGGCACGGGGGAGAAGTGACCGCAAGTGAATCAGTCTTTTGGCTGACACAATATTTATTGGAAAATTATGGCAAAGACCCTGCAATCACCCATCTGATTGACTCCAAAACAGTTTATGTAAGGCCTCAAAATAATCCTGACGGGACATCCATGTACCTCTTTACAGAACAAAGAAACAGGAGTACAGTCCGTCCGCATGATTCAGACCGAGACGGTTTGTTGGATGAGGATCCCGAGGAAGACCTAAATGGAGACGGCATTATCCATATGATGCGCAAAAAGGCAGTTACAGAAAAAGAAAAGGAGCAAGCCAACCTGATCCTTGACCCGAGAGATCCCAAAGGCCGGTTGATGAAAAGGGTCTTTGAAGGCCAAGGTGACTACTTGATGTATACCGAAGGCATTGACAATGATGGTGATGGAAAATACAATGAAGATGGAATCGGAGGCCTTGACCTTCATAGGAACTATCCGGAAAACTGGCGTCCGGACACAGGGGGCGATGAAACAGGGAGAGGATATACCCAATTTGGCGCAGGAGAGTATCCTTTGAGTGAAATCGAGACCCGATCCACCGTTCTTTGGCTGCTTTCGCATCCCAATATTTCTGTTGTCAATTCCCTGGACACGAGGGTTCCTATGCATTTGAGACCACCTTCTACCTCTTCAAGTGCAGAATCCATGTTTTTAAAAGATCGGTTGATCTATGAATATTACGATAGCTTGGGAATGACGATTACCGGCTATCCTTGGGCAGGTGATGTCTTTGAAACTTACAGTACAAGAGGTGGGGTAGATAGACTTACAGGCGATCCCCTGAAGCCATATCCGCTCTTTGGACATGGACCTGATTTTGGTTATTTCTATTATGGTGCGGTCTGGTATGGGGACGAATTATGGAACAATGGTGCCATGAAGGATTATGACGGTGACGGACAGCGGGATGATTATGATGGCATGCGATGGGATGATGAGGAGAATGGTTCCAAAGGTTTTAAGAATTGGGAAAAATTCAATCATCCTCAACTTGGCGAAGTAGAAATCGGCGGTTCCCATCCAAAATTCTTTGGTCAAAATGGTCCTCCTTGGCAACTTGAAAGCTGGATCAAAAAACAATCCATGTTCAACCTTGCCTTGGCGAAGGACTTGCCACAGATTGAAATCAAAAATGTCAACATCACCAAATCCGGCGATATTTATGAAATCAAGGTTTCTTGGACCAATTCAGGCAAACTTCCGGTGGCTTTGGATCAGGCAAAAAGAGTAAAAATCGTACAGGAAGACAGGTTGATGTTGGATTTTGACAAAGAGCTGACCAAAGGTTTTGAAAATGCGAAAGTCCAGATCACTACACCCGAATTGCATGAAAAAACCATTTATACTGGTTATACCGAAGCAGGTGAGACCAAAGAAGCGGTCTTCAAGGTCAAAGTAAACCAAAAAGAACCTGTCAAAGGAAAACTGAAACTGCTATCCACAAGGGGAGGTTATATCGAAAGGGAATTCACTTTAGGGAATTAAAAAAAAAGATAGAATAAACGAATTGCAATTGCCACAAAGCATGGATGTCAATGGAGCATATTCCAATATATCGTGTGCTTTGTGGCTTTTTTATAACATCAAAAACCCATTGAAATAAAACTTCAAGAATCCTTAATGGTTCTTCCTTTTATTTATACCAAATCAAAAGTCCGATTAAAATGAAAATACTATTCAAATTTCTCTTCATTTTCCTTCTTTTTTGGTCATCGTCTATTTCGATTGCCCAAGAAAAAAGAGCTCTGACACACCAAGATTACGATGGATGGGAAACCGTCTCTTCAGAAAAAATATCTAAATCCGGCCAATGGATAGGATATACCGTCAATCCTCAGGAAGGTGACGGTCGACTTGAGATAGCGTCCCATCAAAATTTGGAACAACGCTACACAGTCCCCCGTGTCAGCCAATGGCTTTTCTCACACAACAGCCAATTTGCAATAGGGAAAATCATTCCTCAGGCGGATACGGTACGTTTTCTCAAGTTAAAAAAGAAAAAGGCGGATGATATGCCAAAGGACAGTGTTTTTATCATGAACCTTTCCAACGGTGAAATGGAGAAATTGGCAAGAGTTAAGTCATATGCCATCCCTCAAAAAAACGGAAATTGGATAGCTGTTCATTTTGAAAAAGATTTGCCAAAAAAAGTTGAGAAAAAGGAATCAGGAGATACCACCAAAGTCAATGAAACCAAACCTGAAAAACCTAAAAAAACAGACGGCACCAAATTATTGGTGAAAAACCTTACCAATAACCAAGTTTTTGAATTTGACCGGGTCAAATCATTTGGATTTTCTGAAAACGGCTATTTTTTATATTATACCAAAGCCGAAGAAGATACTTTGAAAAACGCCTCAATTTCAATGCTCGAGCTTAAAACAGGGATTTCAAAACAAATCGATGAAGGAAAGACAGAATACATCTCTGCGGTTTTTTCTCCTGAAAACAAATATTTGGCTTTCATGGCTACAGAGGATTCCGCCAAGTCAAAAAAGCCTTACCATGACCTTTTTCTTTTTGATATTGCCAAAGAAAAAAACCAAAAAATAGCCGAAAAAGGAACTACAGGCATCAATGGCATAGTCAGTAAAAATGGCCGCTTGTTTTTCTCAAATGATGAAAACCGCCTGTTTTTTGGAACAGCGCCTGATTATCTCGCATACACCTATGAGGACGATACCACAATTTTAGATGAAGAGAGGGTCAGTCTTGACATATGGGGTTGGCAGGACGCGGAGATTCAGCCCATGCAATTGAAAAACAAAAGCGGGAATCAAAATAAATCCTATCTCAAAGTTTTTAATTTGAAATCAAAGACCATACTCCCTATCGGAGACGAAACTGTTTCACAGATCATCATTGATAAAAAAGCCAAAAATCAATATGGACTTGGTCTTGATGACAACCCATATCGTCGTAATTACAGTTGGGATATTCAGATCGGCAGTGACCTTTATTTGATTGATTTGACTACGGGGTCAAAAAACCTCATCAAGAAGAATGTCCCCGGAAACCCACAGCTTTCGCCTGAGGGGAAATATGCCTATTGGTATGATGAGCGCGACAGTTCGTGGGTTGCTTACGATATCAAGTTAAAATCAATAAAAAGCCTAACCCAAAGCATTGACAGTAAATTTTACGATGAATTGCATGATTCTCCTTCTTTTCCTTCAAGCAATGGTGCTGCAGGTTGGGTACAGGGAGATTTGGCATTCCTGGTTTATGATAGGTATGATATTTGGAAAATCGACCCAACAGGAAAAATTGACCCGATAAATTTGACTCAAGGTGAAGGAAAAAGGCAACAGGTTGTTTTCAGGAGGGAGAAATTGAATAATGAAGAAGAAAGTATAGATCCTAAAGATCCATTAATGCTGTCGGCATTTAACGAAATAAACAAAAAGGACGGCTTTTATGAAGGTGACATCAACGGGGAAACTGTCCCAAAAGTATTGGTATTTACTGACCACAGATATACCGGTCTGGCAAAGTCTGAGGAATCCGATCGGGTAATAGTAAGGAAGTCTACCTATCAGGATTATGCAGACGTATATGCCACAGACCTGAATCTGGGAGAAATGATGAAGATTTCCAATGCCAATCCACAGCAAGCCAAGATCAAATGGGGTTCGGTGGAGTTGGTTGACTACCTTGCAAATGATGGAGTACCGCTTCAGGGGCTCCTTTTCAAACCGGATAATTTTGACCCAAAAAAGAAATATCCCATGTTGGTTTATTTTTATGAGAGGAATTCTGACGGATTGCATAATTACAGGGCGCCTGCACCCAGTGCTTCTACTATCAACATTCCCTATTTTGTAAGTAACGATTATTTGGTTTTTGTACCGGATATCAAATATGACCTAGGTCTGCCGGGACCAAGTGCCTACAATTGTATTATTCCCGGCGTTCAGGCTTTGGTTGCCAGAGGATACGTGGATGTGGCTAATATGGCGATACAAGGACAGTCCTGGGGCGGCTATCAAGTGGCTTACCTGATTACCAAAACTAACATGTTTAAAGCTGCCGGAGCAGGAGCACCTGTGGTAAATATGACATCAGCATATGGTGGCATCAGGTGGGGGACAGGCATGAGCCGGATGTTTCAATACGAGCAAACCCAATCGAGAATAGGTGGGACGCTTTGGGACAAGCCGTTGTACTATATTGAAAATTCCCCTTTGTTTACCATGGACAGGGTAAATACGCCGGTCCTTATCATGCACAATGACGAAGACGGATCAGTTCCCTGGTATCAGGGGATTGAAATGTTCATGGCTTTAAAAAGACTGAACAAACCTGCTTGGCTGCTACAATATAATGGGGAGGACCACAACCTCAAGTTGAGAAAGAACAGAAAAGACCTGTCGATCAGGATGTCCCAATTCTTTGATTATTACCTAAAAGGAGCTCCGGCGCCACTTTGGATGACCGAAGGGCTGCCTGCATTGGAAAAAGGGAAAACCCTCAAATATGAACTTTCAGGAAATTAGAAATTGGGATTATCCGAAATGATACCACTGAGTTTATTTCAAATCCACTTTTGGTGCGGATAATCGTCTATAGTCCTATTTGGTTGGAGGCAGGAAAGCGTATTTACACACAAGAAATTTAGAAAAGAGAAAAAGCCATTGCGTGATGTCACCCAATGGCTTTTAATTATTTTGTAATTCTAGGTTTACCTATTGATATACCTTTTTATAATAAATTGAAAATTGCCCATCACGTCAGGATAAATGAGCTTATTTTTCATGTTGTTGCCATCTATTTTAGAATTGGTAAGGAACATGGCTGATAGTTCAAAACCGATATCCCAATCGTATTCAAAATTAGAAACCATGCCAAATTTTACCGGAACGTATGGGACGGTTGTAGACTGATTTGATCTTTCCACAAAACCTTGGACATAAATCCCGTTTTCAAGGACGCCATCACGCATCACTCTCTGTGCCCTCTGTGAATACATGGCGCCAAGTCCTAGGCCAACGTAGAAGTTTACCGGCTCGCCGACACCTGATGAGTTGGGGTTAAGGTACATTATCGGCATGACATCCAAAAAATAGCCAATTCCTTTGAAGAAGTATGCCTGTCCGTTGTCTCCCCACTTAATGATAATGGGATTATTTAATGGGCGATATTCACCGCTGTTCATTATTTGGCCTCCTATCGTGGCGCGCAGGTCAAACTTATCATTCATTTCCTTGTTGTACGAAAACGAAAATGTAGGTTCTATTTTGAACTGCATCGATTTATAAATTCCCGAGTTTTCGGCATAAATCATTCCCCAACCATATCCACCTGAAATATGATCCCTTGATTGTTGGGCACTGAGTAGTCCAATAAAAGAAATGGAAATCAATAGTGTAAAAAGAATCCTTGGCATAAATTACTTCATGTTGATATCGACCACGAATATACAAGAATTGAATTTCATATACCAAACAGGATACCCCGGCCCGGAGATGGCAAATTTTGTTTTTGGTTCGGAATTCTGGTTTACTTGCAAAAGTGTTTTTTCGAAATACAAAAAAATACTTGGTTAAAAAGAAAAAAAAATTCCAAGTCCTTCATTGATAGACCATATGATTCATTTATTTGGTATTTTAAGTGAAAATATTGCCAAAGGCACGATCTCCCTTGTTGAATTAAAGCTTGCTGTCACTGACATTGTAATTGTCCACCTGACCAAAAATCTCCAAAAAGGTTTTTTCCGTTTCCATAGCCAAGCAGACCATCATCGTGGAAGTTATATTTCCGAAGCATCTTCTTTGCCAAGATAATGAAGGGTTCTTCTGAACGTACCATCTGATTTCAGATTGATGGTTGTTTCTATTCCTTCGCAATCTGTACAGGGCACCACGCCCTTTTAGACGCCTTTCCAATCCAAGCTTTTCTGACTATTGTCACCGACAGCAACTGAAGATGAGTATAAATCTATCGTTCTGTCTGTTCTGGTTTTTTTTCCGATCTGCAGGAAATTGAAAGTACCAATACCAAAGCCACAGAAAAAAGTTCCAATTGTTTTTTCATAATTCCGGTTTATGAATGTTCTTAAAATTCTTAAAAAAGAGGGTTTAAAACAGACCAGTAATGTTTCCATCTGCATCTATGTCAATACTTTCCGCAGCAGGTTTGGATGGCAGACCTGGCATCCTCATGATTGTGCCGGCGATTGGGATGATAAAACCTGCACCGGCTGCAATATCAAATTCCCGAATTTTTATGGTAAAGCCCGAAGGTCTGTTGGTTAGCTTTGGATCGTCAGAGAGCGAATATTGTGTTTTGGCGATGCAAACCGGTAATTTGTCTAGCCCGATTTTTTTGAAAAGTTTGATTTGCTGCCTTGCTTTGACACTGTATTCTACCTCAGCAGCGCCATATATTTTTCTTGCAATGATTTCTATTTTTTGCTCAATGTCCCATTCAAATCGGTATAATGGGGTAAAATTGCTTTTTCCTGATTCAGCAACCTCTTTGACTGCCTTGGCAAGCCCGATCGCGCCTTCGCCTCCTTTTTCCCATGCTTCACAGATGGCGACTTTTACTCCCAATTCCTCACATTTCTGAATGACAACCTGGATTTCTTCCTCCGAATCCGTGGAAAACTTATTGATAGCCACAACAGGCACAAGCATAAAGTGGCGCATATTCTCGATATGCTTTTCGAGATTTGGAAGGCCAAAGGCAACCGCTTCGGTATTCGGATTTTTCAATTCTGGAAACGGGATTCCGGAATGGCTTTTTAAAGCCCTGATTGTAGCTACAATGACAACGGCATCGGGTTTGAGGTTTCCGTATTGGCATTTCAGATCCAAAAACTTCTCCCCACCGAGGTCAGAGGCAAACCCCGCTTCTGTTACCACATAATCAGTTAAAGTAAGACCCATTTTGGTTGCAATGATTGAATTGGATCCTTGGGCGATATTGGCAAATGGACCTCCATGGATAATGGCAGGATTGCCTTCTATTGTCTGTACAAGGTTTGGCATGATGGCATGCTTCATCAGGGCGGTCATGGCACCTTGGGCTTTCAGCTGATGGGCACGGACAGGTTCATCATCAAAAGTATATCCGATGATGATATTGCCAAGTTTTTCTTTGAGGTCCATCAGGTCATTGGCAAGGCACAAAGCCGCCATTACCTCGGACGCAGCAGTAATATCAAATCCTGATTCTCTGGGTACGCCCTGTGCAGATCCGCCAAGTCCGATTACAATATCTCTCAGGGCACGTTCATTCATGTCCATGACCCTTTTCCAGATGATCTTTCTTGGATCAATGTTCAGGGTGTTTTTTTGGTTATGGATATGGTTGTCCACGAGGGCAGATAAAAGATTATGGGCTTTTTCTGTTGCTGCAAAATCTCCGGTGAAGTGAAGGTTGATGTATTCCATCGGTAAAACTTGGGCATATCCACCACCGGCAGCGCCACCTTTCATCCCGAAAACAGGCCCTAGGGATGGTTCTCTGAGTACAACTGCTGTTTTCACACCGATTTTGTTAAGCCCTTCGGCCAAGCCAATACTGGCAGTTGTTTTTCCTTCTCCGGCCAAAGTCGGAGTAATAGCCGTCACAAGAATCAGTTTTTTGCCCTTAATTTTGGACTCATCGATCAACCGGAGTTGAAGTTTGGCTACGTATTTTCCATAAGGGCGGAGGTCGTCCTCAGCGATGCCTAACTTGGCGGCTATTTGGGAGATCGGTTGCATCTTGGATGCATGGGCGATTTCCAGATCGGATAAGTGCATAATTGTCTATTTGGGTTGGCCTTAAAAATAGGTAAATTTTGATATGTTGGTGTAGATCATTTTTTCAAAAAGAATAAAATCTCTGAACCAATATCAGTTCAGGGACCGTTTTGGGATTTTTTGAGATGTCTTGGATTTCCTTTATGAAAAAGTTGTCGATTTCACCAATTTTCGGAAATTGATAACCTGTAATTTTGGCAGAATTTTAAAGATTCTTTTGTTCGGAGAAATATAGATTCGAAATCTGGTAAAAAGTAAGGTTGAAAGATTCTTTGTGATTATTTTTTAAAGCGGTCCCAAAATCAGAGATGAATTTGTAATATATTAAAAATTCTGAATCCACTCAGGATAACTCATGGAGGTTTCAGATGCTAATAATAATGGATGCTTTTTTCTTTTTGAAAGGAAAAAAAGGGCTGAATCTATCAAGGTGTCCTTCATATTTTGAAAAGAGCCGCCAAATGCCTCAAAACCAAAACTTGTCCATTTTTGCATATCATCTTCTGCCCAAATCTGGGTTAGTTCGACTTGACATCCGGACTCAGGCCATTCTTCAGGCAAGATTTCAATGATAACATCCTTAAATCTGGATAATTTTAATAAGTGCCTGACTTTATATATTTTAAGCCATTTTCCTGATAGGTTCAAATCATCTTTTATGAACATTACATTTGCTTCTGAAGGTTGAAAAGACCATTTTGACCAATAGTTTATTTCTCCTGAAATTGAGTCGTTTATGTATTTTTCCATTATCCCAATCTGTGCTTTTACCTCTAATTTGCCCTGTCTTTTTTTTACCCCAACAGAAGTACAGTTAGGAATAATCAGGTATTCATCTGTCCTTAATTCCTCTCTTTTTATATTGTTGGGAAATATTCCCCCTGAAATGGTATTAGCGAAATGATCATTTTCTTTGTAACCATCACCCATAAACCATTCCAAAGCAAATTCCCATTCCATAGTTGGCGGAAGGAACCACCTTATTTCGGCGCTTTGAAAAAGGTATGGATTATTATTTTTTTGAGTATTCATGATTTGACCATTTTTTCAATTGCACTTATTAAAAATCTATCCGAAAATCCTGAAACAATGGCAATAGCCAATATAAAGGCATAGTTTTTCGGTTGAAAATTCAGTATTTCCGCAGTCAGAAAAACAGTAATTACAATAGCGGATAAAGCCCCCACCATCAGCCTGGCGAAAGCAAGAATATTGCTAGAAAGTTCCGAAGGAATACTCGAACCTTTTTCATACCCAATGGCCGATGTAAATGAACTGAGAATTGACCCTATAATTCCGGAAAGTACAATGGCTAGCCAAAATTTGATTGGGCTGTTTGTAAATACAATCCCAAAAGGGTCATTCCCTTCGGATTGGATTATCGGAACAGGGAGATACAATGTGATCCAAAGAACAAGGGCCAAAAATCCTATACCTGAAAGCCAGATTAACCTGTTTTTTATAATCGATTGTTTCTGATAAACATTATCAAAATGTTCGTCAAGAAGCTTTTTTGCCTCTATTACTCTGTAAACTCTAATTAGTTTATTTTTACTTTCATTGATTTCCTTACTTGTGCCGCTTGGTTCACTTTCAGTTAAGTCTTTTTCTTCTTTAAAATCAAGTAATTCGATGATGGAATCTCTTCTCCATTTGGATAATCCCTTTTTTTCATCTTTTGCCTCAATGAGATAAGATTTTTCTTTGGAAAATAGCAGCTCAGGTGCATAATCAGCCAACCCAAAATGCATAAAGCGATCTGCCGCTTTCAGGCATCTCCAACCTTTTTCTGTGTTTTTATCTTTGGCAGCTTGTTTTGCTTTCTCCAAAAGTCCTTCTGCGGGTGATCTCCAGTCTACATTTTTCGAAACTTCAGAAATATCATCTGAATTGTTTTTCAGTGATTCCAATTCTTTTTCAAAAACTATTAAAGCGATCTTCAAGCGTTTTAATGAAAAAGAATCAAAAATTCTATTCATAATTCCTGAATCATTTTTTGGGTTTGCTTCACTGTTCATATCAAATCAATTATGTGTCAACAAATAATATATTCTCCAAGGACAACAGGATAAACCAAAAGTCCAAATAAATACCCATTGATAAATTTCTCTCGGGGTGATAGCGTAGTTGAATTTTCAGGATGAAAATATTTTTTGGTTCAAAGATCAATAAGCAAAAGTGGTCAAATGTGTCGCTGAGAAGGTTTTGAAAACTTTGGCCATATAGTCACATTGTTGTGCATAGATGCCAGGATTGGTACAGTCAACTCCGCCCAGGGTGGCAGTGAGCACGATGAATTCTGCCGGAATCGGGATGGTCGCCACTGACATAAAAGTTTTTTCACTTGACATCAATATGGTCATATAGACATATACGACATAAGTAAGTCCATCCTGACCTGTAATTCCTTCATTGGCAGAAGATAGGAGCCAGGCAATTTTCCGATCTTGCCCAAAGTCAAGGGAATAGGAATATTCTTCGTCAATCTGAAATCCGCTGAGTCCATACCTTTCTGCGAAAAGTGTGTTGATCAACTCACCGACAGTATATCGCATTTCCTCAAAGTCAGTTTCTGAAAAATCATCCTTTAATCCGATATGAAAAAGGTTGATGCCATCATCAATGCCGGAAGTTACCTGAAAAGCTTCTTCTGCTTGGTTATAAATCAATTTCTCTCCCTCAGGCACTCCCAATACCACACCGTTGTTGATGTCTTCAAAAATAGTAAACCGCATGCTTTCATAATCGAGGGTTATTTTGATGTCTTGATTCAGTTCATCGGCAAATTTCATCAGGTTTTCGGGGTCATCTGAGGTTTCTACCATTTCGACCAATGACCTGTTTTTGGTGGGATAAAATTCAAAGTTATTTGACTCGACAGGATTAGCATAGGAAGGGTTGGATAATTGCTCTTCTAGATTGGCGGTGTTGTCAGCCGTCGTTTCGATTCTCACATCTGCAGAAAACAACTGCGACAAAGTCTCGAAATTGGGTGGGAGGGACGCTACAGTCGAATTTTCAAGTTCTGTGATGTATTTGGCGGGAATGATCCAACTGACGTTGCTCGCCCCTTTTTCCAAGCCTCCATCACCTACGCCGATCAACCTTCCCTGAGAATCAAAAACCGGTGCACCGGAAAATCCAGGCAAAAGACTTCCTTCAAGGTAAAGGATATTGAGATCCAAAGCCGGAAAACCTATCCTTTCCAATGCCGCCCTGTCTTTGTTGGGAATCAGGCTCATCAATGTTTCGGGACTTACATCTCCTTTTTTGAGAATCCTTGAAGAGCTTCCCGGAGCTCCGCTATTGTATCCGAAGGCATATACATCCGAGCCGAACTTGATCGGGCCGACATGGAAATTATTGATCGGAGCTACTCCAATCGGAACTGCAGATTGACTGGGAAGGACTTCCAATAAGACCAAATCTGCTTTCTGAAATACTTTTTTTATCTTGACATTTCTCCATGCCTGATTCATAAACAGGACTTTAATAGTGCCTGTCTTACTCATTCCATGTAAAGAGGTCACCACCTGATTGGGTGTTTTCCAAACAAATCCTGTCAACACCTTAGATTCCCGCTCGTTGATCGTCACCACGACTCTCACAAGGGAATTTTTGATTTGGTCGGGATCAAATTGCTGACCTTTTGAATGAAAGTTGATAGAAACGAGGAAGAGGAAAATAAGGGTTGTTTTTTTCATCACTTAAAAACTTTAATAATGGCTTGGTAGATTATTGCCCTTTCAGTTTCAGAAAACTGGCTTTGGGCATTGGAAACAAGGTTTTTCCAGTTTTCACCGGCGGCATTGATCTGGCTTTCCATTTCTTCGACGGAACTGTCTGAGTTAATGGCTTTGATTTTTTCAGTATTTGAGATTTTGTATTGCTCAGAGGAAGAAGAATTGCAGAAAGTGTCTCGGACCATCAAGAGGGATTTACCCGTAAGTCCCTCAGGCAGATCGCTTTGGAAAGTATCTGCAAACTTTCTCCAGATGCCTTCTGTAGACCTGAAAGTGTTGACCATTTCAGCCACTGGAGTCTCGGCCGTCATGTAATAAAGGATATCACAATCCGATGAATTCACAATAGTGGAATACAATAGACTTGCTTCTCTTTGGGCCTTGGAGGTATCTGATTGGATAAAACCCATGATGAGGTTTCTAGCTTCTTCATCCGAAAAACCGATGGATTTGTATTCCTCCATTTTGTCTTTCAGTGTAGGTGCAAAGGGATTGTTTGCCCGGAGGTAAAGGCCGAAAATAATTCCAACCACCGTAAAAAGTCCAAATGAACCTATTCTGAGGCTTTTTACAGGGTCTAAATATTTTTCGTTCAGCCCTATCAAAACAGCGAGCAGGGACGAAACTGTAGCTATTACTCCGCTGACCACGGGGGATAATGTAGTGGAAAGCAAAATTCCTAACAATAGACCGATGCCAAGCCCATTAAAAACCGCTGAAAAAGCATTCATAAAGGTCATTTTCCTTGGTTCAACGCTTTCCCCTCCTGTGACGAGGTGGGTTCCTGACCGGATGGTTTCGATTATCGAACCTGCTTTTGAGTCATTTTCTTCCATAAATTTTCAATTCGAAAAGGTTGGTAAAAAAAATATAGTGAAATTTATCTGTGTATAATTGGAGCGGTTCCTTCCATTTTAAGGAATGAAATTGTAAGCTTCTTTGGAATCTAAAGGTCCGGCTAGGTGGCTAAACTATTCGGATATGAGTCAAAGGTCCTTTTCGGAAGTATTATTTAAATGAAAAAATCAGAATAAAATTCTAATTTTCCAAATATTTGAAATCGAAATAATTTGTTTTTAAACAAAAAAATTACTTTTCATTGTTTAATCTTAAATATGAAAATAGAGCGGTTTATATGCTTGGCACAAAATTTCTTCTGAAATTTACATAATAATCTAAATCGTGTTTGGGTTCAACGCCGGCAGGAAGTGGCATTTTGGAAAACTGTTGGAAATAAAGCAGGCAGGAATCCCTCGGCCATGCTGCTACAGAAACCTGAATGCGAAGAAAGTAACTGATCTTGTCAAACCTTTCTTGGTCTATTTTTCCTTCCAGACCAGCCCATTGGGACTGCATCCATCTCGCACCTTCTACTCCTTTTTGATACCACAAGGCCATTTCATTCCATAATGTATTTCCTGTCGAAAGTTTTCTGTCCCGTCGGACACGATGAAACCAAAGCAAATGCTCCAGTAGTATATTGTCCGCATTTCCCCATCTCTTTTTGTTTTCAGGTGCATATTGGGCCAAGGCATTGCTGCCTTTTTCCGCCCGGTCAAATCCTATCCCATCTTCTGAGGCTTTGTAGTAATAAGTGGCATTCCAATCTTCCCGGCCACCACCGGTTAGCCAAGGTCCGGGTCCCCAATGATGACTTCTAGCCATGATATGATGCAATCCCAGCGGCGTCATGTAATTGACCGAAATTTCACGGGATCGCAGCATGATTTCTTTCGATGTATTTACAAATTCAAAATCATTCGTAAAAGTTGTCCCAATGGTTAAGCAGCCTTTTTTAGATTTTTGGATTTTCAAGAAGGTCAAGGTATTCCAATTTTTCCTTGGTCTGTATGGCATTCAAAAATGCAAAGGTCCCATACAAAAGTCCTATATCTGTTTTTGCGGTGATGTTGATTTTTCGCTGATAGGATTTCAGCCAGTATCCTTCTTCTTTGATTTCCCAGAGTTTTGGACCCAGCTTGTTTTTTATATTATCTGGCAAGTCATCGGATTTGAGAATCCAGGTCAAATTTGATCTTGTGTTTTTTGAAAAAACAGGATGATTTTCATGAAAAAAAAAGCCTTCGGATGCGATTTCAAATTCTTTTTGGATGACCGCAAGGGTAAAGGATTCGCCAACAATAGTGATGTGTTCGGGATAATCCCGGTAATAATCGCCAACTGATTTGTTATCGAATGGAAGGTATTGGAGCCATAGTTTATGGCCATCCTTGGCATAGGAAGCATTTATCAATACCAGAAGCAAAAGTGTTATTGCTTCTTTTTTTGTTTTCATTGCGAATTTTATAGGTTCGATTGACTGATGAGGGGAAGCTAAATAATTTCTAAGATAAGTATCAGTCATTCTTGACTAGCGGGCTTCATAATTTCTCTTGGGTTTTTAGAAAACCTGGTCTTATTATCCCATCGGGTCTGTATTAAATATTTTCCCTTCTGAATGGCAGATCTGTTGGATGACATCCCGGCCCGAATAGGCTGCAGGCGGCAATCCGCCTCCTGTGGCCACCCAGTGTCCGGCCATATAAAATCCACGCAGTTGGTCAAAATGGCTTGAGATTTTGGTTTTTGTAGACCTTGGTGTGGGGAGCCAGCCTTTGTAGCTACCGTTATGGTTTCCAGTCCAGTTTTCATATGTCACAGGCGTGCTAACATCCATGAAATCAACCTGCTCTAAAATTCCGGGAAATTCACGATCCAGATTTTTGAGCAATTCCTTTCCGATGCGGGACCTTTCTGCGCGGTAAGGTATTTCTCCTTTTTGATAAAGTTTTTTCCAAAATTCATAATCAGTGTCAAGCATGGCAGTGACCAATGTTTTTCCTCTTGGTGCAATCCTCGGATCGAAGTTATAGATCTGAAAGGTTACCCTATTGTGAATAAAATTACCAATGTGAAGCTTTTTGTCCAATGGGATATTGAGTCCAATGATGGAGGGATCGACTTCTTCAAAAGTCCGGTCTATCCCCGCCGAAAAATATATGATGGAGGGAAATGTTTCCAAAGTCCTGTAGGCATCCAAAGTCGCTTCGTCGACGTGGCCAGGCTCGAGCAGTTTGAACAAAACAGTGAATCCATCGCAGGCAGATACCACATAATCAGAAAGGTGGGATTTGGAATCTTCTGTTTGGATCCCAACAGCCCTGTTATTTTCAATGATAATTTTGGTGACCTTTTGTCCCAACTCCAATTTTCCCCCAATATCCGTATACCTTTTTGTCAGGTTTTCTATAAATTTTCCAGAACCTCCGATTGGGTATCCTGCTATCCTGTTTGCTGCATAGCTCAGTTGTAGCAGCATAAAACTCATCGACATGTCCGGTGACCAAAAATTTTCAAATGCTTTTTTTAGTACATTTGATTTGAATTTCTTTGCAAAATCCTTGACAGACATGCTGTTATATTTTCCCAAGGCAACCACAGCAGGTATATTGTCCATGAATACTTTGGTCCAATCCCATGCATGGAGCAAGCCAAAAGCCCTGTCCATTGTAAAATTGGCTTCTGATAGTAAATTGACACTATGGATCAATTCTCCAATCAACCTTGAATCTACAGGAGATATAGCCATCAAATGCTGCTGTAGCTTATTTGGGTCGGAATAAAAATGGACATCCTGTCCTTTTATGTTTTTGTATTCAATGAAACTGTCATGGTAATGAAAATCAATATTTTCCAAAACACCCAGATCCGACCACATCCTGTAAAAATCAATACCCGGTGCAGAACCTACCAGCCAATGTATGGAGCTGTTGACCTGATAGCCGGCTTTTTCCCAAGAGGTGCAGACTCCGCCAGACCTCTTTCCCATTTCAAAAATGGTGACATCAAATCCCTGCAACCTTCCGTAAATTCCTGCGGCTAAGCCGGCAACTCCACCGCCTACAATGGTGATTTTTTTTGAATCTCTCATGTTATATTGGGTTTGGTAATATATGACAGATTGTGGCGGGAGAGGTGTCTAAAGGTAAACGGAATTACCCTGAGTAAAAATTATTGATGCCACTATTTCTTGGTGGCCAATAGGTGGATTGAAGAGAGAAATAATTATTGATAAAAAAATGAAATCGGAACTGAGTATAAAATAAAATTATTTTGACCTTGGTTGGTCTTGTATGTTTATTTGCTGGGCTTTTTCTACCACATCCTTGATGATTGCGTCAAATTCTTTGGCTGAATTCACAAGGTGTCCTAAAAACTCCTTCATTTCTGAAACCTCCATATCGTCATTCTGAATCAAGTTTATGAGACCCATCATTCTCGAAAGCGGCGCCCTGAGAATGTGCGATTGGGTCCAGGCAATGTCCCTCATCTTTTCATTTTGAGTTTCAATGGCTTCGAGGTATTTGAGTTTGGAGGTGATGTCATTGGCTAGGACCAGTCTGCAACTTCTGCCCTGCAAATCAATTATATTGGAATGTACTTCAACCCGCATTAAGGTACCGTCTTTTTTGACATGGTTGAGAACGGCACGGATATATTTGGTATTCTCATTACCGGTTGTGTCTATCAGGTTTTCTGCAAATTCCACTTCCTCCTTCGGCCTTATGTCTTTGATTGTCATTCTCTTAAATTCATCTAAGCTATATCCGTAATGTGCGATAGCAGCCTGATTTATATTGAGAAACTCCAAAGTCTCAAGATCGAATACCCACATAGGTTGTGGGCTTAGCTGAAAGAGATCCGCATACCTTTGTTCAGATTCCTGTAACCTGACCAAATTTTTGTTTCTTTCGATGTTATAAACAATACTTTTAAACAGGACGACCGAGCTCAAATCATCTTTGAGAAGGTAATCCGAAACTCCCATCGATAGGGATTTGATGGCGAAAGTGGCGTCAGCATAGCCTGTGAGAACTATGATCGGGATATTTTCAACAATAGACATCATTTCACTGATAAGTTGCTCGCCGCTTTTGTCAGGCAGCGTCAGGTCAAGAAGAATGACATCAAATTTTTGCTTTTTTTCTGTCAATATCTCCTTGGTGTCCCTAAAATTCTCAGTTCTTAGAATATACGGTTCAGATATCATTTCCTGAAGATATTCTTCTACAAGAAAAAAATCACCAAGATTATCATCTACAAGTAATATTTGATATGATTTTTTATCTTTTACCATTTGCTGGTTATTGCTAAAAGTTGGTGAAGAAAGGCAAATCCTTGATGCCGGGGATTGAAACTTCAAAGTAAAACTTTGTAGTAATCACCAACACCAAAGGATGCAATATGCGAATTTCATATGTGTATTTCAAATATGATTGCCAATGATAAATGAAGCCGATTGATTTTTTCAACTTTCATTGGGTGATGTTGATTTTGACCATGACAGTAGAAGATTTTTATATTTCTGAACATTGGGATTTTGGCTTTTTCAAGCATTGCCTGTTATTATGGACAGGTTCTATTTTCAAATTTTGGAACCTCTCGATTTAAATTTAAAAAAAGTAGTCAGATTACCTGAAAACATTATATTTGAAAATAATTCGGTTAAAAAAAGAAATTATCTTCTGCAATCGATTCCGAATAAAATCATTTACAATAAACCATAACCTATGTTACTAGAACCCTTAGACCTCGCCGTTTTTGTCGGATATTGCTTATTGATTGTAGGCATGGGACTTTTCGTCTCCCGGGAAAAGAAAGGCCATATCAAAGACTCAAAAGATTATTTTTTGGCATCCAAAGCCCTTCCTTGGTGGGCAGTAGGTGCTTCCCTGATTGCCTCCAATATTTCTGCAGAGCAATTTATCGGCATGTCAGGTTCCGGCTTTGCTTTGGGATTGGCAATATCCACCTACGAATGGATGGCTGCTGCGACACTTTTGGTAGTGGCGATATTTTTCCTTCCGGTTTATATCAAGAAAGGGATATATACCATGCCAGGCTTCCTGTTGGACAGGTATGATGCAAGAGTCAGGACCACCATGGCGATATTTTGGTTGCTTTTATATGTCTTCGTCAACCTCACCTCTGTCCTCTATCTCGGTGCTTTGAGCTTGAATACCATTCTGAATGTTCCCATGACTTATGGTATCCTCGGCCTGGCACTTTTCGCCATGGTATATTCCATTTACGGGGGATTGAAAGCGGTAGCGTGGACAGATGTGGTACAGGTGGTTTTCCTGATCGCAGGCGGTCTTGCGACTACGTATATTGCCCTGCAGATCGTGGGAGAAGGCAATGCTTGGGATGGATTGAGCTTGCTGAGAAAAGAAGTTCCCGGACATTTTTCAATGATCCTTTCCAAAGGCGAAATGATGATTCCTGACGGTAAAGGTGGGACAAGGGATGCTTATATGGACCTTCCCGGCATCAGTGTTTTGGTGGGTGGAATGTGGATTACCAACTTGAGTTATTGGGGATTTAACCAATACATTACCCAAAGGGCTTTGGCAGCAAAAAATCTGGATGAAGCCCAAAAAGGGATGATTTTCGCAGGATTTTTGAAATTATTGATGCCACTGATTGTCGTTATTCCCGGGATTGCGGCATGGGTGATTGTGAAGAATGGCATTGACCCAAGTTTTATTGCTTCGATGAGCGACCCGGTCACAGGGCTGATCAAATCTGACAGGGCCTATCCTACATTGCTTCAGATTTTGCCGGTTGGATTAAAGGGTCTTGCTTTTGCTGCTTTGACTGCCGCCATTGTCTCTTCTTTGGCCTCCATGGCCAACAGTACTTCCACTATTTTCACGATGGACATTTACAGGCAATATATTGATAAAAATGCATCAGAGACCAAACAGGTAAGGGTAGGAAGATTATCAGCTTTGATCGCATTTGTGGTTGCAGCCATAGTCGCTCCGGCTTTGGGTTCTTTGGACCAGGCATTCCAGTTTATTCAGGAATATACAGGTTTCGTTTCCCCGGGTGTATTTGCCATTTTCTTCTTTGGGGTATTCTGGAAAAAAACCACTTCCAATGCCGCTTTGACCGCCGCTATTTTGACAATTCCATTGTCTACAGCCTTGAAGTTCGGCATGCCAAACTTGCCATTCCTAGACAGAATGGGTATTGTATTCCTGATTATTACTGTGTTGATCATTGCCATCAGTTTATATGAAGGCAAAGGAAAAGACCATCCTAACAGTATAGAAATCAATAAAGAACTCTTCAGAACAAGTACAGCATTTAAAATCGGGGCTATTCTCATTTCAGGAATCACTGCAGCGCTTTACATCGTATTCTGGTAAAATTCAAAAAGCATGAGAAGATTATTGATTGGCTACGATATCGGGAGTTCTTCGGTAAAAGCCACCTTGCTGGATGCGGATACTGGAAAAGTGGTGACCTCTGAAGGATTGCCGAAAGTAGAAATGACGATCTCTGCTCCCCAAAAGGACTGGGCGGAACAGGATCCTGATATTTGGTGGAAATACATCATTGACACGACACATGCCATCGTTAAAACTGGAAATATCCAGAAAGGTGAAGTCAAGGCAATCGGGATTTCTTACCAGATGCACGGTTTGGTGTGTGTGGACAAAAATGGAAATGTCATCCGTCCGTCCATCATTTGGTGTGATAGCAGGGCGGTTGGTATCGGAAACAAAGCTTTTCAGGAATTAGGGGAAGATTATTGTCTTCGGCATTTATTGAATTCGCCGGGGAATTTTACTGCCTCCAAACTCAAATGGGTCAAGGAAAATGAACCTGAAAAATATGCCCAGATCCATAAAATCATGCTTCCCGGGGATTATATCGCCATGAAGTTGAGTGGGGAAATCAAAACCTCTGAAACAGGATTATCAGAAGGGATTTTCTGGGATTTCAAGTCAAATGTATTGTCAAAGGAACTTTTGAAATACTATGGGATCGATGAATCCCTAATCGCGGATGTCGTTCCTTCTTTTTCTTTTCAGGGAAATGTAACTGCAGAGGCAGCGGATATTTTGGGTATTGAAGCCGGGATTCCGATTTCTTACCGTGCAGGCGATCAACCCAATAATGCTTTTTCACTCAATGTTTTGGAAGAAGGAGAATTGGCCACCACGGCAGGTACAAGCGGAACAGTTTATGGTGTAAGTACACAAGCGGTATATGACCCAAAATCCAGAGTAAATACCTTTGTCCATGTCAACCATACAGAGAAGGATCCCAGATTTGGGGTTTTGCTTTGTGTGAATGGAACCGGGATTTTGAATTCCTGGCTCAAAAAACTACTGGGAGGTGAAAGCATCTCCTATCCTGAAATGAACGATTTGGCCGGGCAAGTTCCTATCGGTTCTGAAGGATTGAAGTTCATTCCTTTTGGAAACGGTGTGGAAAGAATCATGGAAAATAAGTCTGTGGATGCCCACCTTTCTGGGATCAACCTGCTCAAGCATGACAAAAGACATGTACTTCGTGCAGGACAGGAAGGGATTGTCGCTTCCTTGACTTATGGATTCCACATCATGAAGGACATGGGATTAAATCTCAATACCGTCAAAGCCGGAAGGGCAAATATGTTTCTAAGTCCATTATTCAGAGAGGCTTTTGTCAATATGAACGAAGTCACCTTGGAGCTTTACGATACAGACGGTTCCCAGGGTGCAGCCCGGGGTGCTGGAATCGGGGCTGGGATATATGCCTCTCCAAAAGAAGCTTTTCAAGGATTGGATAAGCTTGCCTCGATTGAACCTGACGTCAAGCTGGTCAATCAATACCAAGATGTCTATCAGGGATGGCTTGAAGTTTTGATGAAAGTACAGTGAACAGTGAACAGTTTACAGTGGTCAGTTTTCAGTTTGCAGCACAGTATTTAGTTTACAGTTTAAATGATTTAGGATACAGTTCACAGTGTTCAGTTTATGGTATGCAGTTTTCGTCAGTTAAGTGATCAGTTTACAGTATATAGTTTACGGTTTCCATTAACAACTGCCCACTGCTAACTACCCACTGGCCACTGCCAACTGCCCTCTGTCTCATGTTTACAATAAAATAACCTATAAATACCATGTCAAAAACCTATTTTCCAAACATCGATAAAATCAAGTTTGAAGGTAAAGGCTCTAAAAACCCATTTGCTTTCAAATATTATGATGAGAATAAAGTTGTTGGAGGAAAGACCCTCAAAGAACATTTTAAGTTTTCAATTGCCTATTGGCATACCTTCTGCGCTACCGGTGCAGATCCTTTTGGACCGGGTACCATGGTCAGACCTTGGGATGCAAATGCAGATGCCATCCAAAGGGCAAAAGATAAAATGGACGCAGCTTTTGAATTCATCACCAAAATCGGCGCTCCTTACTATTGTTTCCACGATATTGATCTGATTGACGAAGGACATTCCCTTTCTGAATATGAAAGCAGGATGCAGATTATCACCGATTATGCCAAGCAAAAGCAGGCAGAAACAGGTGTGAAACTGCTTTGGGGAACTGCCAATGTATTTTCAAATCCGCGGTATATGAACGGAGCTTCCACCAATCCTGATTTCAATGTCGTAACTTGGGCGGGGACCCAGGTGAAAAATGCCATTGACGCCACCATCAAATTGGGCGGAGAGAATTATGTGTTCTGGGGAGGTCGTGAAGGGTATATGTCATTGTTGAATACTGACATGAAGCGCGAAACTGAGCACCTTGGCAAATTTCTGACCATGGCTAGGGATTATGCAAGAAACAACGGTTTCAAAGGAACCTTCTTCATCGAACCAAAACCGATGGAACCTACCAAGCACCAATATGACTACGATTCCGCAACTGTGATCGGATTCCTCAGACATTTTGGATTGGAAAAGGATTTCAAATTGAATATTGAAGTCAACCACGCAACGTTGGCTGGACATACATTCCAACACGAACTACAGGTAGCCGTTGATGCCGGTATGTTGGGTTCGATTGATGCCAACAGAGGCGATGCCCAAAACGGTTGGGATACCGATCAATTTGCGATCAACTTACAGGAACTTACTGAGTCCATGCTCGTAATCCTCCAAGGTGGAGGTTTACAAGGCGGGGGTGTAAACTTTGACGCCAAAGTAAGAAGGAATTCAACCGACTTGGAAGACTTGTTTTTGGCCCATATCGGTTCCATGGATGCTTTTGCAAGAGGGATGTTGATAGCAAACGATATTTTGGAAAACTCCGCATATTTGGATTTGAGAAAGCAGCGATACGCTTCTTTTGATGCAGGCAAAGGAAAAGAATTCGAAGACGGCAAGCTGACTTTGGAGGATCTAAGAAACCTTGCTATCAACAATGGCGAACCAAAACAAACCTCTGGCAAGCAGGAATTGTACGAAAATATTCTGAATGAATTTATATAGGCCAAGAACCTGGATAGAAAAGAAAAACCGTTAAGAGCAATCCTGACGGTTTTTTTTATCCTAAATCTCAAATCTCAAGTCTCAAGTCTCATATCTCACGTCTCCCATCTATTTCCTCATTGGCGCTATAGTCTGAATTGTCCCGTCTCCAATATGGACCAATTCAGTCATTTTGATATTGCGGAGATGGGTTTTGTTTGACATCTCATTGTCATGGTAAAATAGATACCATTTTCCTTCAAACCCCACTATCGAATGGTAGTTGGTCATTCCCTGCACCGGATTTAGCACAATGCCTTGGTATGTAAAAGATCCATAGGGATTGTCCCTGATGGCATATGCAATAAAGTCTGTATTTCCCGTCGAATAGGAAAGGTAATATTTCTCATTATTCTTGTGCATCCACCCCGCTTCAAAAAATTTCCTTACACTATCTCCGGCCAATATTGGATTGCCCAGATTCCACCCCAATAAATATAATGGCTTCCATCATGGTTATCAGGATTTTTAAATTCTAAAAATGAGGATTCTCCAACGATTTTGCCCTTATATTTTGATTATTTCCACTATCTTAATCATGTCATCTCAAACTAGAAAACCTTGAAAATTCTCAATTCTCTTTGCATGATTATCCTTCCAATATGGATTCTTTCCAGTTCCTGTACCAATGAAGCCGTCCCACCAAAACCGAATATTCTTCTTATCATCACGGATGACCAAGGCTGGGGAGACCTTTCCTATCATGGCAATGACCTTATTGATACGCCCCATATTGATTCCTTGGCTGCGCAATCTGTTGTATTTGACAGGTTTTACGTTTCTCCTGTCTGCGCGCCGACCCGTGCGAGTCTTCTTACGGGAAGGTACCATCCCGCTACCGGTACTACTTGGGTGACAAACAGGATGGAAGTGATGCGGGAGGATGAAATCACGATTGCAGAAATGCTCCAGTCTGCAGGGTATAGGACAGGATTATTTGGGAAATGGCATCAGGGAAAACAGTTTCCCCATGATCCTGTTGGGCAGGGATTTGATGAATTTTTGGGATTTACAGAAGGTCATATCAACAATTACTTTGACGGAAAACTTACCCATAATTTTGAGGAAGTGCCTTTCAAAGGTTATCTACCTGATTTTCTGACCGAAAAGGCAATAGCTTATATGAATCAGGAAACTCCCTTTTTTACCATGATTGCTTACAATACACCCCATAGCCCTTTTCAGGTTCCTGACCAATATTTCGACAAATACAAAGCCAAAGGACTCAATGACAAAGATGCCAGCATCTATGGCATGGTTGAAAACATTGACGACAATGTGGGCAGACTGATGTCTTTCCTAGAGCAAAGCGGTAAGCTTGAGAACACCATCGTCATCTTTATGACTGACAATGGTCCCAATGGAGTCCGATACAATGGAGGTATGAAAGGCATTAAGGGACATTTGGATGAAGGAGGGGTGAGGGTTCCGTTTTTTATGAGAATCCCCGGAAAAGGACATTTGATGATCAAACCTTGGGCAGCCCATATAGATGTTCTGCCGACCTTGGTTGATCTGCTGGAAATAGAAGTCCCTTCAGACATTGAGATTCATGGCAAAAGTCTCTTGCCTTTGATTGAAGAAAATGGGAAATGGGAGGACAGGTATTTTTTTACCCACCATGTTAATTTGGATTTTGACACTATTCCCGGAGCTATCCGAAATCAAAGGTATCTCTTGACTTTACAAAAGAATAAAAAAGAACTCTACGACCTGGGCAATGATTATTCACAGACCCAAAATATCATCGAAGAGAATCCCCGATTACTTGCCGAGATGGAAAGAGAGTACCTTGAATGGTTTCAGGAAGTTATAAAAATGGGGGTTGATCCTCCGAAAATTCAGGTTGGGCACCCAAGTGTCCCAAGTGTGGAGCTTCCGGCTTCCGATGCGAAAAAGGAGGGAGGCGTAAGTTTCAAAGGGAAAATGGGCTGGGCCAATGATTGGTTTGTGGGATTTTCTTCTGAATCTGATCATGTTTATTGGGAATTGGTATCGGTCAAGATGAGTGAATATGAGATTTTTGCCCAACTTTCAAATACTGCTCCTTTGGAGATAATACTTGGATTGAATGGAGGAGAGTTAAGGACTGAGATAGCGGAAACGCATGTTGCCGAGCTCATTCCCAGCCCGGACAGGGTTCCCCGCGGAGAGGTTTATGAAAAAAATTGGCCTCTGGTATATTTGGGAAAAAGCAGGTTTGAAAAAGGAGATATGAATCTTAAATTGAGGATAAATGGAAATGGGGAAACGGGTTTTGAATTGAAGTCTATTATTTTGAAAAAAGTGAATTAGCGAAAAAATGGCTGTTCCATTCCTTTGCTTGTTCATTTGATCAACAGGTGGTGGCTCTCATTTTTTTTGAATAATTGATAAAATGAGAAGAATGAGTAGGGCTGATTCAACTTTTAAGAAAAATCAGTTCCAATTTCTTTTGGTTTTTGCCATAACTTTCAACAAAAAAATCGGTATCCCGTTAACTTTTCCTACACAAAAGAATAAAAAGATGAAAAATCCGATACTCAATTTTTGCATTTTGTTCCTCCTTTTTATTTCCAATGTTTCCTGTATCCAAGAAAATGAAGATGGTGACCAGACTGATAAAGGCCTAATAGTGGTCGTAGAGGCCTATCCCAATTTAACTTTTGACAGGCCGGTTGATTTCCAACATGCCGGGGACAATTCGAATAGGATATTTATCGTGGAGCAAAAGGGGGTGATATCTGTTTTTCAAAATAATCCCAATGTCATGAATAAAGAAGTGTTCTTGGATATAGAATCAAAAGTAAAAGACCAAGGAAATGAGGAAGGACTTTTGGGCCTGGCTTTTCACCCTGATTATGAAACCAATGGCTATTTATATGTCAATTATACCGCATCAAGTCCAAACCGAACAGTAATTTCCAGATTTCAGGTTTCTGCATCTAATATTAACCAAGCCAATAATGCCAGTGAATCGGTATTGTTGGAAATTAACCAGCCATTTTCAAACCACAATGGCGGACAGCTTTCTTTTGGCCCTGATGGGTATTTGTATATCGCTGTGGGCGATGGCGGGTCGGGTGGCGATCCACAGAACCATGGTCAAAATCCTAATACATTGCTCGGAACTATCCTCAGGATAGATGTGGACACCCGAACCGGTACCCTCAATTATTCCATCCCATCTGATAATCCTTTTGTCAACAATATTGAAGGTAAAAGACAAGAAATATATGCCTATGGATTAAGAAATGCTTGGCGATTTAGTTTTGATTCACAGACTGACAGGCTATGGGCAGGAGACGTGGGTCAAAACCGTGCCGAGGAAATAGACATCATCACCAAAGGAGGGAATTATGGATGGCGGACCATGGAAGGTTTTGAGTGTTACAATCCTGCCAATGGATGTAATGAAGCGGGATTGGTAATGCCCATTTTGGAATATGGGCATGCCAACGGGGATGTCTCCATCACAGGCGGATTTGTATACAGAGGGTCCACTTTGGACCAATTGAAAGGATTATATGTTTACGGAGATTTTGCGTCAGGCAGGATTTGGACTTTGGATCACGCGGACCTTAATAATCCCGTCAATACCCAACTGTTGAGAGCCTCTTTCCCAATAGCGTCTTTTGGAGTTGACCAACAAAACGAACTGTATCTATGTGGTTTTGATGGGAAAAT